>NZ_JAQGLV010000223.1 GCF_028292705.1 Collimonas fungivorans | reverse complement strand
CCTAAGAAGCAGAACGTGAAAAATAAGTCAGATTTTTTCTCGCTAACTCTAGATTGTTTGAATATTGCAGCCGGAGGGCAGAAGAATTCTTTCATTACAATGTATTGCGTGCCGAAATCGAAAACAGGAAAGCAAAACTTGCAGGACTACAAAAACTATATATTAAATTTTCGTGAAATACCTTAGCTATTGGAGCTAAAATTTTTTTGTCTAGAAGAAATCCATGGAACTGAGATCAATCAATGCGCCTAGTTTGGGATGGGGATTGTTGGTCCTACTGGCGGTGCTCTCCGTCGCACAGGCAGAAGCCAGAAATCTGACTTGTAATGGCGCAGAAATTAGAGTTGATTTTCCACCAGACATTGCCAATTTTGTCAGGGAGGGTTTGGAAACCTGCACATTCTGGCAGGACAAAAACAATCCAGACTATTCTGGCTATTATTTTGGCGGGAGCATCCACATTGATACCGTGGGCAATAAAAAACCGTATCCTTATCAAAGCACAAAAAATGACAAAGACGGCACCTGGAATCAGTTATTGCATACCAAGCAAATTTTCGTGAGTGACTCTGCAGAAAAATATATCCGTATCGACTCGGGGAAATTCAAGTCGAAATTTTTGGCAAAAACCTCTGCCGAAGAGGAAGAAGAGAAAACCGAACCGATCACAAGAATTGACGGCAAAATTTTCAACAAGGGCATTTGGGTAAGTATCAATTTAGCACTCCCTTATAAATTCCTCACCAGGCAACAAGCAGTCGAAATGATTAAATCTGTTGAGGTTATAAAAGGGTTCGATGCGATTGACAAATGAATGGATTTTCACGAGCAGGTTATGAGACCCGAGCAATTTCCAGAAATCTGCAGCCGTCATAAATAAAAATGCGGGTTAGCAGCTCCGCTCCGGCCGCTAACCCGCATCGAAATCTTGCTCCTTAAAAAAGGAGCAGATGCACACGGCTTTACGCTTTGAAAGTCCCCTCAGAAACCAAAGCCTGCAAAGGCAACCGCGGACTAGGCTCTTCCTTCGAACGCAAACCTTCCGGCAGCATCGCCTTGTCGCCGATCTTGCCGATGGCTACCGCCGCTTCAATCGCAAAATTGGCCGGTACGCCCAATTCAGTACGTGTCTTTTCCTTGTCGAAACCAGCCATGCCATGCGCATGCCAGCCGGACAGACTGGCTTGCAGCGCCAGGTAACCCCAGGCCGAGCCGGCGTCGAAAGAATGGGTTGGCATAGCCACTTCTTCAGTGCTGCCCGGTGGCGCAAATGTGGTTTTCGACAACACGATCACCAGCGCCGATGCATTTTCCGCCCAGCTGCGGTTGAATTCGTTAAGCAGGCCCAGCAGCTTGGTCCAGTGCGGCGTGCCGCGGCGGGCGAAGACGAAGCGCCAAGGCTGCGAGTTGTAGGACGACGGCGCCCAGCGTGCCGCTTCCAGGATGGTCAGCAATTCCTGTTCGGAAATCTCGTCGCTGGCGTAGGCGCGCGGCGACCAGCGGCTGAGGAATTGCGGGTGGGCTGGATGGTCGGCGACGCGTGGTGTGGATTGGGTCATGAAGGTTCCTGTAATTAAATAAGCAAGGCAAAATCGATGCGGCCGGACTCTCGTGCGACCAGGACGGAGCATCTTAGCAGCAGTTTTTGATGCTTGCAGCGGGCGGCAGGATTTAGGCGATTCCGTAGCTTGCCCGGGCAACGCGGGTGAAGATTGCTATGCCAAGCCGGTATAATCGGGAATAATCAAGATTGCCTGGAACTGTCCGATAGATTGGCCGGCTTCGTAGATCCGATTCACAGATTTTTCGCATTAATCCAGTATTACTGACTACATATCCTATGCTTGCACCACAGAAACAACAGATCATCGACCTTTTCAACGCTGCCTTGCAGCCCATTATCGCCGGCAGCGAGCTGCAGCCGACGGTGACGCTGGAGCGTCCGCGCGATCCTTCGCACGGCGATGTCGCTTGCAATATCGCCATGCAACTGGCCAAGCCGCTGAAAAAGAACCCGCGTGAACTGGCGCAAGCCCTGGTGGCGGCCGTGATGGCCGGCGCCGCAGAAGGCAAGCTGATCGAAAGCGCCGAGATCGCCGGCCCGGGTTTCATCAACCTGCGCCTGACGGCGGCAGCCAAGCAGCAAGTGGTCAAGACCGTGCTGCAAGAGGCGGCCGAATACGGCAAAAGCCAGCTCGGCGCTGGTAAAAAAGTACTGGTCGAGTTTGTCTCGGCCAATCCGACCGGCCCTTTGCACGTTGGCCACGGCCGCCAGGGCGCGCTCGGCGATGCCTTGTCGGCGCTGTTTGAAGTTCAAGGTTTCGACGTCACCCGCGAGTTTTACTATAACGACGCCGGTGTCCAGATCGCTACGCTGGCGACTTCGGTGCAGGCGCGCGCCAACGGTTTCAAGCCGGGCGACGCCGAATGGCCTGAAACGGCCTACAACGGCGACTATATTGTCGATATCGCAAAGGATTTCCTGACCCAGAAGACAGTGGTCGCCAGCGACGGCGAGCCGGTAACCGCCAGCGGCGATATCAGCGATATCGAATCGGTGCGCAAATTCGCCGTCACTTACCTGCGCCGCGAGCAGGACCTGGATTTGCTGGCCTTCGGCGTCAAGTTTGATAATTATTACCTGGAAACTTCGCTGTACAAGGATGGCAAGGTCAACGCTGCGGTCGACGCGCTGAAAGCCGCTGGCGTCACCTACGAGCTGGATGGCGCCCTGTGGCTGCGCACCACCGACTACGGCGACGACAAAGACCGCGTCATGAAGAAGACCGACGGCACCTACACCTACTTTGTGCCCGACGTCGCCTACCACGTGGTCAAGTGGCAGCGCGGTTTCGGCAAGGTCATCAACGTCCAGGGTAGCGACCACCACGGCACCATCGCCCGCGTGCGCGCCGGCCTGCAGGCGGTCAACCTCGGCATCCCGCAAGGTTATCCGGACTACGTGCTGCACAAGATGGTGACGGTGATGAAGAACGGCGAGGAAGTGAAGATATCCAAGCGCGCCGGTTCCTACGTGACCTTGCGCGACCTGATCGAATGGTCGGCCGGCGAAGACAGCGCTGCGGACGGCGCACAAGGTGACGTACAAGACAGCCCGCGCGACCTGACCCGCGGCCGCGACGCGGTGCGCTTTTTCCTGATCTCGCGCAAGGCCGATACCGAATTCGTGTTCGATGTCGACCTCGCCCTGGCCAAGTCCGACGAAAACCCGGTCTATTACGTGCAATACGCCCACGCCCGTATCTGTTCGGTGCTGGCGCAATGGACCGGCGACGAAGCCAGCCTGGCCGCGGTCGACCTGAGCCCGCTGACCGCGCCGCGCGAAGCCAGCCTGCTGGCCAAGCTGGCGGAATATCCGGACATGCTGCAGCACGCGCTGGAAGAGCTGGGGCCGCACCAGGTGGCGTTTTACCTGCGCGATTTGGCGGGCGAGCTGCATAGCTACTACAATGCTGAGCGGGTCCTGGTGGACGACGAGGCGCTGAAGATGGCGCGCCTGGCCTTGATGTACGCAACCCGCCAGGTGTTGCGCAACGGCCTGGCGCTGATCGGCGTATCGGCACCGGCCCGCATGTAAATCTACAATAGGCGATCTCCGGCAGCCGTTGCCGGAGACGGTCAGTAACCAGGATGTCATTGGGGAAGTATGAGCAAACTTAACAAGAAACAAGCTGGCGGTACCTTACTGGGCCTGATTTTCGGCCTGATCATCGGACTGGCGATTGCGGTCGTGGTGGCGATCATGATCACCAAGACGCCGACGCCGTTCACCAACAAGACAGCAAAGACCGACAAAGCGCCGGACGCCATCACGACCCCCGCGGCTACGCCCGCACCGGCGCCGTCGAGCCCGGACCAGCTGCCGGACCCGAACAAATCGCTCTACGGCAACAAGGATGCAGCGAAGGAAGCCGCCAAGGCATTTACTCCGCCGCCGCCGAGCGCCGACGGTGTGCCGCCTAATGTGGCTGCGGAGAAGAAGCTGGACGCGCTGGTCGCCAAGGCGCAGGACAAGTCGGCCCCTGTGGTCGACAAATCCACCGCCGACAAGACCAAGAAAGTGGCTGGCGACATCGCCGAAGCCAAGAGCAAGGCGACAGCGGCTGACGACAACTGGATCTATTTCCTGCAAGTCGGCGCCTTCCGCGAACAGACCGAAGCCGAAAGCGCAAAAGCGCGCCTGGCCTTGATGGGTTTCGAAGCCAAGATCAGCGAGCGCCAGGCCGATACCGGTTCCCTGTACCGGGTGCGGGTGGGCCCGTTCAATCAGCTCGAAACAATGAACCGGATACGCGGCAAGTTGTCAGATAACGGCGTCAATGCTGCAGTGGTGCGCGCGGCAAAATAAGGGTGTGTTTTTGATTGATGAGGAACAGGGCCACGGCTCCCGGCCCCTGTTTTGTACATTGTTGGCTTTCACAATTTTAAAAAAAGGATAATTCATGCGTTTTTTTCAAAAAGCCTTGGCTATCGCCGGCCTTAGTCTGAGTTTCGGCCTGCTGGCCGCCAGCGCCGGCGCATCGCCTGCCAATCCGGTGGCAGGCGCGGAATACAAAGTTCTCGACAACCCGCAGCCGACCGATAGCGGCCTTGGCAAGAAAGTGGAAGTGACGGAGTTTTTCGGTTACTTCTGCCCGCATTGCAACGCGCTCGAGCCGACGCTGGAAGAATGGATCGCCAAGCAGGGCGACAAGATTTCCCTCAAGCGGGTGCCGGTCGACTTTGGCGACCCGAATGGCGATCCGAAGAAATCGCCGTATGTAGTGCAGAAAAAACTGTACTACACGCTGGAAGCCATGGGCAAGTTGCCTGAGATGCACAAGAAAGTCTTTAACGCGATCCACGCCCAGCGCCAGCGTCTCGATACAGACGCCGCCGTCGCCGATTTCGCGGCCAAGCAAGGCCTCGACAAAGCCAAGTTCCTCGATGTGTACAATTCCTTCGCCGTGCAAACCAAGGTGACGCGCGCGACCCAGCTGCAAACCGCCTACAAGATAGACGGCGTGCCGACGCTGATAGTCGACGGCCGTTATGTCACCTCGCCATCGATCGTCAGCGCCACTCCTGGCGCCGGCGACAGCGAGCCGGCTTTGTTCAAGTCGACCTTGCAAGTGATGGACAGCCTGGTGGCCAAGGCCGCTGCAGGCAAGAAGTAAGCAAGAAACAAACAAGAAACAAGCAAGCAGGCCATCACGGCCGGCAGTATTGAAAAGTCCGCCGCTCGCAAGAGGGCGGGCTTTTTTATCGAAAGGACTTTCCATGCAACGTGTGTTCATCACCGGCGCTTCCAGCGGCATCGGCGCCGCGCTGGCGCGGTTTTATGCAGGGCAGGGCGCAACGCTGGGGCTGGTAGCCCGGCGCCAGGCGGTGCTGGAGCAGTTGCTGGCAAGCTTGCCGCATCCCGAACGGCACCGCCTGTATGCGCTCGATGTCAACGATCATGCCGCATTGACTGCGGCAGCCGCAGATTTCATCGCCGCCGGCGACGGTGTCGACGTGGTGATTGCCAGCGCCGGGATTTCGCAAGGCACCTTGACCGAATATGCCGAAGACCAGCAGGTGTTTGAACATGTATTTGCCACCAACGTGCTGGCTACGGTGGCCACCTTTACACCGTTTATCGCCACCATGAAACGCCAGGCCCAGGCCGGGCAAACCGGTTTGCGGCTAGTCGGCGTCGGCAGCGTGGCCGGCATCCGCGGTTTGCCCGGAGCGGGCGCTTACAGCGGCTCAAAGGCAGCGGTGATCAGCTACTGCGAATCGTTGCGGGTAGAACTGCGGGCCAGCGGCATCAAGGTAGTCACCATCGTTCCGGGTTATATCGATACGCCGATGACCCAGGCCAACCATTACAAGATGCCGTTCCTGATGCCGGTGGAGCAATTCGCTGCCAGGACCGGCGCCGCGGTGGCGCGCGGCAGCAGCTACCAGGTGATCCCGTGGCAGATGGGGGTAGTCGCCAAGCTGCTGCGGCTGTTGCCGAACTGGCTGTACGACCTGGCATTTTCCAAGGCGCCGCATAAGGCACGCAAATGAGGCCGCGCAAAACCGCAGACTGATCAGACATCATGGACTTTCACAATTTTTTCTTATTCGTGCTGACTGAGTTTGCACTGTCGGCGTCGCCGGGGCCGGCGGTCATGCTGGTGGTGGCTTACGGCATCACGGTCGGCTGGAAGAAGGCGATTTTCGCCATCCTGGGCATACTCGCCGCCAATGCGATCTATTTCACCATTTCGGCGACCGGGCTGGGCGCCCTGATCGTTGCTTCGCATACTTTGTTCAGCGTGGTCAAATGGCTGGGCGTGGCTTACTTGGCGTATCTCGGTTTATCGGCGATATTCGGCCGGCCTTCGCCGATCACCGCGTCCAAGCTGGACAGCCGCAACGCCTCCGGCTGGAAAATCTGGTTCGGCGGCCTGACCTTGCAGCTGGCCAATCCCAAGGCGCTGATTTTTTTCATCGCCATCCTGCCGCAGTTCCTCAATCCGGCCGCCAATGTGCCGCTGCAGATGATCTGGCTGGCGGCTGGTTCGATCATTCCGGAATTCTTTATCCTGGTCGGTTACGCCGCCCTGGCGGGAAAGATGCAGACGGTTGCCACCCGCCCGAGTTTTGTGCGGATTACCGACCGCGTTGCCGGCAGCCTGATGCTGGCGGTGGCGATGATCGTGGCGGCGATACAGCAGTAATTACGCGATACTGAAGCGGTAGACCTGGTCGGTATCCAGCCGCCGTTTCAATACGCCGTCAAACCACAGCTTGTGCAGATGCGCCAGCGCCTCGCCCAGGGCGAAAGTCATCTGGTGCGCATCCAGCGGCCGGCGGAACATGATCGGCACGATGTCGCTGGCCGACTGCGGCGCCGCCGTGCAGGCTTCCACCACCTCGGCCAGCCGCTCGCGGTGATGCTGCTGCAGCTGGTCGATGCGGATCTGCAGGCCGCGGAACGGCTTGCCATGCGACGGTAGCACTAAGGTTGTGGCCGGCAGCGCGCGGTATTTTTCCAGCGAATCCATGTATTGCTGCACTGGGTTCGATTCCGGCTCGATCGCAAATACCGAGACATTGGTGGAAATCCGCGGCAGCACCATATCGCCCGAAATCAGCAGGTCCAGCCCGGCGCAATGCAGCGCCACGTGCTCAGGCGCATGGCCGAAGCCGGTGATCACCTGCCATTGATGTTTGCCTATGCGCAGCTGCTGGCGGTCGGCCAGCCGGTGGTAGGCCTGCGGCACCGCCGGCACCATCGATGGATAGTAGGACTTGCGCTGAGATACCTTGGCGATGACCTCGGGATCGCGCATGCCGTGCTGCTGGAAGTGCGGCAGCGTCGCGCTGCCGTCGGCGCCGGGCAGCGCCGCCGACATGATGCGCGCCGAGAAATACTCGCCGCCGCTCATCCACAGCGGCGCCTGCCAGCGCGTGCACAGCCAGTCGGCCAGGCCGACATGGTCCGGATGGCAATGGGTGACCAGCACCCGCAGTACCGGCAGGCCGCGCAGTTCACTTGCAAAAATGGCATCCCAGGCAGCGCGCGTGGCGTCGTTGGCGATGCCGCAGTCGACGATGGTCCAGCCGTGCCGGATGCCGTCGTCGGTCTCGACGCTGTCTTCCAGCAGCCATAAATTGATATGGTCCAGCGCGAACGGCAAGCCCATGCGCAGCCAGCGCACGCCGGGTGCGACTTCGAGGGTGGCGCCGCCGGCAGGCAGGGTGTCGCCGAAGGCATAGCTGAGCTGGGCTTCAAGTGGGTTCATCGCGATATTCTTTCTTTTTTGGTAACACCAGTAGTTTTTCGGTGTTTTCATTTTCCGCCAGCGCGCCTACAATGTGCTTTACGTTAACGTTAACTGCCATTGTACCTAAACCAGCATTTCTTGCTCTGCCAACCCGACCATGCCGACTTACACCATCACTGAACTTGCCCGCGAATTCGACATTACCCCGAGGGCGATCCGTTTCTATGAGGACCAGGGTTTGCTAAGCCCGAAACGGGATGGCGCCGGCGGCCGCAACCGGGTGTATGCCGGCCGCGAGCGCACCCGCCTCAAGCTGACCCTGCGCGGCAAGCGGCTGGGATTGACCTTGTCGGAAATCAAGAGCCTGGTCGACATGTACGATTCGCCCAAGGATTCGGCGCCCCAGCTGGAACTGTTCCTGCAGGTGCTGGCGCGCCATCGCGAACACCTGGAGCAGCAGCGCGAAGACATCGAAGTGACGTTGGCGGAAATCACCGCCCACGAAGACGAATGCCGGCGCCTGCTCAGCAGCGGCGAGCTGAGCGACCACGTCGCGCCCTGAATTCCTCCCCCATACATTAAACAACTTGCAAGAATAACGAAGGAGACAACATGATCCATTTACCCGGCTTGACGTTCGACCATGGCGAAGACATCGCCGCACTGCGCAGTGCCATCCAGGAATTCGCCGCAGTGGAGATCACCCCGCGCGCCGCGGAAATCGACCGCAGCGACCAGTTCCCCATGGACCTGTGGAAAAAAATGGGCGACCTCGGCCTGCTCGGCATCACTGCTGAGGAAGAATACGGCGGCAGCGGCATGGGTTACCTGGCGCACATCATCGCTATGGAAGAAATCTCGCGCGCGTCGGCCTCGGTCGGCCTGTCGTACGGTGCCCACTCGAACCTGTGCGTCAACCAGATCAAGCGCAACGGCAACGCCGAGCAAAAAGCCAAGTACCTGCCGAAGCTGATCTCGGGCGACCATATCGGCGCCCTGGCGATGTCGGAGCCGAACGCCGGCTCCGACGTGGTGAGCATGAAACTGCGCGCCGAACTGAAGGGCGACCGCTGGGTGCTCAACGGCACCAAGATGTGGATCACCAACGCCGGGGTCTCGGACTACTACACGGTGATGGCCGTGACCGACCAGGGGCGAGGCGCCCGCGGCATCTCGGCGTTCGTGGTGGAGAAGGCTGACCCTGGCGTTAGCTTCGGCAAGCCGGAGAAGAAACTCGGGATCAAGGGCTCGCCCACCCGCACCGTGATCCTTGAGGATGTGCGGGTGCCGGCGATGAG
>NZ_JAQGLV010000206.1 GCF_028292705.1 Collimonas fungivorans | reverse complement strand
GCCGCGGCGAGCTTGTTTGAGCTGGCTTTGGCCTTGCAGCAGACGCTGCCGCTGCGCGCCGCCAATGCCAGCAAGGCCGAACGCGGTTATGCCATGCATGCGCCGCGAGAGCGCGCCGTTGTCAAGGCGCAGCCAGTTGAATTGGCGCCCGGACTGACGCTGGAGCAAGGATTCCAGGCTTTGCTCGGCAACTGCCTGGCGCAGATGCAAGGCAATGAAGATGGCGTGGTGCACGGCGCCGATCCGGAAAACCTGCATCAGATGCGGGTCGGGCTGCGGCGCTTGCTCGCTGTGCTGGGCCTGTTCAAGAAAGCGATTCCGACGCCGCCGGAAATAGCGGAACGGCTTGACTGGCTGGCCGCCACGCTGGGGCCGGCGCGCGATTGGGAAGTGCTGGCGGTGGCGACGCTGGACGATGTAGTAAGGCGCTGTCCGGATCAACAGCAGCTGGAAAACTTGCGGCGGTTGACTTCCATCGAAGCCGGCAGGCGTCGCCATGCAGTCGCGGCGGCGCTCAACTCGCGTGCTTATACGCGCTTGTTGTTATTGCTGGGAAGCTGGATAGAAGGGCGGCGCTGGCGCGAAGAGCTGGACGCCGTGCAGGTAACCGCACTGTCTGCGCCCCTGAAAAAATTCGCTGTCAGAAAACTGGCCGGCCTGCAAAAGAAACTGCTGAAGCGCGGCGGCGGCATCAGGCAGCATGACGCCGCCAGGCGCCACAAGGTAAGGATCGCCGCCAAGAAGGCGCGTTACGCCAGCGAGTTTTTTGCTTCGTATTTCCCGCCTAAACGCGGCCATGCATATGTGGCGGCGTTGAGCGACCTGCAGGACGGTTTAGGTGCGGCCAACGACCGCAGCGTGGCTGCCCAGCTGCTGCAGCAGGTCGCCGAACAGCATCCCGAGCTGGCGCAATCGTGCGGCCTGGCCGTCAAACTGCTGGCTTCCGGCCGAAAACACAATAAGTCGAAGATCGGCCGCTTGTGGCGAAAATTCGCCGGATTGAAGCCGCCGTCGCAGCCGCATTGAACCTGATAATTTGGTCCTGCCGGGCTATTTGGTGCAAAATACGCTCGCCGGGCTCTTCCTGTAACACCGTGGATGAAGGTGAGCGCGGCAAGAAAGGCCGGAGAGTATCATGACCTACGAAGAATACCTGGACGAAGTCACCACCTTGCTGGTGGAGTTATACGATGTGAAAGAGAAGGCTGCGATCAAATATGTGATGAATGCGCAAGCCGAGGATTTTTTTAGCCTGCACGATGACGATCCCGTCATGCGCACGCTGGAGCGCGCACGGGAAGACGCCAAGACGATTTACGAGCAGCGCAACAAGCCGCGGCCTGAAATGTATCGCAAATAAACCAGGTGCAAGGCGGTTACAATGGCCGCCCATCATTTTTATGCCTCCGGACCTCATACATGACAGAATCAATCCGCCTTGCAAAACATCTCGCTGAACTGGTTTCCTGCTCGCGCCGCGAAGCCGAGCAATATATCGAGGGCGGCTGGGTCAAGGTCGATGGCGAAGTAGTGGAAGAGCCGGGCTTGCGCATCGGCGTGCAGCAGCAGGTGGAACTGGCGGCGGACGCCACGCTGGAACCGCAGGATCCGGTAACCATCCTGTTCCATAAGCCGGCCGGCCTCGACCTGTTTGCCGGTCCGGCGCTGAGTGAGCTGGCTTCAGACCTGATCGTGCCGGACAAGCGCGCAGCCGACGACCGCGCCGAACTGCGTTTCCTGAAGCGCCACCTGGCCAACCTCAACCTGATCGAACCGCTGGAGACGCTGGCCAGCGGCTTGCTGGTGTTTACCCAGGACTGGCGGATCACCCGCAAGCTGGTGGACGACGCCGCCAAGATCGAACATGAGTACATCGTTGAAGTGGCCGGCGACATCATTCCTGACGGCCTGAAATTGCTGAACCATGGCCTGAGCTTCAACCGCAAGCCGCTGCCGCCGATCAAGGTCAGTTGGCAAAATGAAAAACGCCTGCGCTTTGCACTCAAGGCGCCGCCGCGCGGGCTGGTCGTGCACATGTGCGAGCAGGTCGGGCTGCAAGTGGTGGCCAGCAAACGCATCCGCATCGGCCGCCTGCCGATGGCCGGCCTGGCGGTCGGGGAATGGCGTTATCTGCTGGGCTACGAGCGGTTCTGACGTTTTTTTGACGTTTATGCCTGCGGCCTGTCGCCTTGGCAGGCCGCCGCGGGATTCGCCTTGAATGCCGTGATATTGGCGGCAATGCCGCTGACCACATCCGCCACCGTGCGCTGCACTCCAAGCACCAAACCATCAATGCCAGGATTGACTGTCGCCGCCACACTTAACTGGCAGGCGCTGCTGCGGCCGCTGTCGGAGCGGCTGATGGTCCAGCCGTAAGTGGCTTGCACCTTGTCGCCGGGCACGGCGTCAAATTCGCGCAATTCGACCGCGATCCGATACACCGGCTGGTCTGTCGGCCGGCCGCTGCGGCTGACATCGATCGCTCCCAGGCGATTGGCGATGCCGCTCGCCAATGCATCCCGCAATTCATTGTTGAACGGCGAAGACCAGCGTTCCTGCTCCAGGATGTCGACCCGGGTGCTGGAAGCGCTGCCGGCGCTGCGCACCACCAGCTGCGGCCGCGCCAGGCGCTCCGGCAGGGAGACCGGCGCCACGTCGATATACAGCTTCGAATTCTGGATGGCCGGGGCAGCCGCTGTCGGCGTCGCGAGCGTGTAAAAATGGGTCGGGGCGGAGGCGCAGCCGGCCAGCAGCAGCGCAGTGAAGGTAGCGACGGTGCAGATGCGGGTGGTTGATGTCATTATTTGTTTTCCTCTTGCTTGCCGCGGATCAGTGCTTCCGGATGGCGTTCCAGGTAGTCGGTCAGGATCCGCACCGACGCCGCCGAGCGCGTCAGTTCTTGCAGGGTCGCACGGATATCCTGCTGCAGCGGCGCATTGTCGGACAGGGTGCGGTTGGCGTTGTCCAGCGTGACGCGCACATCCTTCATGGCGGCCGTGATTTCCGGCGCGACATCGTTGTTCAGGCTCTTGGTCAACTGCTCGGCATTGAGCAGGGTGCGGTTCAGGGTGCCCAGGGTTTTCTGCAGGTCGGCGGCGATCTGGTCGAACGGCACCTTGCTGAGTTTCTTGGCGATCTCGGCGATCTGCGACTGGATTTCATCGAGGCTGTTAGGAATCGTCGGCAGTTCGATGATCGCCGTCGAGGTATCGACGGTGGCCGGCGCCGCTTTCGGGAAAAAGTCGAGGGCGATGTAGAGCTGGCCGGTCAGCAGGTTGCCGGTGCGCAGCTGCGCCCGCAAGCCGCGGCTGACCATGTATTGCAGGCGCTGCTTGGCGGTATAGCTCGAATGTTTTTCATCCTCGGCATAGCGGCGCCCCAATCGTTCTGGATAGACCTGCACCACCACCGGCATGTTGAATTCGCGGCGCTTGGCGTCGTATTCGATGCCTATCGATTTGACTTCACCAAGCACCACGCCGCGGAAGTCGACGGTGGTGCCCGGCGTCAGGCCGCGCAGCGACTGGTTGAAATACATGACCACGGTTTCCGACGGGCCATCCGGTTCTTTCAGCGCCGCTTCCTCGTCCGCGGCCAGGTTGAAGGTCGTGTTTTCCTTGGCTGTCGAGCCCAGTTGGTCGTCCGGCGCCTGGAAGGCTATGCCGCCCAGCACCACGGTCGCCAGCGATTGCGTGCGCAGCTTGAAGCCGCTGGCGTTGATCTGCATGTCGAAGCCGCTGGCATGCCAGAAGCGGGTGTTGATGCCGATGAATTTATCGTAGGGCGCATCGATGAAAATGCGCAAGGTCACGCCTTTGCCGTCGGCATCCAGGTCGAATGCCGCCAGCTGGCCGACCTTGATGCGGCGGAAGTAGACCGGCGAACCGATGTCCAGCGAGCCGATGTCGGTGGCGTGCAGCATGTACTGCTTGCCTGAGGCGTCGAGCCTGACGATAGGCTGCACTTCCAGTCCGGTGAATTCGTCTTTCTTTTCCTTGGAGGTGCCGGCGTCGGCGCCGATATAAGCGCCCGACAGCAGGGTGCCCAGGCCGGAGACGCCGGAGGCCGCCACCCGCGGCCGCACTACCCAGAAACGGGTGTCGGCGGCGGTGAAGCTCTCGGCTTCTTTCGACAGCTGGATATTGGCCAGCACGTGCGAACGATCCTTGCTCAAGGTGATGGTCTGCACCAGGCCGATATCGACATCCTTGTACTTGACCTTGGTTTTTCCGGCCTCCAGGCCTTCCGCGGTGCGGAACGTGATCGTGATCGACGGTCCGCGTTCGACCAGGATCTTGACCACCAGCGTCAGGCCTACCACCGCGGCCACAATCGGGATCAGCCAGATCAGCGAAGGCAGCCAGTCGCGCTTGCGGCTCAGTTTGGGTTCAGGCAAGGGCGGGAGGGCGTTGTCCGGGGTGTTTTCATTACTCATCTTGTGCTTTCATTCTTTGATTCTCATCCATATCTTCTTGATCGCTGCTGTCCCAGCTCAGGCGCGGATCGAAACTGAGCGCGGCCAGCATGGTCAGCACCACTACCGAGGCAAACGCCAGCACGCCGAAACCGGCGGTGATCTTGGCGAATCCTTCAATCTGCACCAGGCCGGCCAGCAGCGACACCACGAATACGTCCAGCATCGACCAGCGGCCGATGATTTCCACCAGCCGGTACAGCTTGGCGCGCTGCAGGCGGCGCCAGCGGCTGCGCTTTTGCGCGGTCCAGGTCAGCAGGATCAGGGACGCCAGCTTGAACAGCGGCACCAGGAAACTGGCGATGAAAATGATCGCCGCCAGCTCCCAGGCGCCGGACACCCAGAAATAGATCACGCCGCTCATGATCGTATCCTCTTGCACGCCGAGCAAGGTCTTGGTGATCATCACCGGCATCAGGTTGGCCGGGATGTACATGATGCAGGCCGCGATCAGGAATGCCCAGCTGCGCCTGATACTGTCCGGCTTGCGCAGGTGCAGCGCAGTGCCGCAGCGCTGGCAGTGTTCGTGTTCACGCACCTCTCGCCAGACCGTGCCGCAGTGATGGCAGGACATCATGCCGAGGCCGGCAGCGGTGCGCACCGCCAGGTCTTCGTCTTCGGCAGCGGCGGCGGTATTCGCGGTGGCGTCGGCGGCGCTCATGCAATCTCTTCCTGGCTGCCGATTGT
>NZ_JAQGLV010000191.1 GCF_028292705.1 Collimonas fungivorans | reverse complement strand
GAGATGTTGAAGCCGGTTTCCACCAGCACTTCGTGGATGCGCTCCCACTCCAGCGTCTTGATCGAGGTCGAACGGTTGCTCAGTTCAATCTCGGCAGCGCCGGCGACATGGCCGAAAGCCGCCTCGATATCGTCGGTATTGGATGGTTTGGCCAGATACTGGCAGGCGCCAAGCTTGATCGCTTCCACCGCCGTGTTGATGCTGGCGAAACCGGTCAGCACCACAATCAGCATGGCCGGATCGTGCTTGTGCAGCATCTGTACGCAGGCTAGCCCGGAGGTGCTGTCGTTCAGCTTGAGGTCGACTACCGCATATCCCGGCGAATGCTGGCGCAGCAGCGCAGCGGCCTCGCCCAGGTTCGAGGCCAGCAGGACGGTGTAGTCGCGGCGCTCGAACGAACGGCCCAGGGTGCGCGCGAACGTGGCGTCATCCTCGATGATCAGCAGCAGACGGTCAGTCGCCATGTTCGGTATCCTGTTCAAGGCTGATCGATGCCAGCGGCAAAGTCAGCTGGACCAGCGCCCCGCCCTGCTCCCGGTTGCGCGCCGTCACGGTGCCGCCTAGCTTGCGGGCGACATTGACCACGAAAAACAGCCCGAGGCCGCTGCCTGGCCGTCCTTTGCTCGACTGGTAAGGCTTGCCCAGGTGCGCCAGCATGGCAGGTGCAAAACCGAGGCCGCTATCGCTCACCACCAGGGTCAGCGCATCGGCTTCCCGCGTTGCTTCCAGGCTGACCCACTGCGGCGAGGCTTCCAGCGCATTGTCGAGCACATTGCAGATCATCTGCTTGAGGGCGGAATCGAAAGCGACTGGCATATCCTGCTCTATCCGGTTTTCATAGGCAAACGAAACGATCGGCCGGGTTGCGCACCATTCCTTGGCCAGGTCGTTGAGGAAAGTGCTGATGGTGGTCTTCACCGACGATTCGCCGCGCGCCTCGCCGGCCGACAGCAGGATGCCGCTGACGATGCTCTTGCAGCGCTGCAGCTGGGCCTGCATCTCGCTGATTTCTTCCAGCAGTTCGCTGTTCTTGCTGAATTCGGGCATGCGCCGCCAGTCGCCCAGGATCACCGACAAGGTGGCCAGCGGCGTACCGAGTTCGTGCGCGGCGCCGGAAGCCAGCAGGCCCATGCGCACGATATGATCTTCCTCCGCCGCGCGCTGGCGCAAATCGGCCAGCTGGGCGGCGCCGGCGCGCAGGTTGCGGCCGATGCGGGTGATGAAAAACACCAGCAAGGCGGCATTCAGCACAAAACAGATCAGCAGACCTTCGACATACAGGCTGGACAAGCCGTTGCCATGGTCTGGCGGCAGCGCCAGCGGTTCGGAAAACAGCGACAGGCCGGCCAGGCAGGCGCTGGTGACGGCGACGATGGTCCAGGTCGACCAGGTTTCCAGCAGCACCGCGCTGAGGATCACCTGCAGCAGGAAAAGAAAGGCGAACGGATTGGTGATGCCGCCGCTGAAATATAGCTGGGCGGTGAGGATGCCGACGTCCACCAGCAGCGCCAGGAACAGCTCGCCGTTGCTGGCCACGCGCCGTTCATGCCAGCGCAGGTGGCTGGCGATGTTGAACGCTACCAGGCACGCCAGCACCTTCAGCATGTGCGGCAACGGCAGGTGGATGCCGAAACCGGCGATTACGAAGGCGATGGTGGTGATCTGCCCGATCACGGCGATCCAGCGCAGCTGGATCAGCTGCAGCATGTTCTTGTGGCCGGCAGCGCTTTCAACGCCGGCCGCTATCGTCCAGCGCCGTTTCAGATCGTCTGTATTTGCAAGAATATCGATTTTACTTGCCATCTTCACTTTCACGGCCGATCCCATCGGCATTGGCGGCAGCGCGTGGCGGAGAGCGCCGGCGCAGATTCCGCTCTTCCCGCCCTACCCAGAAACAGGCGCCCGCCACCATCAAGGCAAGAGCATACCAAGTGAGAGCATAAACCAGATGGTTATTGTGAAAGGCGATCACCGTCAGGCCGCCGACCGGACGGTTGCCGCCGGTGTCATGGCTGGCTGTAGCCACGTCTGCATCGATGAAATAAGGCGCTGCCGGCGATAGGCCGCGCGCCGAGGCAATCGCTTGCACGTCGCGCGAATACCAGCGGTCAGCCGCGGGATCATTGTGGCGCAGGAAACCGCCGCCCGGCTCGCTCATGCGCAGCAGCCCGCTTACCTCGGCGGGGCCGACCTCGGGTGTAGCGGGCTGGACGTCGGCCTTGGCCGGTACAAAACCGCGGTTGACCAGCACCACGCTGCCGTCCGCGCTGCGCAATGGCGTCAGCAGCCAGAATCCGCCGCCAAGTTCGGTCGAAGCCTGGACCCGGGCTGTCAGTGCGTAGAGGAAGGTGCCGCTGAGGCGCACGCGCCGGTATTCGTCGGCGTCGGCATTGATCTGCGGCCAGCGCCCGGGGCCGGGAGCGGCCACGGCCGGCGCGTGTACTCTTTGTTCAACCCGCTCGATCAGGTCGAGCTTCCATTGCAGGCGCTTGAGCTGCCAGGTTCCTAGTGCGGCGAAACCCGCGAACACCAGTCCGGCGCAGATGGCCAGCGCCAGCAGCACAGCTGTGGAGCGGACCCTTGGCGCAACCGGCGCTGCGCCTTGACCGTCCTTCACCATGCCGCGCGGCGCCTGTTTCATTGCATGTTTTGCATATGCTGCATATCTTGCATATTGTGCATTTTTGGCATGTCAGGCATTTTCTGCATCGATTCCGGCACCACTTCCGTGGTGTCGGGCATCATGCCCGGCATCATGTTGTGGTTCAGGTGGTACATCACCCATAACGAACCGCTGAGCATGATGAATACCAGCATGATCGTGAAGATCAGCGCCAGCATCGACCAGCCGCCTTCCGATTTGGTGTTCATGTGCAGGAAATACACCATGTGCACCACGATCTGCACGGCGGCGAAACCAAGCAGCACCAGTCCGGTGGTGCTGGACTTGTCGAATACCTTGGCCATCACCAGCCAGAACGGGATCGCGGTCAGGATCACGGCCAGCACGAAGCCGGTGGTGTAGCTTTTCAGGCTGCCGTGGTCGGCATGGGTGTGGCCGTGGTGACCATCGTGATCTCCGTGGCCGACGGCGCGCGCCGGGTGTTGTTGATGTCCGCCGCTCATGGCAAAACTCCCATCAGATAGACAAAGGTGAAGACGCCGATCCAGACCACGTCCAGGAAATGCCAGAACATCGACAGGCACATCAGGCGCCGGCCGTTTTCAGCGGTAAGCCCGTGGCGCTTGACCTGGAACATCAGCGTGACCAGCCAGACGATACCGAAGCTGACGTGCAGGCCATGGGTCGCCACCAGTGCGAAGAACGAGGTCAGGAAGCCGCTGCGCTGCGGGCCGGCGCCTTCGTGGATCAGGTGCACGAACTCGTACAGTTCGAAGCCGATGAAGCAGGCGCCGAGGATGCCGGTGACAGCCAGCCAGGCCAGCGTTGCGCCCTGGCGCTTGCGCTGCATTTCCAGCATGGCAAAACCGTAGGTGATCGACGACAGCAGCAGCAGCGACGTGTTGACTGCCACCAGCGGCAGGTCGAACAGTTCGGCGCCGGTCGGGCCGCCTGCATAGTTGCGGCCCAATACAGCGTATGTCGCGAACAGGCAGGCGAAGATCAGGCAATCGCTCATCAGGTACAGCCAGAAACCGAGCAAGGTGCCGTTTTCCGGATGATGTTCGCGGGTGTAGAAGCGCGCGCTCGGATCAGCCGCGCCGGTGGTGTTCATCGTGATATCAGACATGGCTAGCCAGCAATCGTGTGCGTTCACCCTCGGTGCGGACGACTTCGTCCGCCGAGATGTGGTAATCGCGGTTGTAGTTGAAGGTGTGGATGATGATGGCTGCCATCATCGCTGCAAAGCCGAGGCCGGCCACCAGCCACATGTGCCAGATCAGGGCAAAGCCGACGGCAGCGCTGAGCGCGGCGATGATGATGCCGGCCGCCGTGTTCTTCGGCATGTGGATGGAGACGAAATCCTTCTGCGGACGCGCATAGCCGTTGGCCTTCATGTCGGTCCAGGCGTCGTTGTCGTGCACCACTGGCGTGAAGGCGAAGTTGTAGTCCGGCGGCGGCGACGAGGTCGACCATTCCAGGGTGCGCGCGCCCCACGGATCGCCGGTGGTGTCGCGCAGCGATTCGCGACGGCGAAAGCTGACCACCAGCTGCACGATGAAGGAAGCGATGCCGAGCGCGATCAGGACAGCGCCGAAGGCGGCGATCTGGAACCAGATCTGCAGCGACGGATCTTCGAAGTGGCCGAGGCGGCGGGTCACGCCCATCAGGCCCAGCACGTACAGCGGCATGAAGGCGACGTAGAAACCGATGGTCCAGAACCAGAAGCAGCACTTGCCCCAGAAGTCGTCCAGCTTGTAGCCGAAGGCTTTCGGGAACCAGTAGTTGATGCCGGCAAACATGCCGAACAGCACGCCGCCGATGATCACGTTGTGGAAGTGGGCGATCAGGAACAGGCTGTTATGCAGCACGAAGTCGGCCGGCGGCACCGCCAGCAGCACGCCGGTCATGCCGCCGATGACGAAGGTGATCATGAAGCCGATGGTCCACAGCATCGGCAGCTCGAAGCGGATGCGGCCGCGGTACATGGTGAACAGCCAGTTGAAGATCTTGGCGCCGGTCGGGATCGAGATGATCATCGTGGTGATGCCGAAGAACGAGTTGACGCTGGCGCCGGAACCCATGGTGAAGAAGTGATGCAGCCATACCAGGTAGGACAGGATGGTGATCACCACGGTGGCGTAGACCATCGAGGTATAACCGAACAGGCGCTTGCTGCTGAAGGTCGAGACCACTTCCGAGAAGATGCCGAAGGCCGGCAGGATCAGGATGTAAACCTCGGGGTGGCCCCAGATCCAGATCAGGTTGACATACATCATGGCGTTGCCGCCCATGTCATTGGTGAAGAAGTTGGTGCCGACGATACGGTCCAGCGACAGCATGCCGAGCACGGCGGTCAGCACCGGGAAGGCGGCGACGATCAAGACGTTGGTGCACAGGGCGGTCCAGGTGAACACCGGCATCTTCATCATGTTCATGCCGGGCGCGCGCATCTTGACAATGGTCGCTATCAGGTTGATCCCCGATAGCAGCGTCCCTACCCCGGCAATCTGCAAGGCCCATATGTAGTAGTCGACCCCCACGTCCGGACTGGCGAGGATGCCTGACAGCGGCGGATAAGCCAGCCAGCCGGTGCGGGCGAATTCGCCCACGAACAGCGAAGCCATGACCAGCATGCCGCCGAAGGTGGTCATCCAGAAGCTGAAATTGTTCAGAAAAGGAAAAGCAACGTCGCGCGCGCCGATCTGCAGCGGCACCACATAGTTCATCAGGCCGGTCACCAGTGGCATGGCGACGAAGAAGATCATGATGACGCCGTGCGCCGTGAAGATCTGGTCGTAGTGGTGCGGCGGCAGGAAGCCGGCCGAATCGCCGAAGGCAAACGCCTGCTGGGCGCGCATCATCAAGGCGTCGGCGAAGCCCCGCAGCAGCATCACCAGGCCCAGCACCACGTACATGATGCCGATCTTCTTGTGGTCGATGCTGGTGAACCAGTCGCGCCACAAGGTGCCCCAGACCTTGTAATAGGTCAGCGCGCCAAGCACTGCTGCGCCGCCGATGGCGACCATGAGGAAGGTCGCGATAAGAATCGGTTCGTGGTAGGGAATCGCTTCCCAGGTGAGACGGCCGAAGATCAGCTTGGTCAGATCAATATGGTCTAGCATCGTTACTTTCCGGTGAAAAAGGGAAACGTGGCGCACACAGTGGCGCCACTGCTGGCAGAACGGAGCACTGCCGGCTCTTGTTGCGAATGGTTATTCATGGTGTTTGGCCGGGTCTTCGGCCTGGTGTCCAGCCATGTTGTGGCCGCTGTCGGCCGCCATCATCTGGTCCATGCACATCTGGCCCGGTTCGATGCAGCGGTTAAGGATGGCGTGGTACAGGCTCGGATCGACAGCGCCGTAGTAGCGCACCGGCTCCTTCTCGCTCGGCTTTTCGAGCTGCAGGTAGTCGGCGCGGTCCAGCTTGCCGCTGGCTGCCTTGGTGGTCTTTACCCAGTTCTCGAAATTCTCCGCGGTCATGCCGTGGAACTTGAATTTCATGTCGGAAAAGCCGGCGCCACTATAGTTGGCGGAGAAGCCGTCGTATTCGCCCGGCCGGTTGATCACCGCGTTCAGGGAGGTCTGCATGCCCGGCATGGCGTAGATCTGGCCGGCCAGCGCAGGAATGAAGAAGGAATTCATGATGGCCGACGAGGTGATCTTGAAACGGATCGGCATGTCGACCGGCGCAGCCAGCTCATTGACGGTGGCGATGCCTTGCTCCGGATAGATGAACAGCCATTTCCAGTCCAGCGCCACCACTTCTACCGTCAGCGTCTTGGTGTCGGCCGGAATCGGGCGGTTCGCATCCAGGCGCGACAGCGGCCGGTAGGGATCCAGGGTATGGGTGCTGATCCAGGTCAGCAGGCCAAGGGCGATGATGATGAGCAGCGGCGCGCCCCAGATCACCAGCTCGAGCTGGGTCGAATGGTCCCAGTCGGGTTCATAGCGTGCAGCGG
The DNA here is from genome assembly GCF_028292705.1 of Collimonas fungivorans. Taxonomy (GTDB): domain Bacteria; phylum Pseudomonadota; class Gammaproteobacteria; order Burkholderiales; family Burkholderiaceae_D; genus Collimonas; species Collimonas fungivorans_B. Next base: position 1,317 of record NZ_JAQGLV010000191.1, on the reverse strand, counting down.
TATTGTTTTTACGGTAGCGCCAGGCAAACCAGATGGTCAGCGCAATCACCGGAACGATGATCAGCAGCATCAGGATCGTGGAAACCACGATGAGGCGGCCCTGCTGGGAGGCGATATCGCCAGACGGATTCATCACCACCGTGTTGCAACCAGCCAACAAAATGAGGGGAAGGAGGAGCAATCCACGCCGAGATAAGAGGGAAACCATAGAGTAAAAGTACCGTCGAAGCTATCAGATTGTGATAATGTACACTGACTGGTATGCGTTGGCGATTGGACGTTTTGTCCTACCCTACACTCATAACATCGGGAAGGGTTCGACACGGCTGGTTGGCATGGCCAGTATTAACAGAAACCCACTAGAGACAATATTATGATGACGAGCACCCATAGCCACAATGGCGAAGTTTCCGCTGATTTCTCGTCGCATTCAACCATCAATGATGCGCAGAATGCCAAACCAGACTCCATCGCCCCCGGCGAGATCGCTATCGGCGTAGTTATAGGCCGTGCGTCTGAATATTTCGACTTTTTCGTGTACGCCATGGCTTCGGTGCTGGTGTTTCCCTCGGTGTTCTTCCCGTTCGAGCAGCAGCTGGAAGGCACGCTTTACGCATTCGTGATTTTTTCCTTTGCCTTTTTGGCAAGGCCTTTCGGCACCGTGCTGTTCATGGCGATCCAGCGCCGCCTCGGGCGCGAAGTCAAATTGACGGCGGCGCTCTTCATATTAGGCATCTCTACCGCCGGGATTGCGTTCCTGCCAACATACCAGCACCTGGGATTTTACGCCATCGTCTTGCTGGCGCTGCTGCGCATCGGCCAAGGCATTGCACTGGGCGGCTCCTGGGACGGCCTGCCCTCGCTGCTGGCGCTGAATGCGCCGCAAAACCGGCGCGGCTGGTACGCCATGCTGGGCCAGTTGGGGGCGCCGGTAGGTTTCATGATCGCCGGCGGCCTGTTTGCCTACTTGCTGTCGAACCTGACCACCGAAGATTTCCTCGACTGGGGCTGGCGCTATCCGTTCTACGTGGCGTTCGCCATCAACGTCGTCGCCCTGTTCGCCCGCCTGCGCCTGGTGTCTACCCCGGAATATGCCCGTTTGCTTGACGAGCGCGAGCTGGAACCGACCAATGCCCTGGAAATGACCCGTTCGCAAGGACGCAACGTCATCATCGGCGCCCTGGCAGCCCTGGCCAGCTACGCCCTGTTCCACCTGGTGACCGTGTTCCCGCTGTCCTGGATCACTCTGTATTCGATGCGCTCCGTGAGCGATTTCCTGATCATCCAGGTCATCGGCGCCGCGCTCATGGCGCTGGG
>NZ_JAQGLV010000188.1 GCF_028292705.1 Collimonas fungivorans | reverse complement strand
TCGACCCTGATCACGATCGAATGCATCGATGAAATCGCCGACATGCAGGGTTTGAAGCCGCAAGTCTCGGCAATTACCGAAGCGGCGATGCGCGGCGAACTGGAGTTCAATGAAAGCCTGACCCGGCGCGTGGCCCTGCTCAAGGGCCTGGATGCGACAGCGCTGCAGCGGGTGCTGGATGAACGACTGCAGTTGTCGCCGGGCGCGGAAAACATGCTGGCGGCGGTCAAGGCGGCCGGCCTCAAGACCTTGCTGGTGTCGGGCGGCTTCACTTTCTTTACAGACAACATGAAAGCCGCTCTCGGACTCGATTTCGCCCATTCCAACGTGCTGGAAATCGTCGACGGCAAGCTGACCGGCAAGGTGCTGGGCGGCATCGTCAACGCCGAGGAGAAGAAACTGACGGTTGAACGCGTCTGCGCCGGGCTGAATATCGCTCCCAGCCAGGCGATTGTCATGGGCGACGGCGCCAACGACCTCGCCATGATGAAGATCGCCGGCCTGTCGGTCGCCTTCCGCGCCAAGCCGGTAGTACGGGCACAAGCTAGCGTGGCCTTGAATTTTGTCGGTTTGGATGGCATCTTACCCATATTGGCGTAATTCGCGAGGGATCCAGCGCCTCTCTTAACGTAAAGGATAGTCATGGCACAAGAACTAGTCTTCGACAGCAAGCTGCATTCGGAAAAGAACCTTGCCTGGTGGCTCTACCTGTTTCATGCCGCCAGCCTGCTGTTTTCCCTGGGGGCGCTCTCCTGGATTCCCTTGATCATCAACTATGTCAAACGCTCGGATGCCGCGGATACCTTCGTGTACAGCCACCATAACTGGCAAATCCGCTCATTCTGGTGGTATCTGCTGTGGATGGTGGTCGGCGGCGCCCTGTTCCTGACAGTGCTCGGCATCCCGCTGGCTTTCGCCGTGTGGGGAATTGCCTGGCTGTGGAAGGGCTATCGCTTGATCAAGGGCATCGTGGATTTGAATGACAATAAGGCAATGCCTGCTTGATCCCGGCTATCGAAAAACAGCCTGCGGCAAACTACGGCGCGGTCAGGGTCATGTCCAGCAAGGACATCCCTGCCGTCATGCAGATCCAGGCGGAATGCTATCCGCCCCTGATGCTGGAATCGGAAGCCGTATTCCGCACTCGCCTCGCCCTGACCCCGGCCACCTGCTGGATCTGGTCAGGACACGGGCAAGGCGCCAGCGCCTATCTGTTCAGCTACCCTTCAAGCAAGGATGTCGTCACCGCGCTGGACCATCCGTTCAAGATCCCGGCGGCGCCGGACTGCCTGTACCTGCATGACCTGGCGGTTGCACCCGGTGCGCGCGGCCTGCGGGCGGCGAATACCCTGGTGACCATTGCGCTGGAACACGCACAGGCAAATGGATTGCGATGGAGTGCGCTGGTCTCGGTGCAGCAATCGCAGCCATTCTGGAGCGCATTGGGTTATGCCCCGGTGGAAGTACTGCATTCCCCAGCCAGGGAAGACCTGGCCAGTTATCAGCTGCCTGCCGGCCCGGCCGACGCTGTCTACATGTTGCAGCGCCTGGCTTGACGATTTATGATGGACGATAAACCACACAACGATCTGGAGGCGGGTATGAAAACTTGTATTTCTTTAATGAGTGAAATCAAAACCAAACACTTTAAAGGAATACATGAGCACGACCGCTTCTTCCCAAGATCAATTCAAATACACCACGATCGCGCATAGCGATCATCGCTACTGCTGCCCTCTTTCGCCAGCCAAGGCCCGCGAACTAATAGCCGCACTGAATCTGCCCCAAAATGCCTTGGTGCTGGATGCCGGATGCGGCAAAGCCGCACTGCTGCGTGAGTTGCTGCAGTCGATGCCGGTGCGCGGCGTCGGCGTCGACATCAATTCGCAGTTCCTGGCTGAAGCTGCACGCTCATGGGCGGCCAGCAATCCGAACGATCCCCGCCTGACTCTTATCGAAAACCGGGTTGAACGTCATCCGCTTCCAACCGACGGTTATGACGCCATTATCTGCATCGGATCAAGCCATGTCTTCGGCGGTTTTGAACGTTGCCTGGCTACCAGCATGCAATGGCTCAAGCCAAGTGGCGTGCTGCTGATTGGCGAAGGTTATTGGAAACAGTCGCCTTCGGACCAGTATCTTGCCATTCTCGGTGCGACGCGGGACGAACTCACCAGCCATTCGCAGAATACCCAACATGCGCTGACGCACGGCTACAAGCTGTTGACGTCTACGATTAGCAGCGATGACGAGTGGGATCAATACGAAGGTTTGTACTACCAGACAATGATGCGTCATGTGGCGGCCTGTCCGGAGGATCCGGACGCCACGGCCTTTGGCGAGCGGGCCCGGCGCTGGTATGACAATTATCAGGAGGCAGGCAGATCAACGCTAGGATTTGGCTATTATCTTTTAGAAAATCCCCCGCTACCTCGCTGACATGCAAACAAAAATGCCGACCTGCTTGGGTCGGCATTTTTACTTTATCCATGGCCATTACCGGTTGCAACCGGAACTACCCTTCTACATGGAGGCAAAAGCCTGTTCGATATCGGCAATCAGGTCCTGCGGATCTTCCAGTCCGATATTGAAGCGCACCAGCGTGCCCTGGTCCTGCCAGTTCTTGCGCATGCCCTGGATCCGGTAAGGAACGCAGAGGCTGTTGGCGCCGCCCCAGCTGTACCCGATCTTGAACAGTTTCAGGCTATCGACGAAACGGTCGGTCTGTTCTTCGCTGTAGCTTGCATCGAACAGCACCGAAAACAAGCCGCCTGCGCCGGTGAAATCGCGCTTCCAGTTTTCATGCCCCGGGCAGTCCGCAAAAGCCGGATGCAGCACTCGGCTAATCTGCGGCTGTTGCTGCAGCCAGGCGGCGACCGTGCGCGCGCCGGCGTCGTGCGCGTCGAAGCGCAGTTTCATGGTCGGCAGGCTGCGCAAGACAAGGTAGGCATCGTCCATGCCGACGCCGAAACCGAGCCGCATGTGCGCCATCTGCAGCTTCTGGTTCAAGGCAGGATCGCGAGTGATCACCGCGCCCATCAGCACGTCCGATCCGCCCGACTGATATTTGGTCAGCGCCTGCATCACGATGTCGACGCCAAGGTCGAAAGCGCGCAAAGCCAGGCCGGCCGACCAGGTATTGTCGATCGCCACCAGTACTCCCTTGGCGTGCGCGGCGGCGCAGATGGCGGGCAGGTTCGGCACTTCCATCGACACCGAACCCGGCGCCTCGGTCCAGACCAGGCGGGTGTTCGGCTGGATCAGGCCGGCGATGCCGGCGCCGATCATGGGGTCGTAATAACGCGCTGTAATGCCGAAGTCCTTGGACAGCCAGTTGCCGAGCTCGCGGTTGGGGTTGTACACGTTGTCCGGCAGCAGCACGTCATCGCCGCTCTTCAGCAGGGCCAGGTCGACCATGGTGATCGCCGCCAAGCCGCTGGGCGCCAGCAGACAGTGCTGGCCGCCTTCGATTTCCGCCAGGCGTGCTTCCAGCGTGAACGAGGTTGGCGTGCCGTGCAGGCCGTAGGTATAGCTGTTTTTTTCCTGCCACTCGCGCGCGCGCATTGCCGCGACATTCTTGAACAGCACGGTAGAGGCGTGATGAATCGCCACCGGAAACGCGTCAAAACCTGCCGGCGCGGTGTAATCGCTGTGCATCAATGCGGTTTGAGAATTCTTTTTTGCCATGTTCAGTGATGGTTTTATTTGACGGGTCTGGCGGCCTGGACAGTCAAGGCGAAAGGTTTGGTCACCGCATCGTCGGTAGTAGACCAGGTGCCGCTGAAAATATTGCCGACCAATTTGCCGGCCCACTCGCCAGAGACATCCTTGCCGTTGATCGATTCTTCCATGATGACATCGGTATTGTCCGATTCGCCGGCCAGCAGGATTTTGGCGGGCTGCCCGGCAATCACGTAATTGCCCTGGATGCCCTCGGTCGGATCCGGTTTCAGCTGCAGATGCATTTCGATCTGCGCATCGCCCAGCGTGCCGCGCAAGGTCAGCGGCCTGGCGAACAGATCTTGCGCTCCTGCCGTCGTTGTGGGTACAACAACAGCATTCCCATTATCCGCAAACACCGGCGCAGCGCCAAAACCGGTCAACAGCGTCAGTACAACAGCAAACTTCCCTGCCATCATGCAGCAGCCCACAGATCATGCGCGTCGGAGGCGGTGATGGTGACATCGACAAACTCGCCAACCACCAGCTTCTTGTGCGGTTCATACGGCGGCTTGACGTACACCACGCCGTCGATTTCCGGCGCATCGGCGCTGGAACGGCCGACGCCGCCATTACGGTCGACCGAGTCGATCAGCACGCGCATGGTCTTGCCGACCTTGGCTTGCAGGCGTTTCTTGGAAATTTCTTCCTGCAGCTGCATCACGCGGCCGCGGCGCTCTTCGCGCAGTTCTTCCGGCACCGGATTGTCCAAGGCGTTGGCGGTGGCGCCTTCCACCGGCGAATAGGCGAAGCAGCCGAGGCGGTCGATTTCAGCCTCTTTCAGGAAATCCAGCAGGTATTCGAATTCGGCCTCGGTTTCACCCGGGAAGCCGGCGATGAAAGTGGAGCGGATGGTGAGGTCCGGGCACATCGCACGCCAGGCCTGGATCCGCTCGATATTCTTTTCGCCGCTGGCTGGACGCTTCATGCGCTTGAGCACATCGGGATGGGCGTGCTGCAGCGGCACGTCCAGGTAAGGCAGCACCTTGCCTTCCGCCATCAGCGGGATGATATGGTCGACGTGCGGGTATGGATAAACGTAGTGCAGGCGCACCCAGGCGCCGTATTGCGCGGCCAGTTCGCCGAGCGCGGTGACCAGCTGCGTCATGTGGGTCTTGACCGGCTTGCCGTTCCAGAAGCCCATGCGGAACTTGACGTCGACGCCGTAGGCGCTGGTGTCTTGCGAAATCACCAGCAGCTCTTTGACGCCGGCCTTGAACAGGTTTTCGGCTTCCAGCATGATATCGGCGATCGGGCGCGACACTAGGTCGCCGCGCATCGACGGGATGATGCAAAAACTGCAACGATGATTGCAGCCTTCCGAGATTTTCAGGTAGGCGAAATGCTTGGGCGTCAGCTTGACGCCCTGCGGCGGCAGCAGGTCAAAGAACGGCGCGTGCGGCTTGGGCAGGTGCTTGTGCACGGCAAACATGACTTCGCCGACCGCATGCGGGCCGGTCACTTCCAGCACTTTCGGGTGGATCTTGTGGATGATGTCGTCGCCGTCGGCATCTTTCTTGGCGCCCAGGCAGCCGGTCACGATGACCTTGCCGTTTTCGCTCAGGGCTTCGCCGATGGCGTCCAGCGACTCTTGCACCGCGGCGTCGATAAAACCGCAGGTATTGACGATCACCAGGTCCGCGCCTTGATAAGACTTGGCAGTTTCATAACCTTCCGCGCGCAGCTGGGTCAGGATTTGTTCGGAGTCGACTAGTGCCTTAGGGCAACCAAGAGAGACGAAACCGACTTTGGGGGCGACTGCAGGTGCGGCAGCGGGTGCAGCAGGCGCTGCGGAAATGACGTTGGACATGGCGGGAGGTGGGGTCAAAGCAAAGTCGCTATTGTACCCCTTCCACCGCCATGGTTACCTTGCAAGGCTTCTAAAAACCTGTGCAAGGCTTGAGCGAATGATTATTTTTTTGTCTTGTCCGGCGGCGGCGGTGCAAACGGGAAAGTGCCGAACATGTTCTTGGTCTGGTTTTGCATCTGTTCCTGCATCTGGATGAACAGGCCTTTGCTCTGCTCGATGTAGTTGCTCATCATGCCTTGCATCATCGGCCCCTGGACATTCATGAACTGCGCCCACATTTCCGGGCTGAAGGGCTTGCCTTCGTAGAAACCCTTGGAATTTTCAGTGAGCTTGTTCTGGATATCGATGAAGGCCTGGATGTTCTTTTCCAGGTATGAACCCATCATTCCCTGCATGGCGTGGCCGTAGTAGCGGATGATTTGCGACAGCGCTGCGCTGGAAAACATGGGCGTGCCGTTCGACTCTTCTTCCAGGATGATCTGCAGCAGGATGCTGCGCGTCAGGTCATCCTCGGTCTTGGCGTCCAGCACAACGAATTCTTCGTTGTCCAGCACCAGTTGCTTGACGTCCGTCAGGGTAATGTATGAACTGGTTTGCGTATCGTACAGGCGACGATTCGGATATTTCTTGATCAAACGTTCAGACATCTTTTTTGGTGTAGTCATTTCAGTCCCAGGTTGCTGCGCCCATAACGCATTTTATATTTATTACTTTAGCAATCGACATTTGCTACAGTACATCTCCATTATATGCACGTGCCAAGACAGTGCAGGGAGTTTTATTGCATTGCAATACAAGCAAGCATACGCAATAAACCGTGTGGATTGCAAGACAATCCACACGGGAGCTGACACCAGCAGGGGCATCAGCCCATGTGCAGGCCGCCGTTCAGGGAGAAGTCGGAACCGGTGGCATAGCCGCCTTCTTCCGACACGATCCAGGAGATGATGGATGCGATTTCTTCCGGTTCGCCCAGGCGTTTCACCGGAATCCCGGCGACGATCTTTTCCAGCACGTCGGGCCGGATCGAGCGCACCATGTCGGTGCCAACATAACCTGGCGACACGGTATTGACGGTAACGCCCTTGGTCGCCACTTCCTGCGCCAGCGCCATCGTGAAACCGTGGATGCCGGCTTTTGCGGTCGAGTAGTTGGTCTGGCCGAACTGGCCCTTCTGGCCGTTGACCGATGAAATATTGACAATCCGTCCCCAGCCGCGGTCCGCCATGCCGTCGATGATCTGCTTGGTGACGTTGAACAGCGAATTCAGGTTGGTGTCGATGACAGCATCCCAGTCGGCCTTGGACATCTTGCGGAACTGGCCGTCGCGGGTAATGCCGGCGTTATTGATCAGGATGTCGACTTCGCCGACTTCCGCCTTGACCTTTTCGAACGCTGCCTTGGTCGATTCCCAGTTGGAGACATTGCCTTCCGAAGCGTGGATATCGAAACCTTTGGCGCGCATGTCGGCCAGCCATTTATCCTTACGCGTGGAATTCGGCCCGCAGCCGGCAACCACGGTGTAGCCATCCGTGCAAAGACGAGTACAAATTGGGGTACCGATGCCGCCCATTCCCCCTGTCACATAAACGATTCGCTTTGCCATCTCTTGTCTCCTTCAAAAAAACAATTCAAAAAATCCATCTGCTTTCTGGCTACCGCTTCCCCGACAGTCTTCTCGCTGCGTTTTATTCTGCTCTGACTTTGACATACCGGCCCGGCGCCGGTTCGATGATGTCGTACTTAGTATTTCCTAATTTGCGCGGCGCGGCCACCTGTTTTCCTGCATGCCCGGATAAAAATTCCGCCCATTCGGTCCACCAGCTGCCGGGATGTTCAACCGCGGCCGCCAGCCAGGCATCGGCATCGGCGACGACTGTCTTGTTCGTCCAATAACTCCGCTTCTTCTTTGCCGGCGGATTTATCACGCCGGCGATATGGCCGGAAGCGCCCAGCACAAAACGGTTCTGCTTCGGCTTTTTAGGATTCAGCAGGGACACCGAGGCATAGGCCGAAGCCCAGGGCACGATGTGGTCTTCGCGCGAGGCATAGATGAAAGCCGGCGCATCGATCTTACCGAGGTCGATCTTTTGCCCGCCTACCGTCAGCTTGCCGGCGTCCTTGAGCGAATTGTCCAGGTACATGTGGCGCAGGTAATAACAAAACATCGGACCCGGCAGGTTGGTGCTGTCGGCGTTCCAGTACAACAGATCGAAAGGCGTCGGCTGCTCGCCCTTGAGGTAATTCGATTCGACATAATTCCACAGCAGGTCATTGGGACGCAAGCTGGAAAACGCGGAGCCGAATTCACGCCCCGGCATCAGGCCGCCCTGCCCGATGGCCTGCTCCCGCATGCGGATCTGCATGTCGTCGATATAGACGTCGAGGATGCCGGTGTCGCTGAAATCGAGGAAGGCGGTGAGCAGGGTCAGGCTAGCGATCGGGTTGTTCTTTTCCGCCGCCAGCTTTGCCAGCGCGGTCGACAGGATCGTGCCGCCGACGCAGAAACCCAGCGTATTGATCTTGTCCTGGCCGGATATGTCCTGCACCGCCTGGATCGCCCGGATGGCGCCGTCGACTACGTACTGGTCCCAGGTGGTCTGCGCCAGCGACTCGTCGGCGTTGCGCCAGGAAACCAGGAACACGCTGTGCCCCTGCTCCACCGCGTAGCGCACCAGCGAGTTCTGCGGCTGCAGGTCAAGGATGTAGAATTTGTTGATGCACGGCGGCACGATCAGCAACGGCCGCTGGTACACCTTGGCGGTCAGCGGCGTGTACTGGATCAGCTGGAACAAGTCGTTCTCGAATACCACGGCGCCTTCGGTGGTCGCCACGTCCTTGCCGACCTCGAACGCCGACTCGTCGGTCTGCGACACCCGGCCCTTGTGCATGTCCGCGATCATCTGGGCAATGCCTTTGGTCAGGCTTTCGCCATTGGTTTCGACAATTTTCTGCTGCGCCGCCGGATTGGTCGCCAGGAAATTGGACGGCGCCATGGCGTCTATCATCTGCTGCACGGTAAAGCCGATCTTGCGCTTGATCTTGGGCGGCGCATCCAGCGCCTCGACCATCGCTGTCAGGAAATGGGCGTTCAGCAGGTACGCCGCCGCATTGAAGGCATACACCGGATTGCCATGCCAGGCCGCAGCGCTGAAACGGCGGTCGGCGATGGCGGGAATGCGCGCCGCCAGCATGTCCTTCCACAGCGCAGACAGCTGCTGCGTGTATTCCGCCTGCAGCTTTTCCAGTACCGCCGGGTCCAGCGAAATGCCGAGCTCGCCGAAACCTGCCGTGCCGTTCTGGTTTGGCGCCGATGGATTGAAACCCAGGAACATGCCGGGATCGGCGATGTGGCTGAGCTGCTGGAAGAATTGGGGATTGAATGCTTGGCTGAACTGCTGCGAAAGTTGCGACAATGCGGCAGGATCGAAGACGGAAAAATTAGGCGTATTCATGCTGTGACCGTTGTTTTGGCTTATTTTCGTGTATCTTTTATCGGATTGACTCTAAAGCAGGAACCAAAATGTACATCGTCGCCATCGCCTGGATTTACGTCGTCTTCATGATGGCAATTACAGAGGCTACTCCAGTTGCCGGTGTGATGACGTTTTTGCTGTACGGTGTTTTTCCTTTGACAATTGTTTTATACCTGATGGG
>NZ_JAQGLV010000175.1 GCF_028292705.1 Collimonas fungivorans | reverse complement strand
AGCCCGCATCAAGAAGCGCTAATTCGACCGGTTTCGGCGTATTGTCCCCCTGGCCTTGTATTTTGACGATGTCCTGAGGGCATGCGGAGAAGGCGACGAAACAATCCATCTCGGCCCGCAGCGTCAGGTATTGGCCCGGCTGCGTGACCGTGGGCAGAGTCTTCAACGTGATGCCATCGGCTTGGACGCGAATGTTCATGAAGATGTTGAATGATGCAAGGTTCGGCCGCGGCGGCGTGACGCCTAGCTCGAACATGCCTTCGAACATATTGTCGCAGCAATTGCGGTGATAGCCGCGCACCCCGAGCAGTTCATAACGCTTGCGGTCGCAGGCAGCCATGAATGTATCGTGCACCCCAGGTGTGGTGTCTTCGATTACCGTCAGGATCGCATGACGCTGGTTCGTCACGAAACTGTCGCCGACAATCGGATTGAGCCGCTGGTTCCAGACCCGGGTTGTCTCCATGCACATGTATTCGTGCAGGTCGTATGCATTCCAGGCCCAGCAGTCCACCACCTGTGTACCGTGCGTGTTGATGATGCGCACCGATTGCCCCGCGCTCAGGCGAACGGCTTTGCCGTGGCCGGCGGGAACGGTGAGAGTATGCTTGTTGTCGTGGTCGGATGAAGTGAGTGTCATGATTGAGCCGAAAAAAGTGAAGGAAACAGAAGCGGTATCGTCAGGCATTGAAATGCTTGAAGGTATCTGCAGCGCCTGGCGCATCTGCCGTCCCGGCGGCCGGTGTGCGGGCGGACGCTTGCGTAAAGCGGCTTAAGAATTGCCGCAGCCGGTCGGAGGAGGGCGCCTCAAAAATCTGCGCAGGAGGGCCTTGTTCCACGATGCGTCCGGCATCCATAAAAACGACGCGGTCCGCTACTTCTTTTGCGAAACCGATTTCATGCGTCACGACGATCATTGTTGTCTGTTGGGCGGCGAGGCCGCGCATGACGGCCAGCACCTCGCCAACCAGCTCAGGGTCGAGTGCACTGGTCGGCTCGTCAAACAGGATCACTTCCGGCGCCATCGCCAGCGTACGGGCGATGCCGACGCGTTGCTGCTGGCCGCCCGACAGACTGGCCGGATAGGCCGTGTGTTTATGGCCGAGGCCGACCTGGCGCAATGCTTCCACCGCCAGGTCGCCGGCTTCGAGCCGCGCCAGGCGCTTGACGGACAGCAGGCCTTCCATGACGTTCTCCAGCACGGTCATGTGTGGCCACAGATTGAAACTCTGAAACACCATGCCGATGCGGCTGCGCTGCCGGCGGATCTCCCGCTCGGGACGCGAATGCACGCGGCCGTCCCCGGCATCGCGCACTCCCAGTCTTTCATTGCCGAGCCAGACCGCGCCTTCGTCCGGCGGCGCGAGCCAGTTGAGGCAGCGCAGCAGCGTCGATTTTCCGGAACCGGAGGGCCCCAGGATGCAGACCACTTCGCCGCGCGCAACGCTAAGGCTCACCCGGTCAAGTATTCTGTTCGTGCCGAACGACTTGACGATATCGTCGGCCTTTAACGCGACAGGTGTGCTGGCATCAGGTGTATTCATCATCATCTCAGCGAGGCAGCATGGCGAACTGTGCGCGGCCGAGTCGGCGCTCCCACAGGCGTGTTGAAAAATTAATAAGCGAAGTGGCGCCCCAATAGGCCAGCGCCACGACGAAATAGACTTCAAGCGGCGCATACGTGTCCGATACCACGCCTTTCGCCGCGAACATGAATTCGTGCACCGAGATAACGGAGAGCAGCGCCGAGTCCTTGACCAGGCCGATCATCAGTCCGGTCATCGTCGGCAAAAGCAGCGGCAGCGCCTGCGGAGCGACGATGCGGCGTGCGATGGCGAAATTCGACATGCCGATCGCCACGCCCGCCTCGACGGTGCCGGCCGGAACCGCCGCGACCGCTGCCCTGATTACCTCGGCGACATAGGGGGCGTAGTAGATCGCAAGCGTTGCTATGCCGACGATTTTCGATGGCAGCGTGATCCCGTATTGCGGCAGCACGAAGAACATCACGTAGAGCAGGACTAGCAGCGGCAAACCAAGCGTGATTGCGGTATATGCGCGAATCAGCTTAGCCAGGACCGGGCCTCCGCGCTGTTGTCCGACCGCGAGCACTATGCCGAATATTCCCGCCGCTGCCGCACTTGCCGCGCACAGCCAGAGGGTGTTTCCAAAGCCGCTAAGCAAGTTGGGCCAGTAATCGGTCAGAACGCTCAGGTCGAAAATCATCTGGGTCCCCCGTCCGCCAGGCGCCGGGCGAGAAGCGATTGTTCGGCGCTACGGGAGAAATGGATCACTGGCAACGCTATGGCCAGGTAGCCGATGCTGACCAACAGCATGACCTGTGTCGAGGCATAGGTGCGGGCGATCACCAGTTGCCCCGCATAGGTCAGCTCCGTGACGGCGACCACCGATGCCAGCGGCGTGGTTTTGAGCAGGATCGTGAATTCGTTGATCAGCGCCGGCAGGCTTGCCGTCAGTATTTGCGGCAGCAGCACACGGGTCCAGATCCGCCATCGCGGCATGCCGAGGGCGACCGCTGCTTCAATCTGGCCGGCTGGCACCACGCGCAGGTTGCCGCGCAGAATCTCAGCCGTATAGGCGCCGCTATTGAGCCCCAGCGCCAGCGTGGCGGCAAGCATGGGACGGCCGCCGAGACCGGCCAGCGGCAGCGCGAAGAACAAGATGAACAGCTGGACCAGCGACGGCGTCCCTCGCATGAAACTGATGTAAAGCCTCGCCGCCCAGCGCAGGGGCGCATGCCGGCCCAGCTGCATGGCAAGCGCAAGATGGCCGAACACGAGGCTGCCCGCTGCGCCGAACAGCGTCAGCCCCAGGGTGAACAGCAGGCCGTCGAGCAGCGCTGGCATGCTTGCGAGGATACGTGGGTCAAACCACATGGCGAAGCTTTCCAAGAAAATCAAAGGTCGTCGAGTTCTTCTGCCGCAACCACTTTAAGGGCTGCCGGAACGTCGTTGCCGGCGATACCTGTGCAGCAGGCCGAGACCACGAATACCATATCCATCACCACCCTGCAGGCGACGAAATCGCCTGCCCGGGTGGTATTAGGCAGTGCTTCGATCCGGCCATCCTGATGCAGCGTGACATGCATGAACAGGTTGATCGGATCGGGCAGCTTGGGCGGCGTCAGCCCCCATTCGCGGATAACTGCGCTGACCGACTCGACGCAGCCGGTCTGGCCCAGGTAGCCATTTTTTTCGAGAAATGCGGTGGTGGAAGCCGGCAGCAGCAGATCGTGCTTGCCGCTGTTGTCCTTACCCAGCACCATCAGCGCTCGGCGGCGGTTGGTGACGATACGCATGCCCGCCTGCAGCACATAGGAGTTGCTGAACACGCGCGTGTGATGGACGGACATGAATACATCGGCATTATCGCGGCTAAAGCCGAACAGCGACGCAACGGCGCCGGGCTGGCTCGCCTCGATGCGCAGAATCTGGCCGCGGGGAATGTCGATCGCACGGCTTTCACCGGCAGGCACCTCGATTATGCGGGGAGGAAGTGGTGCGCGAGTGGTCGGTTCTTTCAGAAGAAGCATGGTGCGGTCCGTTCAAGCGCCGGCCGCATCAAGCGGCGCCGGCAGGATGGAGATGGCGATATCGGTAACCTTCAGGCCGTTGCCAGGAATGATGTCTTGCGGACAGGAAGACACTGCGCAGATCAGGTCGTCCAGCACATCGAAGGTGATGTAATCGCCAGGCTTGCTGGTCGGATCGGTTACCCTCATGCGGCCGTCGGCGGTGACGGGTCCGTTCTGGAACAGGTTGAAAGGCTCGGGAACGTCGAACGGCGATAGCCCGAAATGCGCCAGCCCCTCATGCATGTTGTCGAGACAGTTCCGATGCCCGTCCACGCCGAAATCGACGGTGAAGCGTGTGTCGTCGCATGCAGGGACGTTGGCGTCGTGAATGCCGACGGTGTCTTCGGCGACGCGCAGCAATGGCCTTCCGAGCGATGAATAGAGGGCATCGCCGACGGCAAAAAAGAGCGAACCGAGCTGCCGGCGCGTGTGGGTGGGTGAAAGCTTTTCGGTCCTGTCAGCCGCAGCGACGGCGACGAAATCCGCCGCCTGCTGGCCATCGACATCGCTGATCGTCAGGCGCTGCCCGGTCTTCACCTCGAAGGTCAGGCCATGTCCTGCCTTGACCAAAAGTATTTTTGCCTGAGTAGTCACAGTGCGTGCCTCATTGTGCCGGTATAAAATCTTTGGAAGGCAATTCGAACGTCACTCCGAGATTTGCCTTCTGCAGGGCCACCAGTTCTCCTGATTTCTTCATCTGCAGAATCGCGTTGCTGATCGCCTCGTTGAGACGTGTATCGTCCTTCCGCGTCGCCCACGCGATCCATTGCGACGGTCCGAGTTCGCCGGTCGTCTTGACCTTTCCCGCATATTGTTTTACGACACCGGCCAGGACCGTGAGATCGTCAAATACAAAGTCAGCGCGTTTCGTCATGAGGGCGGCGACCGTCTGGTCGACGGTATCGACGCTCAAGATCTGGATAGGCGCCAGACCTTTTGCTTCCAGGGTCTGGTTGAACTGCTTGAGGATCTGCTCAGGCGCGGTCGCGGCCTTGACTGCGCCGGTGAGTCCCGCCAGCGATTCAACCGTTGCCTTGGACGGAATCTTCGTGAAATCCGTACGCACCAGCGGGCCGTTGACGGTTTTGCTGGTCGGCACCGTATAGGCAAGGCGTTTGGCGCGTTCCGCGGTGACGTTCAGCGCCGAACCTTCGAGATCGAACGAATGTGCCAGCAGGCCGGGAATGATCCCGCTGAAAGCCATTCGCTGATATTCGATCGTAACGCCCAAGCGCTTGGCGACGGCAGCCATGAGCGCCGGATCGTAGCCGACGATGGCGTTGTTGGCATCGGTGTATTCGTACGGCGCAAAGGTGGGGTCGATCGCTACGATCATCTTGCCGCGGCTCTTGATGTCATCGAGCGTATCGGCAAGCGCCGTGACTGAATTGCCGAAAGTGATTGCCGAGACTAAGGCCGTCAGGGCGAGAAGGGGGATGCGACGCTTGAACATGGAAGATCTCCTGGTAGACGTGGGCTGTACAGCTGCATCAGCATGATCCATGCCAGTTTGCCGACTGCGGCACAGTGGACATCATGCTTGTCTATAGAAACTGTTGTTTCTTATGTTTAAACTGTGAAACTATTGTTTCTTTCGCGCCAAGGCCAGACTTATAATCGAGACCGGTCTGCCAGGTTATTTATGCCCCGAATGTGTGCGTATGCACCATATTCGAGCCGATCGCACGAGATTTCGCAGCGAGCATGCACGATCTTTCCAATCATGCTGCCGCAGGCATACACTGGCGCAGACTTCTGGACATTTCTCAACTTTCAACCCGATACCACATGCCAGCAACCCATACAAAAAAAGAAAAGCGGCGACAGACATCGATCGAAAGCCGCATTGCCGAGTGCTACGACAAGTTCTCCGAAATCGATCAGCGGCTAGCTGACGTTATCTTGAGTGCGCCGGGCCAGCTTGCGATGCAAACGGCCACCGAGCTTGCCGCCACCGCGCAGGTCTCCAAGGCGACCGCAACGCGCTTCTTTAAAAAGCTCGGTTATGCGTCTTATGAAGACGTCCGGGCGATTGCGCGGGAAACGCAACTGAGCGGGTCGCCGCTGTATCACCAGGAGCGGATGCGCAGAGGGACCCAACTGGACGACGTGATCCAGGCGCATCTCGAACATGAGATAGGCAATCTCGCCAACACCTATAAATCATTGGATACCAGTGTGCTGGTCGAGGTGGTAGGCCATCTCGCTCGCGCGAAACGGGTTGTTATCGTCGGCCATCGGCACAGCCATACGGTCGCGATGATGATTCGGCGCGAGCTGGTGCAAGTCCGTTCGAATATCGTTGTGCTGCCGGCGCCAGGCGATACCCTGGCCGAATATCTCGGCGACCTTACCCCGGAAGATGTTGCTATCAACATTGGTTTTCGACGCCGTGTGCCAATAACCGGGCTGGTTGCAACGGCGTTCGCGCAAGCAAAAGTGCCAACGCTTTACTTGTCGGACGTAGTCGGCGGCAAGCCGGCGCGACTTGCTACCTGGGTCATCCGATGCCACACCGACGGCCTCATGCTGTTTGACAGTGTCGTAGGCGTCGCGGCGCTGGTAAATTTGATCTGCTCGCTGGTGGCGCAGGAATTGGTGGGGAATGGCGAAAAGCATTTGCAGAAGGCCGAGATCATGCATCAGCTGCTGCAAGAGCTGGAGTGAC
>NZ_JAQGLV010000164.1 GCF_028292705.1 Collimonas fungivorans | reverse complement strand
GCCAGCACGCTTGGCAACTGATCCGCTACCGTCATGAACATGCTTGAACCGACCGCAATGCCTAAAGCCGAATTCCGCAATCCCGCTTTCCTGTTGCAGCACATCCGCGACACCATGCGCTTCTACCACCCGGCGGCGCTCGATCCCTCCGGCGGCTTCTATCATTTCTTCAAGGATGACGGCAGCGTATACGACAGCGAAACCCGGCACCTGGTCAGCAGCACCCGCTTCATCTTCAACTATGCGATGGCGTACCGCCATTTCGGCGATGCGGCCTACCTGGATGCGGTCAAGCACGGACTGGCGTTCCTGCGCGAGGTCCACTGGGATCCGCTGCACAAAGGCTACGACTGGACCCTGTCATGGAAAGACGGCCGCAAGCAGGTGCTGGATCCGACCCGCCACTGCTACGGCCTGGCGTTTGTGCTGCTGGCTTATGCCCATGCCTTGATGGCCGGCGTGGAAAGCGCCAGAGAAGATCTGCACCAGACTTACGACCTGCTCGAACAGCATTTCTGGGAAGCCGGCCCCGGCCTGTATGCCGACGAGGCCAGCGCCGACTGGCAAGTGCAAAGCTACCGCGGCCAGAACGCCAACATGCACATGACCGAAGCGCTGCTGGCCGCCTACGAAGCCAGCGGCGACGCGAAATTCCTGGACCGCGCCGAAACCGTGGCGCGCCACATCACCGTCCGCCAGGCCGCGCTCAGCAACGACCTGATCTGGGAACATTACCATCAGGACTGGACGCCGGACTGGAACTACAACAAGGAAGACAGCAGCAATATCTTCCGCCCCTGGGGTTTCCAGCCCGGCCACCATACCGAGTGGGCCAAGCTGCTGCTGATCCTGGAGCGGCACCGGCCGCAAGAATGGCTGCTGCCGCGCGCCGTCGAACTGTTCGACGCCGGCCTCGACGCCGCCTGGGATATCGACTGCGGCGGCATCTACTACGGCTTCGCGCCGGACGGCGTGATCTGCGACCAGGATAAGTATTTCTGGGTGCAGGCGGAAAGTTTCGCCGCCGCCGCCCTGCTTGCCAAACGCACCGGCAAGAACCGTTTCTGGGACTGGTACGAACATATCTGGCAGTACAGCTGGCAGCATTTCGTCGATCACCAGTACGGCGCCTGGTACCGCATCCTGACGCGCGACAACCGCAAGTACGGCGACGAAAAAAGCCCGGCCGGGAAGACCGACTACCACACCATGGGCGCTTGTTATGAAGTGCTGGGCGCCTTGTCCGAACCATGAATTTGTAGCAGCACAAGCGGCGCAGGCGCGCCGCCTCCGGAGGAAACCGAACTACCGCTGATCCTGAATCCGTCGACGCAACCGGCAGCATTTTTCTCTTGAACATCTCTTAATACGCGGCGCCGCGCTGGGCCGACTTGCGCCCGGATATTGGCAATACCGGCTTTACAGTGGCATTCGTAGCAGGCAGGTGTATCCGATTACCCGGTTCGAACCGGGTGACGACTATAAGGAGGAACAATGAACAAGCAATCATGCAGGAATCTTGCAATTGGTATGGCCGCCGCAATGCTGTTCGGCTGCAGCGACGGCTCAAGCGGCTTGCCGGGCAGCGACGGCGCAGCAGGAGCGGCCGACGCTGCCGGCGTCGCCGGAACCACCGGCGCGGCTGGTTCGGCCGGCGCTCCCGGCCAGCCTGGCGCAACAGGAGCAACAGGTGCCATCGGCGCCACCGGCCCGGCAGGAACCGTTCCCATCGTTGTCGACGCCAACGAGCTCATCAAGCCGCTGCCCGAGCTGGCGCTGACGCAATACGTCAAGCCCTTCCTCGGCACCCAGCAGCAGCCGGGCGGCACCCATCCCGGCAACACCAGTCCCGCCGCCACGCTGCCGTTCGGCATGGTGTCGTTCGGGCCGGACACCGACATCGATCATGAATACTATTCCAGCGGGTCCGGCTACAACTACGACAGCAAGATGATCAATTATTTCAGCATGACGCGCATCAGCGGCCCCGGCTGCCGCAGCGGCGGCACCCTGCCGATCATGCCGACCATGCTGACCACCCAGCTCACCAGCAACAGCAACCTGGTCATGCGCAAAAGCAGCAGCACCTTCGACCACAAGAATGAACAAGCCGCACCCGGTTATTACAAAGTGCAGGCCGACGACGGCATCGTCACCGAGCTGACCGCCACCGCGCGCAGCGGCATGGCGCGCTTCACCTATCCGGACAAGAGCAAGGCGATCCTGGTGATCGATGCCACCCAGACCAATTCCATGACCGGCATCAACGCCCAGATCTGGCAGGACCCGGCCGACGCCAACGGCTTCTACGGCAAGACCAGCAACAAGTTCAACTGCGGCGGCGGCTACGATGCCTATTTCTACCTGCAGGTGGGATCGGCCTACGCCAAGGCGCCGCGCTTCATCAACAACAACGGTACGCTGATCCTCAATTTCGACCTGTCGCAATCGGCCGCCAGCAGCGCGCTGGTCAAGATCGGCCTGTCGTACGTCAGCCCGGCCAACGCCCGCCTCAACCTGAAAAAGGAAAACGCCGGCTTTGATTTCGACGCCACCGCGAAAAAAGCCGGCGCCGAATGGAACACCCGGCTCAACACGATCCAGGTCGATGCCGCCGGCGCCAGCGCCGACGCCCTCCAGCAATTCTATACGGCGTTTTACCACGTCATGTCCGGCCCTACCGTGTTCAGCGATGTCGACGGCAGCTACATCGGCATGGACAAGCAGCGCCACCAGACCGAGACCTACAAGGACAAGGACGGCAAGCTGGTGCGGCGCAACCACTACACCACCTTCTCGATCTGGGATACCTACCGCTCGCTGGGCGCGATGCATGCCTGGCTGTTCCGCGACCAGGCTGCCGACATGGCGCAGTCGCTGGTCAACGACGCGATGCAATGCGGAGCCTTCCCGCACTGGGCCGACGCCAATGTCGACGATGTACCGATGGAAGGCGATCACGCGCCGATGCTGCTGGCCAGCCTGCAAGCGTTCGGCGCCACCCGGTTCGATAGCGCCACCGCCCTGGGTTTCCTGAAGCGCGCCGCCTTCGGCCCCACCGCCGACTCGCCGCAATGGCCGGCCTGCAACGGCAATCCAGCGTTCGGCAGGAACGTGGCGGGCAGCGCGCAAGGCAATATGCCGGATTACCTGAAACTCGGTTATGTCGCCGAGGGCAGCGACGCCAGCGGCATCCATACCGGCTCCATCACCATCGAAGGCGCCAGCCGCGATTTCGCCATCGGCCGCTTCATCAGCAACCTCAGCGACGCCAGCGCCGACGACAAGAAGAGCGCCGGCACGCTGCTGCTGCGCGGCGAGAACTGGAAAAACCTGTTCAAGCCGGACACCAAGACGCTGGCCGTCAAGGACCTGGCCGGCAACTGGGCCTCGCCTTCGCAGGATGACGGTTACCATGAAGGCACCGCAGCCCAGTATCTGTGGGCCATCCCGCACGACCTGGGCAAGATCGTCACGGCGCTCGGCGGCAATACTGCCGCGGTGGCGCGGCTCGACACCTTGTTTTCGGTCAGCACCACTTCGGCCGACGCGAAAAAATCGCCGGCAGGACTGGCGCTCGATCCGAGCAGGCTGAACGGCGGCGAAAACTCGAACGATTTCTACATGGGTAACGAACCCGGCTTTGCCGCCCCGTGGGCCTACAACTGGAGCGGCAATCCAGCACGCACCCAGTTCGTGCTGCCGCAAATCATGGCCGCTACCTTCTCCAGCAAACCGCAAGGCTTGCCCGGCAACGACGACGTCGGCGCTACCTCGGGCTGGTATGTATGGGCCTCGCTCGGACTGTACCCGATGATCCCCGGCGTACCCGGGCTGACCATGGCGACGCCGCAGTTCGCCAACATCACCATCCAGCTGGCCGACGGCAAACGGCTGCTCATCAAGCGCGACAAGAATGCCGCATTTGTCAAAGCCTTGAAAGTGAACGGCAAGGACTGGAACAGCACCTGGCTGCCGCTGAATCAGGTGCAGGCCGGCGGCACGCTGGATTTCAGCACCGCCGACGCCCCCACCACGTGGGGCCAGGCCAGTACGCCGCCATCCGGCGCCAGCGGCAATTTCCTACAGACTCCCTGATTCGCATTGAACAGCGCGGACCGCACCCACGCGGTCGGTTCGCCGGCGTTCGCCCGTAGCTGGCGCGGGTAATTGCGCCCTTGTTCCGTCACGCCAGCACTATCCGGAAACGTGGACTTTCAAAAAATATTGGAGGAACAATGAATCTGCAACTGAAGAAAAATTTCTCGATCGGACTTGCCGTCGCGCTGCTGTTCGGCTGCGGCGACGGCTCGGATCAATCCCTGCTCAACGCCAATGGCGCCGGCACCACAGCGCAACCCGGCGCCACCAACGGCACGACATCGACGCCGGTCGCCAACGGCACCGCTGTCACGCCGCCGGTTGTCGCTGTCACCAATCCGGCCACCACTACCGCGCCTCCCGCCACATCGGGCGCAGGTACGCCACAGCCAGTCCCAAGCGCGGATGTTTTTGTCAAAGCCGCGCTCACCAAGTATGTGAATCCGTTCGTCGGCACCGCGGACTCGTCGAAACCGGCCACCGATCCGGTGCCGGCCGGCGCCCGCGGCGGCACTTTCCCCGGCGCCACGACGCCGTTCGGCATGGTGCAATGGACGCCCATGACGCCCAGCAACGGCGGCCAGGACCATCCGGTCGGCTACATCTACAAGGAAAAGACCATCACCGGTTTTCCGCTGACGCAAATGAGCGGCTCCGGCTGCGACGGCAATGAGGGTGAGCTGCCGGTCATGCCGACCTTCGACACCAGCGCGGTCGGCGTCAACGCCAAGGAAAACTTCGATCACAAGAACGAAGCGGCGCGTCCCGGCTATTACCAGGTGACCCTGAACGACGGCATCAACACCGAACTGACCGCCACCACCCGCACCGGCTTCGGCCGCTTCACCTTCCCCGCCAAATCGGCGATCGCCAGCGCCAACAAGACGCCTTACCTGGTGTTCGACGCCACCCGCACCAACACCATCGCCTCCACCACCGGCGTGATCAAGACCGAAGGCAAGGATGCGCTGTCCGGCTCCACCGTCGGTGGCAAGTTTTGCGGGGCCCGCACTTACACCCTGTATTTCTACGCCAAGTTCGACCGCAACATTACGGCCGCCATCAGCAACGGCAAGGCCAGCGTCACCTTCGACGCCAGCACCACCCCGGCGGTGCTGATGAAGGTCGGCCTGTCCTATGTCAGCAGCGACAATGCGCGCAAGAACCTGGAACAGGAAAATCCCGGCTGGGATTTCAATGCGGTGCGCGATGCCGCAGACAATGCCTGGAACACCCGCCTCAACACGATCCAGGTGAGCGGCGGCAGCGATACCGAAAAGCGCAAGTTCTATACCGCGCTCTACCATTCGCTGCTGTCGCCCAACACCAATAGCGACGTCAGCGGCGACTACATCGGCTTCGACCAGAAAGTGCACCAGGTCGAGGCCGGCCGCACCCAGTACGTCAACTATTCCAACTGGGACGTGTACCGCAGCCTGATCCCCCTGACCAGCATGCTGTTTCCCAAGGAAACCAGCGACATGATGCAATCGCTGGTGAACGACGCCGACCAGTGCGGCGCCATCCCGCGCTGGGCGCCGATCAATGTCGACGCCGGCATCATGCCGGGCGATTCCGGCGTGCCGACCATCATGGGCGGCTACGCCTTCGGCGCCACCGGTTTCGACGCCAAGAAAGCGCTGGAGTACATGACCCTGGTCGGCAACAAGGCCGATGTGCAATGCACCGGCGACCATGTCAGGGACAGCACCGACCGCATGAACGACTACCTGGTGCACGGCTACGCCGGCATGGACAACGGCTGGTGGGCGGGCTCGCTGACCTTCGAATTCGGCACTGCCGATTTCGCTACCTCGCAGCTGGCCAAGGCGCTCGGAGACAACATGAACTACCAGTTGTTCCTGAGCCGTTCCGCCAACTGGAAGAACCAGTTCAACCCGACCCAGAAGCAGCTGCTGCCGCGCTACCGCAACGGTTCCTGGCTGCTCAATCCGCAGCCTAATGCCGACATGGTGGAAGGCAACGCCGAGCAGTACACCTGGATGTCAGCCTACGATGCGCGCGGCCTGTTCGGCCTGATCGGCGGCAACGACGCCACCATCAAGCGGCTGGACGCCTTCTTCCAGGATCTCAACGCCGGCATGAACAAACCCAATTTCTACATGGGCAACGAGCCGAGTTTTGCTACGCCGTGGCTGTACAACTGGACCGGCGCGCCGTGGCGCACCCAGAAGGTAGTGCGCGACGTCGCCAACACCGTGTTCTCGGACGATCCGGGCGGCTTGCCCGGCAACGACGATCTGGGCGCCGTCTCCTCCTGGTATGTGTGGGCCGCGCTCGGCCTATATCCGGAAATCCAGGCGGTGAGCGGCCTGACTATCGGCAGCCCGATGTTCGACAAGGTAGTGGTGCGCTGGGCCGACGGCGCCAAGAAACTGGTGATCAACGCCAGCGGCGCCGCCACCAATTCGCCCTACATCCAGAGCCTGGCGTTGAACGGCCAGGCGCTCGACATGCCATGGCTGTGGCTCAAGGACCTGAAGGAGAGCGCAACGCTGGACTTCTCGCTGGCGGCGAGCCAGTCGCAATGGGGCAAGGATTCATCGGCCAAGATGCCGTCCTTCGGCCTCGACGGTTTCGGCAGCCTGGCTGACGCGCTCAACAACCGCGGCATAGGCACCGACGGCCAGAAAACCGTGCGCGGGCTGGAAGGCTATACCTACGACATGGGCGGCTGGAGCTATTCCTCGAAAGCGCTGGCGACAGCCGGCGCAACCGCAGGCGGCAACGTCAGCTTCAACGGCGTATCGTTCGCCTGGCCGGACGGCAAGTCAGGCCTGGACAACATGGTCACCCAAGGCCAGGTCATCACCTTCGCCAAGCCGCAGGCGGCAGACAAGCTAGCCCTGCTCGGCAGCTCCACCAATGCCTCGACCGCACCCACCGGCAAGCTGATCGTCACCTACACCGACGATACCCAGGCCAGTTTCGACCTGCGCTTCGATGACTGGACCCTGGGCGGCGGTGGCGGCAAGGTCGGCAGCTACAACCAGATCGCCCTGACCAGCGCCTACCGGGTCGACCAGAACGGCAACGCCGACACCACCAAAGCCTATGTCTTCTACTGGGATGCGCAGCTTGACAAGAAGCGCACGGTCAAGAGCGTGACACTGCCCTATCAGACCGACAACGGCGCCTTGATGCACGTGTTTGCCATGACCCTGAAGTAAAAAAAAAGCGCCGCGGCCTCGACAGGCCGCGGCGCTTTTTGTTCCTGCAGTTCAGCGTGTGGTCTTGCCCGCCTCGACCAGCGCCGCCATCGCCTGCGACTCCTCGCTGTCTTGTCCACGCAAGCCGTCGATCACCGTTGCCTGGTTCTGCGCCGGCTGGTTCTGGCTGACCTTCCACTTGCCCGACAAGCGGGTAATCACGATCTCGATGCCGACAATCGCGTTCATCAGCTTTTCCGTGTAGTCATGCGGCGCATCGGCCAATTGCCATGGCGCTGGGAAAGCCGCTTCGTTATGTGCGGTAAGCGCCGCCAGGTGCGCCGGCAGCCAGCTGGCGTCGTCGATGATGCGCAGCGTGCCATAAGCATGCGCAACCGCGTAATTCCAGGTCGGCACCACCTTGCCGGTCTCGGCCTTGGTGGCGTACCAGGACGGCGTGATGTAAGCCTCCGGGCCATGGAATATCGCCAGCACCTCGACCTCTTTCTGGAAGTCCTGCCAGACCGGATTGGCGCGCGCCACGTGGCCGTGCAAAGTGCCGAAGGGACCGGCCTGCGCCGACAGCAGAAAGGGAATATGGTTGGCGTTGAGCCCGCCGGAAGACAGGGTCACCAGCGTCGACAGCGGGCGGGCGCGGATCAGCTCGTGCAGGACCTCGATGCGCGGCTCGTCAAAGTGTTTCGGAATATACATGGCGATCTGTTCAGGTTAGGGTTAGATACACATCTGGCGCATAACGCTCCATCAGCGATTGCGGCCGGGCCGGCGCCGCAAAGCCGAACTTGGCGTACAGGCCATGGGCGGTGCTGGTCGCCAGCATGAAGCGGCGCAGCCCCTGCAGCCGCGGATGCGCCATGACAGCAGCCATCAGCCTGGCGCTGTGGCCCTTGCCGCGATGCTCGGCCAGCACGAACACGTCGACCAGGTAGGCAAACGTCGAATAATCGGTGACAACGCGCGCATAAGCCACTTGGCCAGCGCCGGCAAACAGGCCGAAATTCAGGGAGTTCCGTATCGACTCTTCAACCGTGGCCAGCGGTATGCCGCGAGCCCATGCCGATTCCTCGGACAAGAAACGGTGGATCAGCGGAACATCCAGCTCAGCCGCTTCGGTGGTGATGCGCAGTTGCTCCATCAGGATTTCTTTCCGGTCATTTGCAGAAAAATTCATGCCAGTAAATTAGCATACTCCCGAATGAAAAACAGCGCCTCGCGGGCGCTGTGTCTCAAATCCTACATTTCATATCTTGCCGGTCAGGCCCGGCTGTTTTCCAGGGCCCGGCGGCCGGCGTCTTCATCCAGCTCGCCTTCCCACTTCGCAATCACCGAAGTGGCGATGCCGTTGCCGACCACGTTGGTGGCGGTGCGGCCCATGTCGAGGAACTGGTCGATGCCGATGATCAGCAGGATGCCGGCTTCCGGCAAATGGAACATCGGCAGGATGGCGGCCACCACCACCAGCGAACCGCGCGGCACACCGGCCATGCCCTTGCTGCTCACCATCAGCACCAGCAGCATGGTGAGCTGCTGGGCAAACGACATTTCAATGTTGTAGGCCTGCGCCACGAACAGGGCCGCGAACGCCTGGTACATCATCGAACCGTCGAGGTTGAAGGAATAACCGAGCGGCAGCACGAAGCCGGTGATCTTGTTGTTCACGCCGAAATTTTCCAGCTGCTCCATGGTCTTCGGATAAGCCGCTTCGCTGCTGGCGGTGGAAAACGCCAGCATGATCGGCTCTTTCAGCAGGCGCAGCAAGGTGAAGATCGAACCGCGCAGGAAGATGTAGCCGATGGCGATCAGCAGCGCCCACAAGGTCGCCAGCCCGGCGTAGAAACCGCCGAGGAACTTGGCGTAGGTAGTCAGTACGCCGAAGCCCTGCACCGTGATGACGGCAGCGATGGCGGCAAACACGCCGATCGGCGCAAAGCGCATCACGTAATCGGTCACTTTCAGCATCACGTGCACCAGGCCGTCGACGGCGTTGGTGACGGCCTTGCCGGCCTCGCCCTTGACCGAAGCCAGGCCGAACCCGAAAAACAGCGAGAACACCAGGATCTGCAGGATTTCATTCTTCGCCATGGCGTCGACGAAGCTGCTCGGGAACACGTGCGAAACAAAATCCTTCAGGTTGAAGCCGCTGGTATTGAGCTTGGTATCTGCTCCTACCGCAGGCAGCGGCAGGTTGAGCGCATGGCCGACCTGCAGCACGTTGACAAACAACATGCCAAGCGCCAGCGACAGCAGGGAAGCGATCACGAACCAGCCGAGGGCGCGGACGCCGATGCGGCCCACCGAGCTACTGTCCTTCATGCCGGCGATGCCCGACACCAGGGTGCCGAACACCAGCGGTGCGATGATCATCTTGATCAGGCGCAGGAATACATCGGTGATGATGGAGAAGTAGCCGGCGATTTCTTTTGCCGCAGCTTCATCCGGCGCCAGGTTGTGGCAGATATAGCCGACCACGATCCCGAGGACCATGCCGACCATGATCCAAGTCGTTGCTTTAATTTTTTTCATTTACGTATCCGGCCGTTAGACATACAAAAATACAAAAAATACAAAAACTGTCGACCCGGGCTGTGCCGGCATCGCGAGGAGATTGCCATTGACGCAATAAACCGTACTTTGCGAAAATACCAACGTTCTACTGGAAAAATAAAAAAGCCCTCATTGCTGAAGGCTTGATGAAACCTGGTGTCGGCGGCAGCACCTCACCCCTGATGGCAAGCCTGCGCCAAAGCTCAAACGGATCAGCATGGTACATTAGAAACGTGCCTCTAATCAACAAAAAGAGACCCGGGCCAACGCCGGCGCGGCGGCTGCAAGCCACGCGGGTGACCATCAACGGTTTTATATCAACGGAGACCTTCACATGACTTTCATTGAAAATCTGTTGTTTCCCATTTCACTGTATGCAGCGCTCGCCTGCGGGCTGCTGGGCGGGCTGTTCTTCGCATTTTCCAATTTCGTGATGAACGCCCTGTCCCGCATCGCGCCGGCCAGCGGGATCGCCGCCATGCAGTCCGTCAATATCACGGTGCTCAATCCGCTGTTCCTGCTTTTATTCCTTGGCACCGCCGTGGTCTGTGCGGCGCTGGCCGTGTTTGCCATTTTCCGCTGGCAGCAGCCATATGCAGGCTGGCTCCTGGCGGGCGGCCTGTTCTATCTTGCAGGAGGTTTTCTGGTGACGATGGGATTCAACGTTCCGCTCAATAACGCGCTGGCGGTCGTCGATCCATCCAAACCGGAATCGGCCCAGGCCTGGCAAAACTACCTGAGCGTCTGGACCAACTGGAACCATGTCCGGACCCTATGCTGCCTGCTCTCTTCCGCGCTGTTCATCATCGCGGCCTGGCGGCACGCCTAGCCTGAGCCGGCGTAAACAAAAAAGCCCGAAAAAAAACCGCAGCAAGCTGCGGTTTTTTTATCGGTGCAGGAAAATTACACGACCTTGTTGGTCGACAGATCCCAGCCGCCGGAAGTATTGCCGCCCGAACCGCCGCCGATTTTTTGCTGTGTGTACTTCCATTTGACCTGGGAGTACTTCAGGCTGACAGTCTCGCTCAGCACATCGCCTTCCTGGACCGATGGGGTGACATCGGAAATCAGCAGGTTGACCAGTTCGATTTCGAAGTACTTGATGCGGTCGCCCTTGCCATCAGCGCGCAGGAATTCGAACTTGGCTTTCGGAATGGTCTTGCCCGACGAGCAGTTCTGCAGCAGCAGCGGTGTAGCCAGATCGGCGATCTTGGTCAGGACGATGTCCTTGTGTTCGCAACGCTCAGCCGTGTGGCCGCCGCCGGTGGATGCAGTTGCCGACTTCGGCTGCAGCACTTCCCACTGTACCGATTTGCACTCGATCCAGTCCTTGTGCGCGCTGTCGGTCGACTCGCCTTTGATGCCGTCGATTTGCAGATAAACGTCTATTGCCATGGTGATACCCCTTATGAATTAAGTAAAACTTGGTTAACGCTGGTTATTCCGCAAGCAAGCGGATTGAAACTGAAAGTTCGTCAAGCTGAGAGTGTCTGTAGAGAAACGACACAACGCGACGGGCCCTGAGACGTCCTCGCGCTACGAACGGCGGCATGAGAAAACACCCGTGAACGCATTCCGTACAGCAATCTTACAACCATATAAGCATGTAAGATTGCAAACAATTGTATCACCAGTCAGAATTACAATTATTTCTACATAGAAATAAATCTATCTTTTTGGGAATTTTGCCACACTTGCCGATAAGCTTTTTCTCAACGTGGCTTTGACTTGCTTAAAATTTCACCATGACAATGCGATTTACTGGATATTCTTAAAAAAACCCTTAATTGCGCAATTCAGGATTCATGCAAGGCCGACCTGTTGTAGTTTTTCGCATAGGCATTTTCCACGCCCGGCAAAATCTCGACAATCTCAAAATACCGATCCCAGAACGGCGTTTCACGCAAATCTTCCACCAGCAGCTCATAGGCATGATGGCTGCTCGCTTCCCACATCCACAAGTCAGTCACGCGAGCCGAATAGAATTCAATGTCATAGAAACGCAAGCTGACGTGCTCGGCGTGTTTCTTCAAAATCGGCTCCACATGCTCACGCAGCAGGCGGAACCGTTCGTCGGCCGGAAAGCCCAGCCATTCCGACATCGTCTTCACGAGCATGAAAACGGTCAGTACAATTTGTTTTACAGAAGTAGTCATAGCGATGATTCCAGTAAGAGTGAAAGGCTAGTTGTCGTGTTTCGCGAAACAAGTCCATAATACGAGCTATCATTCACATTCAAAACTCGCGTTCCTCTCATGCCGAAATCGCCCGCCACGCAGCGCCTTAAACCCCGCAAATTGCCGGTCCAGGCGCGTTCAGCCCACACCGTTGAAGCCGTTCTCGAAGCGGCAGCTCGCATTCTCGAGACACAGGGGCTGGCCGCCTGCACTACCAACGCCATCGCAGAACGCGCTGGCGTGAGCGTCGGCTCGCTCTACCAGTACTTTCCCAACCGCGATGCCTTGACCGTCGCATTGATCGAGCGCGAGACGGCGCAGCTGCTAGCGGATGTGGAGCGCGCAGGACAAGGGCAAACCTCGCACGGTCGCATCCTGGACATGGTGCGGGCCTCGGTTGCGCATCAGATGCGGCGGCCGGTGCTGGCCAGGCTCATCGATTTCGAGGAAAAACGGCTGCCGCTAGGCGACCGCGATCAACGCGTAGCCGACACCATCCATGCGCAGCTGACGGGCGCCCTGCAATTGCCCGACGCGCCGCGGCTGGCCGACAGGGAGCTGGCTGCCTACGACTTGCTGGCCATTGTGCACGGTATGGTCGACGCCGCCGGCGAGCGCGGCGAACTCGATGCGGCCGCGCTGGAACGGCGCGTCATGCTGGCAGTGGCTGGCTATCTGAACGGCGCATCATCCGCCTGATATCGAGCGCATCGAGCCGTTGAAAATCCTAAGAGCCGGCGTAGCGGAACGCCCCCATGGCGATTGCCGCCACCGCCAGCAATAACGCCGCAGCGCGATACCCCACCAGGATGCGAGTGCGCACGCCGCCCTCGCCGCTCGCCCCTTTGCTGAGCTTCCAGACCGCCGGCCCGGCAAGCAGTCCCTGCAGCGCGAGCGCCAGCAGTGCGCAGCCGGCGCCCAATGCCAGGATCCGTTCGCCGGGACCAGGTTCGCCGGCATGCAAGGTGTGCCAGAGATAGACGCCGGTCAGCAGGGCTACCAGCCCGGCAGCCAGCTGGCGCACGAACAGCGATTTGCCGACGCCGCCGGTAGCGGCCATGGCCATGGTCGATCCCGCCCAGAAAACAGTGGCGAGGACATGAAGGGATGTTGCTAACATAATGACATGCTGCATGATAGGCTCCCGGTGAGATTCAAATTAACTATACTCATAGTATATCCAAATAAAAAAGGGGTGCAATGCCTAAACGTAGTTATGTCAGTTCGGTGAGGGCGGACGCCGCGGCCGAGAAGCGCAGCCGCGTTGTCGAGGCGGCCACGCAACTGCTGCGCGAGGAACACAGCATTGCCGCTTTTTCACTGGAGGCGGTGGCCAAGGCGGCGGGCGTTACGCGGCTGACGGTGTACAACCAGTTCGGCTCGCGCCAGGGCCTGCTTGAAGCCGTGTTCGACGATATAGCACGCAGGGGCCGCATCATGCGCCTCGGCGAAGCCTGGGCTGCGCCCGATCCGCGGCTCGGCCTCGACTTGCTGGCTGAAATCTTCTGCGAGTTCTGGAGTAGCGATCCCGCCATCGGCCGGCTGCAAGACGCCATGCTGGTCGATCCGGAAATTGCCCAGACGTTGGGTGAAAGACTGGGACGCGGCCGCCAGATCATCGGCGCACTGGTTGGCCGCTTGGCTGAAGGCCGCGCCACGGCCGCGCAACAGCGCGATACCGCCGACCTCATCTTCGGCCTCACCGGCTTCGCCATGTTTCGCCTGCTCGCCTCCGGCCGGTCGGCGGAAGCGGTCTGCGTCCTGGTCAAGGCCGCTTGCGGCGATGCAATCAGGCGCATGCTGCCTGACGCAAACTGATGCGCGCTACTCCTTTATTTAGAGCAGCGATCCGGTCAGTTTAAAACGACAACCTTATATTTTGATTGGAAGGTTTCAAAACCCCTTGTT
This sequence comes from Collimonas fungivorans, assembly GCF_028292705.1. Taxonomy (GTDB): domain Bacteria; phylum Pseudomonadota; class Gammaproteobacteria; order Burkholderiales; family Burkholderiaceae_D; genus Collimonas; species Collimonas fungivorans_B. The sequence continues at coordinate 6,795 of NZ_JAQGLV010000164.1, read as the reverse complement.
TTTCATCGCTCTGCTGTATATTGCTCAAAAGAAACTAATAACGGTAATTAAAAACGGCAATTAAATCTAGGAGATCGCGATGCAAAAACGTAGCACGTATGGCTTCATTTTTTGTCTGGCAGCAGCAGGATTGAGCGCAAGCGCACAAGCCGAACTACCGCCCATCAAGATCGGCGTCATCGGCCCGATCACCGGCCCTTCGGAAGACATGGGACAAAGCATGATAGGCGGCGCCAGGGTGTTCCTGGCTGACATCAACCAGGTCGGCGGCGTGCTCGGCCGTAAGATCGAACTGGTCGAACGCGACGACCGCGCCAAGCCGGACGTCGGCGCCGCCATGGCCAAGGAAATGATCGAGAAAGAAGGCGTGGTCGCCGTGGTCGGCTTCGGCAATACCGGCGTCGCCCTGCCGGCGGCGAAACTGTTCCAGGAAGCCAAGATCCCGCTGATCGTCACCGGAGCTACCGGCGCCACCATCACCAAATCGTTCATGCCGCCGGCCTACCCGGTCAGCTACATCTTCCGCACTTCGGCCAGCGATGCGCTGCAGCCAATCGTGATCCTCAACGACGTCATCGACCGCCGCAAGATCGACAAGATCGCCGTGCTGCATGACGAAAGCCCTTACGGCCAGTTCGGCAAACAAAGCATGCTGGCGGAACTGGACCGGCGCAAGATCAAGCCGGTGCTGGTGGAAGGTTTCAAGGTCGGCGACCAGGACATGACGGCGCAGCTGCAGCACGCCAGGGACAACGGCGCCCAGGCCATCGTGATGTATTGCCTGGCTCCCGAAGGCGCGATGGTGGTGAAGAGCGCAGACAAGCTGAAACTGCGGCTGCCGATCGTCGGCCCGTGGGGCATGTCGCAGCAGACCTTCATCGACAAGGCCGGCCAGAGCGCCGAAGGCGTACGCAGTTCGGTGACTTTCATCGAAAACGAATTGAGCTCGGTCAGCAACCAGTTCTCGCTGACCTACCGCAACGTCAACAAGACCAACCGCATCCCGTCCGCCGTGGCCGCCGCCCAGACCTACGATGCGCTGCGCCTGATCACGCTGGCGATATTCCAGGCCAACACGGTAGACGGCGCCAAGGTCAAGGACGCCCTCGAAAACCTGCAGGTGCACACCACCTCGACCATCGTCTCGCGCTACTTCAAACCGTTCTCGGCGACCGACCATGAAGCGATCGCACTGAACATGATCGTCATGGGCGAGATCCGCAATGGCAAGGTGGCCTACGCCTACCGGGAAGATGCGAGCAGCGGATCGATTGCGCGTACCAAGAAGGTCCAATAAACAAGCTGACAGCAAAAGGTCCACGTTATCGTGGACCTTTTTTTATGGGCGTCAGCAGCTGCAATCCTGCAAGCTACATGTCGTTGGCGACCAGGCTCTCGGTAACCCGCTTGAATTTCGCCGCCAGGAAGCTGGCGATGCGATCCTGGGTTGCCTCGAGATAGGGAATGTTGTGATGGTCGGAACCGGGAATGGTTTCGTCCTGCGGCACCTTGGTCAATTTGGCCACCAGCAGGTCGGTATGCGAAGCCGGCACCACGTCGTCGGATGCGGCGCGAACGATGAACGTCGGCGCCGACAGCAAAGGCGCATGCTTGATTGAATCGAAGCGATGCTTGAGAACGAAACCCGGCACCGCCGGGAAGCGGCGCTTGGCAAGGGCCAGCAGCGAATCGTAGGGGGTAATCAGCACCACCGCTGCGACCGGCCGGCTGACGGCTATCTGCACCGCCACGCCCGAGCCCAGGCTGCGCCCGACCACGGCGATTTGCCCGGCGTTGATATGGCGGTGCTCGGCAAACCAGTCGAACAGCATCTGCGCGTCTTCTATCATTTTCAGCTCGCCCGGGATGCCCTCCGAATCGCCGTAGCCGCGGTAGTTGATGGCAAGCACCGTCATATTCGGGAACATGCGCCAGGCATCGCGCGCCACCCAGGACACTTCCTCCGAGCGGCCGCCGAAATACACCACGGCTGGATGGGGGCCAGGCACACGCGGCGTCAGCAGCCATCCCGAGAGCCGGGTGCCGTCGGTGCTGCGTAATACCACGAGGCGGGAGCGGTGTCCGATGCTATGGGGATGCTCGACTTCCTTGGTGCGCACCGGCTTGAAAATCAGCTTGCGCTGGCTGACGGCGACCGCGGTGGTGAAAATCAGCCACCCGAGGGCGACGATGCCGCCCATCCCGGTCATTTTCTTGTATTTGATGGTTCTCATAAGCCAATGCGGCCACACGGGGCCCTACCCTATGCTGGCCGCATCCTCCCCGTGGCTCTATTGTATTCCTTGAATTTGTTGTCGTCTCCATAATTTCATTGCCATGTAGACGACAACCGGAATTAGCCCAATTTGTGTGGCTAAAATGGCTCTTTCCCATGCAACGCCAGGGCGGCTGGCGGCTCGCCGCACCAGGTCTCTACTGCGTAGCGCAACTGAAACTCGCCGCCAGGTTGACATCGCCCGCGCCCTTGTACCTGGGCCACGCAGGAAATTCGCAAAGGGGACGGCTGCGGCCCGGGATGCCCGCCGTATCCGAGACAACCTGCGATACCGGCGCACTGCCCTGCTCCACCCAGTTTTCCAGCGCCGTCAGCGAATCCCATGCGGCATTGAAGACTGTCGACAGCGAATGGCCGTAGCCGGGGATTTCGTAGTAGCGCACAAAGCTGCCGACCGCAGCGCTGCCCATGGCCGATTGCAGGCGCCGGAAATAATCTTCGGTGGAACGGGTGCTGACCAGGGCATCCGACATGCCATGCGCCATCAGGATCTTTCCACCCCTGGCCTTGAATGCCGACAGATCCGTCTTGTTGACGTCTTGCATGATCGTGAGCTGGTCGATGCGCACCTGCCATGGCCCCGCATTCTGCGGATCGAGCGACAGCGAATCAAACGCCGCATTGCGCGTGACGAAATATTTCGCCCACTGGTCCCAGAATGTCGCCCAGTACGGCGCATCGGTCGGCATCGGCTGCGCCGGCTGGCTATCGCCCATGGCCAGCAGCCTGACCGTTTTCTGCGCCACCGAGTCGCCGGCCAGGCCGAGGTCGGCGCCCCATACATTGAAGCCGGGATACTGCGTTTCTCCGCTACCGAGAGGACGGCTGAACGTGATCGACGTGCTATAGGTTTTCAAGGCCGCGATCTGTGGATCGGACAGGCAGCTGTCGCCGCTATCCGTACCGCCGGCACAACGCAGCGGTGCGCCATTCAGCGTCGCGCTGGCGGGATCAAAACCGCTGTTGCATGCCGGCATATTGCTGATCAGGCCATCCTTGACGCCATCCAGCGCATCGCAGCTTGCCATTGCCGCGTCATACAGCGTCTTGCGTTTGGCCGGGTTCAGATAAGCGCCCGGCATGGCGAAAGCGCGCGTGATGCGGCCGAACTGCAGGTCCAGGCTGGCCGCAGCCCAGGCCGGATACAGCGCAATCACGCCATCCCAGTCCTGCGGCCAGCGTTGCGCCACCGCCAGGGCTTCGCGGCCGCCGGTCGAGCCGCCGGCGAAGTAGGATTTTTGTGGCGTACGAGCGTAATACTGCTGGATCAGGTGGATCGCCGCGTCGCGTGTTTTCTTGAGCGCATCGCCGGCAAAATTCTGCAAGGCTTCGTCGTTCTGTCCGAACGTGCCGTCGCGACTGCCCATCTGGTTGGCCTGGTGTCCGGAATCGCTGCCAAAGGTAGCATAGCCGCGCGCCAGCGGCCTGGCCTTGTCCTGCGGACCGGCGGGGACGTTGCCGCTGACATCGGGCACGGTGCCGTTATAACCACCACCGCCGAACATCAGTGCCTTGTGGTTCCAGGCAGTCGGCAAGCCGAGCTGGAACTTGATTTTCGGCGCGGCCGGATCGACCGGGTTGATCTCGCCCTTTACCAGGCAGTACTCGCCGGTTGCCGCCACGCCGCTGCCGGCTGGCGCCACAATGTGCGCGTCGGTGACGATGGCGCCGCTGGTCGGCAAGCCGATCGCCTGCGCCGGAATGGCCATGCCGTTCAGCTGGCTGCAACCGACAGGGACGCCTGGGTGCAGTTCGCCACCGCCGCCGCATCCGGCGGACAGCAGCATCATCCCCAGCAGGGCCGAACCGAGGACAGTGGACGTCCTCAGGAATTTTCCTTGAACCATCATGAATGTTTTCCTTTCATGTGTTTTGGCTGCAGATTATTTTTGCGACAGCGGGGAAACAGTAACATTTAAAGATAAAATTTTCGATATGATTTCGAAACACGCTGTCAGGATTCATCAGAAAACGCAGGAGGATAAAGGCATGTTTACACGTTTAGAGAAACTGGAAACCGAGCTGTCCACCGTCAAAACAGACGTTGCAGTCATCAAGTCGAATTACGTGACGAAAGCAGATCTGACCGAGGCTAAAAACAGCGTCATTATCTGGGCCATTGCTGCAATTTTCCTGATGCAGCTACTATCGGTTTTTTCTTAAATTCGGTACCTGACCATTCCCCACGTTCACCTGATCCTCATTGACCGCTGGTGCAACAATAAAACGAAAATGCCCTCATTACTGAGGGCATTTTAGGTTCCTGCGCCAGTGGCAGGGTTTCCCCGTTAATTCTGGCCAGCATGACTCCGATACATTGCCAGCGTCAGCTCCTGGCCGACATGCGACAGCTGCGTTGCCGCTCCTTCCGCCGCACCTTCGGCAGACTCGACAATACGCGCAAACATCAGCGCTTCGTATTCAGCCGCGGCGTCAGCCCAGTCGCTGCGTTCGATCAGCAGTCGCGCCAGTTCGGCGGCATCGAACATGGCGTTGTTTACGCCGTCGCCGCCAAAAGGCGACATGACATGCGCAGCATCGCCAATCAGCGTGAGGCCGCGCCGGCTGGCCCAGCAATGCCCCACCGGCAGCGCATAGATCGGACGGATAGCGAAATTGTCGTTGCTGGCCCGGAACAGATCCAGTATCTTGGGAGCGAAGCCGTCGAACTCCTTGATCAGTTCCGCGCGCATGGAAGCCGGTGAAGCAAGGTCGAAACGCTGCGCCGCCCAGTCGGCCGGCACGCGGAAGATGGCATAAGCGCGGATGTGCGCATTGCCATTGCGCTGCGCGATGATTTCCTTGCAGTCGGCTTCAACGCCCATCTTGCCGCGTCCCACCAGCTGCGATAGTGCCGGATGGCTGCGGTCGACGTCGTCGATGCCGCACTCGATGAAGGTGAGGCCGCTGTATTGCGGCCGGTAAGGCGACAGCAAAGGCCGTATCCGCGACCACGCGCCATCGGCGCCGATCACCAGGTCGAACGGCCCCTCGCTGCCGTGATCGAAGACCAGGTCCCAGCGCCCGTCATCCCGTGCCTGCACCTCGCGCATGGCGCAGCCCCAGCGCACGCAAGCGGCGGGCAAAGCCTGCAGCAGCATGGCGCGCAGTTCCGTGCGATCCACCTCGGGACGGTCGCCGCTGGCGCTGTCCTGGTCCTCGAACAGCACGTTGCCGGCCTTATCCAGCAGGCGCGAGCCCTGGTCTTCGTAGCGGGCAATGGCCAGGAACGCGTCCATGAGGCCAGCCTGCCTGAGCGCCTGCAGGCCCGATCCTTCATGCAGGTCCAGGGTGCCGCCCTGCGGGCGTTCCAGCGGATGGGATTCCTGCTCGAACACCGTCGCGACGATGCCGTGCAGGTGGAGGATACGGGCAAGTGTCAGGCCTCCCGGGCCTGCGCCGACTATGGCGATGCGTAATTGTGTATTCACAGAATGGGTTGATTCGATTATAATAGGTGCCTATATATAAACATAGTTAGCTATGGAATGTCAACATGATGAGGATTGACCTATCGAACAACCCCGTGAAACTCATCGGCCAGGCTTACCGCACCTCCATGCGGCTGGTCGACGGCCCGCTGCGCGCGCTTGGGTTCGCCATGGGGCAGCTGCCGGTGCTGGTGGCGCTCAAGAAAAGCGGCGCCTTGTCGCAGGCCGAGCTGGCGCGGCTGGCGCAGGTGGAACAGCCCAGCATGGCGCAGCTGCTGAATCGCATGGAGCGCGACGGGCTGGTGCAGCGAGTTCCCAATCCCGATGACAAGCGCAGTCAGCTGGTTTCGCTGACTGCCGGTGCTTCGGAGCGAATGCCGAAGGGAAAGGCCGTTATGGACACGGCCAGCCGGCAAGCCCTCGCGGGCTTTACCAAAGAAGAGCGGGATCAGCTGATGGCGTTGTTGTTGCGTGTGAACGAGAATCTTGATCGTGCGGTTGGCGAGGCAGAGAGTTAAGACGGAGTCCGGAGTGTTTTGCGTTACCCATATCGCGAGCCTCGAGGCTCGCTGTAGGTTCGTATGTTTTTGGCGTTGACTGCCGGATTTGCTCCCGGATCTTCTACTCGCGCCCTGCTCGCATGTCATTGAAGACGTCGATGTAGCTCTCTGCCCTTTCCGACAGCACACCTGCTGCAGCTATCGCCATACGCGTCAGGCATTCGGTATCGGAAACGTTGAGTGTGGGCGGAGATTCTTCATCGCCATGTTCTCTTGCCAGGTTGCTGGCGTGGATCAACGACAGACAGGTTTTAATACCCTGGCTCAGATCCAGCGTCAGTGCCATGAATTGCGCCGATCTGTTCATGTGCAGATCTTCGGTCAGCCAAGAAAATGGTTGGTGGTTTGCTTTTACCGGAATACGCTGAGATTCTATGGATATAGTCATAACGGCCTCCATGATTGCGATTAAGCCGTTCCCGCTGCAAAACGGGAGGGCGGCAGATGGCAAGGTTTGCAGACCGGTGCAAAAAGGAAAACCGGCAGCCCGAAGGCTCCCTACCACCGC
>NZ_JAQGLV010000131.1 GCF_028292705.1 Collimonas fungivorans | reverse complement strand
GATTCCGGATGGTTGAAAAACTGCGGTCCGGGATTGCCCGCCGGCCGGTTCGGTTCCTGATGCATTTGCTGGCCGCCTTCAGGCCGATGCTGGGACTGCTCCGGCTGCCGGTTAGGCAGGTTTTGCGGCTGCGGTGTCGCTTGCGGCGTCGGCTGCGGTCTTGCCGCCTCAGGCGCGGCCGGCCGATTGACGTTCGGCCTTGGGACATTGCCGTTGAAAGGATTCTTATGCAGGTTCACCGGGTTTTCTGCATCCAGGTTCCTCGGCTGGACCGGACGCCGGCTCTGCGCGTTTTGCTGTAGCTGGTTCGGCAACGGCTTCTGCCCCGGTTCGCTGGCTTGCGGCTGGCCGGGAGCCGGCCGGAGGAAGCCCGGGCGCGCCAGTTGATTGGCGTTAGGCGCACCGCCGCTCGCTTGCGGCGGAGTCTTGCCGAAGTCGGGCCGGCTCATGTGGCCGAAATCCGGCTGCCCATGGTTTGGCCGCGGATTGCCGGCAAACGGCGCTGCATTCTGGTTCGGACGCTGCTGTGGCTGTGGCTGCGGCTGCGGCTGTGCAGGATTCGCTTGCGCCGGATTCGGCCGCTGCCCATTGAAGAAATTAGGCGCGCCGCCGCCCGGCTGGCCAGGGGGGCGCCCGCCGTTGGCCGCAGCAGGATTATTGCCGGGACCGCCAAAATTATTGCGGGTGTTGTTGTTCACCGTACTGTTGTTGTAGGTGTTGTTGTAGTTGTTGGTCACGCGATTGACGATCGTCGTCGAGCGCGACACATAGGTATTGTTGTTATACACAACCGCGGGCCGGTGCCAGCCATGGTCGCGGTCGCCGCCGCCGCGCCAGTTGCCGCCGCCGCCATCGCCGCCCCAATGCACGCCCCAAGAATTCCAGCCCCAGTCGTGATGGCTGATCACTGCGCCGACGGCGACGCCGAGGCCGAAGGTGATCACGCCGGCGGTCACTATCTCGCCAGGCGGGTAATAAGGTGCAGGGGGTTCGTAGGAATAACCGGGATAGACCGGCAGCGGCTGGCCATAGACCACGCCGGGATTGTAGGCCGGCACGTACACCACATCCGGTTCGGCCGGCTCGATCACGATGGTTTCCGGCGGTGGCGCAACCATTTCCGGGCCGGCGTAGACCAGCGGCTCGCCAGGCGGCAGCGCATAGTCAGTAGGCGGCGCAGGCTGCACGCGCGGCCTGACGGCGATGCGCTGCTGTTTGCTGTCCTTCAGATTGCCGCTGCTGGCGGCGCGCTGGCGCATCACCTGGATCGCATTCATCACGTCGCTAGGATCGTTGACGTAAGCATCGCCAAGGGCCGAGGTCCAGGGAATGTTGCGCGCCATCTGGTCCAGCACGCTGGGAAACTGCGTCAAGCCTTTGACGCTGACGTCCCAGGGCTGCTGGTTGGCCGCGTCCTGCAGCTGGGCGCCTTTCAGGTTCTTGTTTTGCGCCAGCCAGTTATCGGCGGCGGTTATCTGGTCGGGATAGCTGGATGCGGCCAGTACTTGCGCCACCAGCTTGTCGGGAAACAGTGCGATAGGACCGACCAGCTGATACAGCTGGTCGGCGGTTGGCGGTACATAGGCAGGGGCCGCCGGTGCTTGTTGCGCCTGGGGCGCGGCTGCAGCAGGTACGGCGTCGGGCTTTTTGTCGCAGGCGGCCAGCGGCAGCACCGCTACGCAGACGCTCAGCATCAGCGACATCGAGGTATTTTTATTGTTACTCATTTTTTGCTCCAGACTACGAGGAATGGACGGTAGTTACACGCTAGCACGGCAGCTTGGCCGCGCAACATCGGGTTACAAACGCTTGCATGTCTCACACAAACGCAGAGGACAGTCTCTAGATAACGCCTCATCGCCGGGTCCCGATGACATACAATTTCTTATCAGTTTCATTATTATCAAAGCGACAAGCACAGTATTCCAGATACTTGTCAAATTGAACTTTTGATAGCGAGTTGCCTCACAACCTTATGACTACCTCTACATTTCCCCCGCTACGGCGTCCGGTTCGAGTGCTGTTGTGGTCGATTGCGGCGTTGATTGGTTTGATCGCCCTGTGCGTGGCGCTGCTGCTCACGTTCGACTGGAACCGCGCCAAACCGTGGCTCAACCAGCGGGTCAGCGAGGCTACCGGACGCAATTTTGCGATTCGCGGCGACCTCGCGCTTACCTGGCAAAACTCGCAGACCGACCTCGACAGCTGGCGCCGCTGGGTGCCCTGGCCGCGCCTGAGCGCGAAGGACATCGTGCTGGACAATCCGGACTGGGCCAAGACCGGTCCGCACATGGCGGAGATCGGCCAGCTGACGTTTTCATTGAGTCCCTTGCCGCTGCTGGCGCACCAGATCGTGGTGCCGTCGCTGGAGCTGGATACGCCGAGCATCGCGCTGGAGCGCAAGCCGGATGGCGACAACAACTGGACTTTCAAATCCAGCGGACCGTCCGCCTGGCAGCTTGAGCTGCAAAAGCTGGTGCTGGCGAAAGGCACGGTGAGATTGCTTGATCCCGTCAGCAAGCTCGACATCAAGGCCGACATCGACAGCTTGCCGGTGGTCAGCCCTGAAGGTTACGGCATCGGCTGGAAAGTCGGCGGCACCTTCAACAAAGCCGCTGTCGGCGGCGAAGGCAAGGCAGGCGCAGTGCTGTCGCTGCAGAATTCCAGCAAGCCGTATCCGCTGCAAGCCAGCATCCATGTAGGCAAGACCGCGATTGCAATCCAGGGCACGCTGACCAAACCGAGCGACCTGGCGGCGCTGGACCTGCGCCTGAAACTGTCGGGCGCCAGCATGTCGAACCTGTATCCGCTGACCGGCATCGTGCTGCCGGCGACGCCGCCGTTCGCCACCGAAGGGCGGCTGATCGGCAAGCTCAACAGCGCCGGCGGCGACTGGATCTACGATAAATTCAGCGGCCGCGTCGGTTCCAGCGACCTGTCCGGCACGCTGGAATATGTCGCGCAGAAACCGCGGCCTTTGCTGAAAGGTACGCTGTTGTCGAACCAGCTTAAGCTGCAGGACTTGGCGCCGCTGATCGGCGCCGACTCCAACGCCAGCAAGGCCAATCGCGGCGATGGCGTGGCGCAACCGGGCAACAAGGTGCTGCCGGTGGAGCAGTTCGATACCGCGCGCTGGGGCAGTATCGATGCCGACGTCAAATTCACCGGCCGCAAGATCATCCGCGATAAAGACTTGCCGATCCAGGACCTGGTGGCCGACCTGCATCTGAAGGACAGCGTGCTGTCGCTGACGCCGCTGAACTTTGGCGTGGCTGGCGGCAACCTGGTTTCCAACATCAAGCTCGACGGCAGCAATAAGCTGATCAAGGCGGAAATGAAAATTTCGGCGCGCCATCTGAAAATCAAGCAGCTGTTCCCTACGCTGGCGTCAGCCCAGGCCAGCCTGGGGGAAATCAATGGCGACGCTTCGCTGTCCGCAGTCGGCAATTCGGTGGCCAGCCTGCTGGGCAGCTCGAACGGCGAACTGAAAACCCTGATCAACCAGGGCACCATCAGCAAGTTCCTGCTGGAAGCGGCGGGCCTGAATATCGGCAATGTGGTGATTTCCAAGCTGTTCGGCGACAAACAAGTGAAGCTGAATTGCCTGGCCAGCGATTTTGCCGTGACCAATGGCGTGATGGATGCGCGCACCTTCGTGATGGATACCGACGATGCCATCATCAATGTCCAAGGCCAGGTCAACCTGGCGCAGGAGTCGCTGGCCCTGACCATCAATCCGAAGACCAAGGGATTGCGCATCTTCTCGCTCAGGTCGCCGCTGCACGTCACAGGCAGCTTCAAGAACCCGGACGTAGGGGTGGACAAGGGTGTGCTGGCGTTGAAGGCTGGCGGCGCGATTGCGCTGGGCGTGCTGGCTCCGGTGGCGGCCGTGCTGCCTCTGATTAATATCAGCGCGGACCAGCAAAGCGATTGCGCCGGCCTGCTGGCGCTGGCCAAGGAAAAGCCGGTGGCGCCGCCGCCTGGCAAGACATTGCGCCCAAAGAAGACGCACTGAGCTTCATTTTCCTGCTGAATACGGCCGGGCCTGCCTAGGCCGGCCCGCGAATTTCAATCGGGTCCGTCTGGGCGCGCCATCTAGGCGATCCCGTCTAGGCGACCCCATCAAATGCCGCATCATCCGGTCCGACATGGTGCGGCGAACGCCAGCTGGCGTCGCGCATCGAATGCTGCACCTGGTTTTCCACACCTAGCAAAGTCGCAAAGATCGCCATCCTCACCGGTATGCCGTTGTCCGTCTGGCGGAAGATCGCCAAGCGCGGATCGTGGTTGAGATCGGTGCTGAGGTCGTTGGCGCCCGGCCTGCCGTCGCGCGGCAGGGGATGCATGACGATGGTGTCGGCGCTGCAGGCGGAATCGATCAGCGCCTGGTTGATCTGGAAATCCGGGGTGTAGCCCTCTATCGCCTCGTCGGCAAAGCGTTCTTTCTGGATCCGGGTCGCGTACACGATATCAGCCCCCTTCA
>NZ_JAQGLV010000117.1 GCF_028292705.1 Collimonas fungivorans | reverse complement strand
CGCCAGCTGCGCGCCGAAGAACTAGCGCCGCTGCCATGGCCGCAAGCGCAAAAAAATGCTTTTCTCGACAGCCAGTTCGCGCTGCAGCACCGCCACTATCTGACCCATTACCCGGATGCGGATTTCTGCCTGGTTGAATCGGCAGCGCAGCCGATAGGACGCCTGTACCTCTGGCGGCGGGCGCCGCAGTTCCTGGTCATCGATATCAGCCTGGTGCCGCAATGGCGCAACGGCGGCATAGGCACGGCCCTGATTCGCGGCGCCCAGCAGTTGGCGCAGACAGATGAAGCCGGCCTGAATTTGCACGTCGACCAGCGCAACGATGCTGCGCGGCGGCTCTATGAACGGCTTGGATTTATTGCGACGGACGAGGACGGCCCATATACCGGTATGCGCTGGCAGGCGGCATAAGACCGCGAAAATTCAGGCTAGTTGAATACCGCCTGATACAAAAAACCTTCCTGGTCGCGCGCCACCGGCACCAGGAAAATACCTACTTCGCCTATGGCTTCATGTTTCATCTGGAAGATTTTCTGGGTGAACAGGATAGGCGAACAATTCCGGAACAACAGGCTGAACGGCGCCCGCAGCATGCCCGCCATGGTAGGCGCCGCCAACGGTTTCACTTCGACCAGCACGAAAGGCGCATTGCCGTCGCCCACGGAATAAAAAGTCTCATTAACGCGTGCGGCAAAATGTTCCAGCGTGAGGATATCCATAATTCCGTTGAGTATGCAGTGTTGATCGGGCGACAGTCATTCTAATGGAATTCAGCGCTGTTCCGGCATCCATTTATTGTCCGTGCACACAGGAAGGCTCGGACAATTTCCCTCAGCGGCATCGCTCCGCCTCCTACGCCAGATGCTTGTGGCAGATGCAATGCCCCCAGCGGTATAGATGCATATTGTGCAGCAGATCCTTGGTCGCGGTCGGCACGCCGCTCAGCAGTATCTCCTTGGCGGTCAGTCCGAATACCGCCAGGCTGATCGACGGCGCCAGCGACACCACCGCGTGCCAGGTGCGTTTCGGTATGAACAAGGCGTCGCCCTGCTCTACCCGTGCATACAGCCCTTTGGCCTGTTCCAGGTCGCGCAGCTGTTCCGGGTGCTGGTCGAAACGCGCAATGTTGATCGAGCTCAGGGTAGCACCCCAGTCGTATTTTTTTGACGGCCGCATGAACGCCTCTTCCGATGGCTGGAACATGACAAATTCCTTGACCCCGCGCGCCTGGCAAAACCAGTTGTTGGGCACGTCGCGGTGCAGTCCCGTGTGGGTGTTGGCCGGACCCATGAATACCGATTCCCAGGTCCAGCGCCAGCCGGGCCACAAGCTGCGGATATCGAAATCGCTGCGTAGCTGCGGGAAATCTTCCAGGATGCTCCATTGCGCCAGATAGTTCTGGTGCGGGGTAAACGATTGCATGTGCGCCCAGTTGAGATGGAACTCCTCGCCTGGCTGCAATTGCAGGCGCCGCCGGTTCGGCAGCAGGCCGGCCTCGTCGCTGACCGGTTCTGTCGCCAGCGCCGCAAGCTCGCGCAGGTACGGCGCAATCGGCAGCAACGGCCGTTCCTGGGTTTCACCTTGCTCCACCAGGCCATTCTGGAATTTCCTGGTCGGTTCCGAACCGTCTTTATTGCGCAACTGCGCCATCTTTTCAAAAGACCAGTTTTCCTGCGCCGGCCAATTGCGCAGCGCGCCCTTCACCAGCAATGGCCGGGTCCGTTCGCCAAAGCCGCCCTCCTGCGCCAGCTGCGACGCCTCGATTTCTTCCACCAGCGTGAATGCCGGACCTAATATCTGCGTCATATCCTGATTGCCTGCGATGTCAAGGGAGCTGGTTGTCGTTTTCACTGATGGGAACATAACGCCGTTCACCGCTGTCCGGGCTGTACCAAACACTCATCACGCGCCCCGATTCCGGATCGACAAAACGCTCTCCGGTTTCCTGCCAAGGGCCGTCGTCCGCTTTCGGCGTGTGCGAATAACGCCAGCGTTCCAGCAAGACTGCCGCCACCAGCAGCAAACCCCAGAGGGTGAACGGCCACGCGCCGTCGGCGCCGGCAATGGTGCAGACCAGGCCGGCCAGCACCAGCAGGATCGCAAAACCAAGCAGCAGCAGGCGTAACATGATTAAGGCGCAACCGGCTCGACCACCACTGCCGTGCCATATGCCACGATCTCGCTCATGGTCTGCCCCATTTCCGAGGAATCGAAGCGCATCATCACCACGGCGTTGCCGCCCATGCTGTGGGCGTTCTTGACCATGCGGTCAACTGCATGGCGGCGCGCTTCCTCGAGCAACTGCGTATATTCGGTGATTTCACCGCCCACTATCGAACGCAGCCCAGCCATGATATTGCCCGCCAGGCCGCGGCTGCGCACCACCAGCCCGAATACCTGGCCTTTGACTTCCTTGACCCGGTAACCCGAGATGTTTTCCGTAGTAACTACAAGCATGTTGGCCCCTTAGACATTGCCCTGGTCCAATTGTAATTCAGTGCGGCTGCTTCACGGAAATTTCTCGGTTATCGTCTTAAACCCGAACCAGCAGCTTGCCGGTATTCTTTCCTTCGAACAGGCTGTTGAGCGCTTCCGGCAACTGCTCGAAACCGTCGACATAGGTCTCCTGGAAAACGATCTCGCCGCTCTTCACCCACGGCGCCACGATCGCCAGCATTTCATCCATGCGATGGGCGAAGTCGCGCGCCAGGATGCCCTGGATGGTCGCCCGCTGGAACAGCATGTGCTGCAGGAAACGCGGGCCAAGGTCGGGCGTATCCAGGCCGCCGTCGTACTGGCTGATGGCGCCGCAGATGATGATGCGCGCGCGCCGCTTGATCAGCGGGATGACGGCGTCGGTAATCGGGCCGCCGACATTGTCGAAATAGATATCGACGCCGCCGGTAGCAGCCTGGATGGCAGCTCTCAGCGCCGCGGGCGTGGTATGTGCACGATAGTCGACGGCGCCGTCAAGCTTCAGCGTCTCGGTAAGGAATTTGCATTTTTCAGGCCCGCCGGCAATGCCGATCACGCGGCAGCCGGCGCGTTTGCCGAACTGCGCCACCAGGGAGCCGACCGCGCCGGCAGCGCCGGACACCAGCAAGGTATCGCCTGGACGCGGACGCCCGGCCTCGGTCAAGCCGAACCAAGCAGTCCGGCCCGGCATGCCAAGCACGCCCAGTGCCGTCGAAACCGGCGCCGCGCCGGGGTCCAGCTTGGTGAGTTCGCTCTGATGGCAACGCGCATAAAGCTGCCAGCCGCTGTACGCCGACACCCAGTCGCCCGCCTGGAACAGCGGGCTGGCCGAAGCCACCACCTCGCCCACCACGCCGGCGCGCTGGACGATGCCCAGCGGATGCGGCACGTCGTAGGTATTGCGCTCATGCTGCTGGATGCGGATATAGGGATCGACGCTGACGATCCTGGCGCGCAGGATCACTTCATTGGCCGAGAGATTTCCGTCCAGTTCGGTTTTACGCAGCTCATAGTGTTCATTGCCGACGCGTCCGTCGGGACGCTTAACGTAAAACCATTGCTGGTTCTGGTAGGTGGTTTGCATGTTCGGAGCCTGGTTGCTTTTGGCCTGACAGTGTAGCCAAATTGTCTTGATTGCGTTGGCCTGGCCTCAAAAAACACCGCCGGCATATAAAGATTTTTCCTACAGAGGATTAGTCCCGCTCCGATTGCCTTGCTTTTTTTAAAACTTACACTTGTCTTTGTGTGATTTAACGGGATAGGCAAACAAGTTGTGTATCGCGTTATTACAACAAATACTTGATGACTAATATTTAAGAATAGCGAGATATATAAATGAAAAAAACTTTTAAGCTGGCAGCAATTCCTGTCGCAGCCACCATCTTTCTGGCTGGATGCGGCGGCGATTCGTCTCCTTCCGTTCCTGATACGACTGCCGATGCCAAGACCTTGCTTTCTTCAGCCGGAGCAGAAATTGGTTTGAACGGAACTGAATACAGAAACAAAATACTGGCAGCAAAATACCCAGGCAACTGGAATGTCTTTTTCCCAAGCACGCTGGCAATTGACTTTAAAGCCCAGCTCGTTAAATTACCGCTCTATAAGGGTTCGAGTTCGAAAGGTGCCGAGTACTACATCATTACCGAAGCGTCCGATTTTGAGACGGCAAAACAGCTTGGAGTTAACTATGCCCCGAAACTGGTCCATGCGCTTGAAACCGATGCAGTGCAGCAAGCCACGTTCGACAAAGACGGTCGACTGGTATTTGAAGGCAGCGTCGATTTCAGTCCGGTGAGATCGCTGGGAGTAGCTGGCATTACTTCAAATTCGACAGCCCTGGAGCAACTCGCCTCGCCAGTGCCAGGCGCATTCGGCGACAGCAAATATTCGCCTTTGGTGAAATTGCCAAGCGGTGTGGTTTTGAATATCTCCTATGTAAGCAATGCAACTGGCGATCACGACCATATCGTTGATGGCGCCGGCGGCAATATAGACAAGAAAAACATGACCGCCACGCTCAGCTTCCTGGACGGTTACCAAGACAACAAGCAGTACTACTACCATTTGGTCACCGATGCCAACGATCCGGGGCCGGCAGCTATAGAAGGCGGCACATATGCGCCAAGGCTTGCTTCAATCAAGACATTCGGAAAAGATCTTCCTGCAGATAACTCGCCGTTGCTGGCTTTTTCCCCGGTCGGTAATGGCCAGGCAGAGGGAACCCCTGAGCAGCAAGGACTTAACTCGCTGATCTACAACTACAAGCTGGAAGTGGAAGCAGGAAAAACGCCAAGCTACAAGCCTGACCCGATCAACGTGTTTCCATTACAGCCTGCCAACAACGTGGAAGGCAACAGCAATAATTACAGCCCGTTGTGGGACGCGCATATTTCGAAATGGAACCGTCCGGAAAATGCAGTCAGGATCAAGAGCGTCAAGCAGCTGAAACAGCTCATTGAATCGGGGCAAGTCACCAGTCTCGCGGCGGGCTCGGCAACAGGAAATCTTATCCCTCTGGTTCCAAACGGGCTGATCATCAATTGCCCGGTAATCGCACAACCGGATGCATCTGTCATCTCGGCACTGTAACTTCTGCAAGCCATGAGCTGAGGCCGGCAACGCCGGCTTCAGCGCTCCTGCTCAGCCAGCACCCTGGCCCAACGGCAGGCTCCGTAGTGCGCCTTTTCGAATGCCTCTATCTGCGGCAGGAACTGCAAAGTCGCAGCTACCATATCTAGCCCCTCTACTATCATTTTCCTATGTCGCGTGCCCAGTGAAAAACAGAACGCCAGCGAGACACACTGCAGTTCCATTGTCGCCAGGTCAATGATCAGATGATGATTTCCGGCCGCCAACTCTTCCAGTAGACGTTTGATCTTGTCCGGCTCAAGCACGATCAGCAGCAGACGGTTGTTCAGCGCGTTGCTGAAAAATATTTCTCCAAAGCTGGATGCAATCACCGCCTCGATGCCCAGTTGCTGCAAGCCCCATACCGCGTGTTCGCGGCTGGAGCCGCAACCGAAGTTGGAGCCACCGATCAGGATGCTGGAATTTTCATATTCCGGACGATTCAACACAAAATCCGGCCTGGGCCTGCCATCCGGGTAAAACCGCAAGTCAAACAGCACGCCCCGGTCCAGTCCTTCCTTGGTGATAGTGCGCAGGAACTGCTTGGGCATGATCTGGTCGGTATCGAGGTTGTCGATCAGCAGCGGTGCTGCGATGCCTGTTATGCGTGTTTTGTCATGCATGCCGGTTCTCCAGTTTGCGTACGTCGCTGATGCAGCCGCTTATCGCGGCAGCCGCCGCCATCGCCGGACTCATCAGGTGGGTGCGGCCGCCCCGGCCCTGGCGGCCTTCGAAGTTGCGGTTGGTGGTGGAGGCGCAACGCTCGCCCGGGGCCAGCACATCGTCGTTCATCGCCAGGCACATCGAGCATCCCGGCTGGCGCCATTCAAATCCGGCGTCGATAAAAATTTTGGCCAGGCCTTCCTGCTCGGCCTGGCGGCGCACCTCGCCGGAGCCCGGCACCACCATGGCCCTGACCGTTGCCGCAACATGGCGGCCGCTGACTATCGCCGCGGCGCTACGCAAGTCCTCGATGCGGCCGTTGGTGCACGAGCCGATGAAGACACGGTCGACCGGCAAGCCAAGCATGGCGCCGCCGGCGGCCAGCCCCATGTATTGCAACGCCTGGGAGATGGTGGCGCCGGCCTGAGCGTCGGCCGCCAGCGCCGGATCGGGTATCGATGCCGTGACCGCCATCGCCTGGTCGGGACTGGTGCCCCAGGTCACGAACGGCGCAACTTCCGATGCCGAAAATACGTGTTCGATATCAAAGACGGCGCCTCGGTCGGAATACAACTGCTCCCAATCCGCCAGCGCCTGCGCGAATTCCTGCTCATCGAGGCTTGCTGCTTTTTCCCTGATGTAGTCGAAGGTGGTCTGGTCGGGCCGGATCAGCGCCGCCCTCGCCCCTGCCTCCACCGCCATATTGCACAGGGTCATGCGCGCCTCGGCCGACAGCGCCGCCATCGTCGATCCGCAAAATTCCACCGCGTAACCGCGTGCGCCCTGCGCGCCTATGCGGGCGATGATCAGCAGGATCAGGTCTTTGACTGAAGTGCCGGCAGGCAGCCGGCCGTCGACCTTGATGCGCATGTCTTGCGCCAGCCGGTATACCAGGGTTTGTGTCGCCAGGATGTGTTCCACTTCGGAAGTTCCTACGCCGAATCCAAGCGCGCCCAGGGCGCCATAAGTGGTAGTGTGGCTATCGCCGCACAGCACCACCATGCCGGGCCGGATCCAGCCGTGTTCGGGGGCGATGATATGTTCGATGCCCTGCTCTTCGTGATTGGTGTCGAACAGCTTGATGCCGAAATCGCGGCAATTGCGCTTCAGGTTGCTGGCCTGCAGGGCAGACGGCGGATCGATGATCACACGCTCGGCGACGCTGACCGGATGGGTCGGAATGATGTGCGACACCACCGCCAGCTGCTGCTGCGGCCGCAGCACCTTGCGATTTTTCTCGCGCAGGCTGCTGAACGCCTGCGGGCTGGTGTATTCGTTCATGATGTGCAGATCCGCATACAGCAGCACATGCTGCTCGTCGAGCCGGGCCACGGTGTGCGAATCGACCAGTTTTCTATAAAGCGTACGCTGCGACATGGTAATCACCTCGGCCGCTCAGGCAAAAAACGGCAGGACTTCGGCCAGCAAGGCGTCAGGCGCTTCTTCGGGAATGTAATGGCCGCAAGCCAGCGCTTTGCCGCTCAGCCGGCTCGCCAGCTGCCGCCATTCCTGCATGGGCTGGAAACATTTCTCGATCACGCCCTGCGCGCCCCACAAGACCAGCGTCTGGCACTCTATCTTGAGACCCAGCGCCAGGTCATGGCGTTCATGCTCCAGGTCGATGCCGGCGCTGGCGCGATAGTCTTCGCAGATGCCGTGGATGGTGGCCGGATCGCTCAGGCAGCGCAGGTATTCCGCATAGGCTTGCGGCGTAAACGGCGCCAGGCCGGCGCTGCGGCCGCCTATGGTGTGTTTCAGGTATTCCTCGGGATGGGCGCCGATCAGCATTTCGGGGAAAGGCGCCGGCCGGATCAGAAAGAACCAGTGGTAATAGGCGGTGGCGAAGGCCATCGTGGTCTGTTCATACATGGCCAGCGTCGGTGCGATATCCAGCAGCACCAGCTTGCTGACGGCCTGCGGATGATCGAGTGCCATGCGATAAGCCACCCGGCCGCCGCGGTCATGCCCCATCAACAGGAACTGCGGAAAACCCAGTTGCGCCATCAGGCCGATCTGGTCCTGTCCCATGGTGCGCTTGGAGTAGTTGCTGTGATCCGGCAGTCCAGCCGGCTTGCCACTGTCACCGTAGCCGCGCAGGTCGGCTGCGATCACCGTGAAGCGGCTGGCCAGCCGTTCGGCCACCTTGTGCCAGATCACATGGGTTTGCGGATGCCCGTGCAGCAACAGCAGCGCGGGGCCACTGCCGCCGCGCAGGTACTTGATGCAGGTACCGTTGACTTCGGCCACACCATGTTCGAATCCAGAAAACATTTGCCGCTCCTCCTTCTATCGTTATGGCGATTGTATAACCGGCCTGAAGATTTATAATTCATTGATATTAACTCTATTAGTTCCTTAAATTTAATAATGAACACTATCTCAGACCTTGCTTTTTTTGCCCTGCTGGTCAAGGCCGGCAGCCTTGCGGCGCTGGCGCGCGAACTCGGCGTCACCCCGCCCGCGGTCACCAAGCGGCTGGCGAACCTGGAGCAGCGGCTGGGCGTGCGCTTGCTGAACCGCACCACCCGCACCATGAGCGTCACCCACGAAGGAGAGATTTACCTGGCGGACGGCGCCCGGATACTGGCCGACATCGAGGCGCTGGAACGTACGGTCAGCAACAGCCGCGCCGTGCCCAAGGGACTGTTGCGCATCAACGCCAGCTTCGGCTTCGGCCGCAAGCATATCGGGCCGGCCGTTTCGGCATTCAGCAAGCGTTATCCGGAAGTCGAAGTCCAGCTGCAGCTGTCCGACCGCCCCTTGAACCTGGCAGACCAGGCTTTCGATATCGGCATCCGCATCGGCGAGCTGCCGGATGCGCGCATCATCGCCCGCAAGATCGCCTCCAACCGGCGCTTATTGTGCGCGGCGCCGGCATACCTGAAACAGCATGCGGCGCCGCTGGCGCCGCGCGACCTGCAGCAGCACGGCTGCATCGTGCTGCGGGAAAACGACGCCGCCTACGGCAGCTGGCACTTAAGCAAGGGCAAGCGGCAGGAAACCGTCAAGGTGCGCGGCGCGCTCAGCACCAACGATGGCGAGATCGCGCTGGACTGGGCGCTGGCCGGACATGGCATATTGCTGCGTTCCGAATGGGACGTGGCGCCATATATCCGCTCAGGGCGCCTGCGCCAGGTACTCGGCGACTGGACGCTGCCGCCTTCCGACATCTTTGCCGTCTATCCGGAGCGGCTGAACCTGTCCGCCAAGGTCACTGCTTTTGTAGATTTCGCCGCGGACCGTTTCAAGTCGCACCTGGCTCGGCAAAACGGGAAGGAAGAGACGTGGTAAGCAGGAGCCGCAGTCGCGGCTGGGCGATCCAGGCGTCGCGGGAAGGAAAAATCCCACAATTGTTTTGACCTATTCCCACCATGAAAAGGATAAGTCCCATATATATTTTTTCCTCGGTCTGTAGAATTTTGACCTTACCGCAAGACTGAGAACAATATGGCTTCTTCCTTCAAAACTTATCTGCGCCGCTGGGGCATTGTTGCGCTGGCCTTCTGTCTTTCTGCCTGCGTGACCGTACCGGGAATGCGCATGGATGAGGCAGAGTTAACTGCCCAGGAGGACGCCGGTCCTTCGATGCTGCGCATTATCACGCCCAGATTGTTGCAAGAAGAGCAATTATCGAGAACGAACCGCGCCGATCCGGACCTCGCGCCATTGCTGGGCAAGCCGACGCCTTACCTGATAGGCAATGGCGACATCCTTTCCATTACCGTGTGGGACCATCCGGAACTGGTTGCGCCGATGATGGCAGGCATTGCCCAAGGCACGGCTGCCGGCATCGGCAGCGGCACGACGCCCGGGTTTGTGGTCGACCAGAATGGCTTGGTGCAGTTTCCCTATGTCGGCTTGATAAAACTTGCCGGCCTGACGGAAGCAGATGCACGCAGTGCTTTAACCGAGCAACTGGGACGCTATTTCAAAAAACCGAATCTGACATTGCGTGTACAGGCGTACCGCAGCCAACGGGTATATGTGAGCGGCGAAGTGAAAACCCAGGGAATACAGACAATCAACGATATCCCGATGACCCTGGCGGAAGCATTGAACCGCGCCGAGGGCGTATTGCCGACGGGCGACGCGACTCATGTTGAAATTTCACGGGCGGGCAAGAATTACCGCGTCAATCTTCCGCTGCTGGTGCGCAAAGGGATGGATCCCGCCGCCATCATGCTGGCCGGCGGCGATGCGATACGGATATTTCCTCGCGACGACAGCAAGGTCTTTGTCCTCGGCGAAGTTTCGCATCCTGTCACGCTGACATTGCGCGATGGCCAGCTGAGCCTGGCCGAAGCGCTGGGTGAAGCAGGCGGACTGAATCCGCTGACCAGCGACGGCCGCCAGGTGTACGTCGTGCGCGGCGCCGCCGCCGATGCAGCGCAGCCGCAGGTGTATCACCTGGATGCGCGTTCCCCGGTAGCTTTCATCATGGCCGAACGTTTCCAGCTGCAGGCAAAGGATGTGGTCTATGTCGATGCCGCGCCGCTGGCGCTCTGGTCGCGCGTGGTGAGCCTGGTTATCCCCAGCGCGCAGTCTGTGACCAGCGCGGTGCAAGCGGGAAAATAATGAATAACTTGCTCGTCATTTGCATCGGCAACATATGCCGCAGCCCCATGGCGGAAGGCTTGCTGCAAAAGGCCTTTCCGGAAAAGACGGTGCGTTCGGCCGGCGTCGACGCCATGGTCGGCCATCCCGCCGATCCTTATTTAATTCAGATCATGCGGGAACAAGGCATCGACATCAGCCGCCATCGTGCGCAGAAACTGGCCGGATGGATGGTAAGCGAGGCCGACCTGATCCTGACTATGGACAGCGAGCAAAAACGCTACATCGAGCAACGATATCCCGCGGCCAAGGGCAAGGTGCTGCGCAACGGCGAATTCGGAAATGTCGACATACCGGATCCGTATCGGCAGGAGATGAGCAGCTTTCGGCAAGCGTACCGGCTGATCTCCGACGGCATCGCTGAAATAACGCAAAAAATAGCGCGCATCGGCTGACGCGAATCCACCAATAAGCGTGAACGGAAAACAGCTGGCGGCAATGCCATGGCATTTCTCCATGCCACTTTAATTAATCAAATAGCAATAATCCTCATGCAGAAAACAGAGTAAAAATGAATGCTCAACAACGCCCCGCTTCCGAGGAAGCTTTTGGTGAAGAAGCCATCAGCTTCGCCACCCTCCTTGACGTGATTTTCGACAATCGCTGGCTGATCGTCTGCATAGCGCTGGCGGCCACGCTGTTAGGATCCACCTATGCGTTTCTGACCGAACCGGTTTACAGCGCCGACCTGCTGGTGCAGGTGGAAGACGGTCCGAATTCCACAAAAAGCCTGTTGGGCGGCTTGTCGTTTCTGGCCGACGTGAAAGCTGATGCTTCCGCCGAAATCGAGATATTGCGTTCACGCACATTGGCGTCGCAGGCGGTGGATAACCTGCACCTGGACGTCTCTGCCCGCCCCAGGTATTTCCCCCTGATCGGCGCCTGGATCGCTGAAGACGAAACCGGTTTGTCCACGCCCGGCGTATTCGGCCGTGGCGGCTATGCATGGGGAGCGGAGAAAATAGACGTGGCGCGGTTTACCGTTCCCAGGGGATTGGAAAACAAGGATTTCATACTGACTGTAAATGGCCAGGGTCTTTTCAGCCTGCGCGAAAACGCCTCCAAACTCGATCTGACAGGAAAAATCGGCCAGGAGCTGAATGCCAAGACCAGATACGGCGACATAACGCTCAACGTCGCCGCGCTTGAAGGCAAACCTGGAGCGCAGTTCATTTTGCACCACGCTTCTCGACTGGAGACGCTCGCCAAACTGCGGTCCGCAATCAACGTCGCGGAAAAAGGCAAACAGTCCGGCATACTGAATCTCTCCCTGCAAGGCACGGATCCTCAGCTCATTACCAGCATCGTCAATGAAATCGGCGAAGACTACGTACGCCAGAACATTGCACGGAAATCGGAAGAAGCCGAAAAAACGCTGGCCTTCCTCGACAGGAAATTACCGGAACTGCGTGCAGAACTGGAGCTGGCCGAGAACAAGTACAACCAGTTCCGCAACAGCAGCGGCACCATCAACCTGGGTGAAGAGTCGAAACTGATGCTGCAGCAAAACGTCGCCGCCCAGACCAAGCTGATAGAACTGAAGCAGAAAAAAGAAGAACTGCTGATTGGCTTCACCAGCGCGCATCCGGCTGTCGTCGGCGTCAACCGCCAGATCGAGGAAATCAGCCGCGAACTCGATAAATACACGGCGCAGATCAAAAAACTGCCGCTGCTCGAACAGAACCTGTTCCGCCTCAACCGCGACGTCAAGGTCAATACCGACCTGTATACCGCGCTGCTGAACTCCGCCCAGCAGTTGCGCCTGGTAAAAGCGGGCAAAACCGGCAATGTCCGCATCATCGATCCCGCGATCGTTCCTGACCAGCCGATCAAACCACATCGCGGCATGATCGTGCTGCTGTCGGCATTGCTCGGCGTGGTCGCGGGCCTGGCATGCGCCGGCGCGAGAAAATACCTGTTTGGCGGCGTCAGCGACGCCCATGAAATCGAGCAGGCATTGGGCGTTTCGGTTTTTGCCTCCGTCGCTCACAGTGAAAAGCAGGCGCAGCTGTATCAGCAGATCCGCGCCAAGGCGGCGCAAGTCTCGGTACTGGCGCAAACAGCATCCGCCGATACCGCGATTGAAGGCTTACGCGGCCTGCGCACGGCATTGCAGTTTTCGATGCTGGAAGCGCGCAATAAAATCGTGCTGGTGACCGGCCCTACGCCGGGCCTGGGCAAGTCCTTCGTTTCCGTGAACTTTTCCGCCGTGCTGGCGGCAACCGGCAAGAAAGTGCTGCTGATCGACGCCGATTTCCGCAAAGGTTATCTGCACCAGTATTTTGGCCTGGGCCGGCAAAACGGCATGTCCGACCTGATTGCCGGGAGTTTGACGGTCGAACAGGCTCTGCACAGGAATGTAGTGGAAAACGTCGACTTCATTTCGACCGGCGATTTGCCGTCCCATCCGGCGGAATTGCTGTCGCACGCGAATTTCAGGAAACTCATGGAATCCCTTGCTCCACGCTACGACTATGTCTTGCTCGACACGGCGCCGGTGCTGCCGGTGACCGATGCGCTGATCGCTGCCGAGCATGCCGCCACGGTACTGCTGGTCGCGCGAGCCGATGTCAGCAGCATCGGCGAGATCAAGGAATCCCTGAAACGCCTGGACCAGTCCGGCATTTCAGCCAAAGGCGTGGTCCTCAACGGCGTCAGGTTGCGGCCTTCCTACTACGGCATACGGGACGGAAAATACCGGCAAGTCAATTACGCCTATTGATGCGCCACGGTCAGGGCTGGCCGGATGCTGCGCCATTCCACCAGCCGCCGCCCAAGGCCTGCAGCAAGGCCGCGGTGTCGGCATAACGCGCCGCTTGCGCAACGGTGCGGTCCAGCTCGGTTTGCAAACCCTGGCGTTGCGCATCCAGCAAACTCAGATGGCTGACGCCGCCTGCCTGGTACTGGCGCGAGGTGATTGCCAGGCTGCCCCGCGCATTCTCCGCGGCTTGCGCTCTCGCCTGCAAAACCTGCGCATCGTTCTCCAATGCGCGCAAGCTGTCCGCCACCTGCTGCAAGGCCTGCAACACAGTCTGCTGATAACTGGCCGCTGCCGCGTCGTAGGCGGCAACCGCGGCCCGTTTCTTGGCGCGCAGCTCGCCGCCATGGAATAGCGGTTGCATCAGCTTGAGGCCGATGTTCCAGACGTTGAGGCTGTCGGCCAGGTCCGCGATCCGGCCTTGCTCCGTCCCCACGCTGCCGGACAAGGTGAGCTGCGGATAAAGATTGGCGCTGGCCACGCCGACCTCGGCGCTGGCCTGGTGCAGCGTTGCTTCGGCCGCGCGGATGTCGGGACGCTGGCGCGCCAGCGTTGAAGGCAGGCTAAGCGGCAGCCTGTCCGGCAGCGTCAAGGTGTCCAGGTCCAGCGGCGGCAGGTCAGCCTGCGCCGGCGCCCTTCCCAGATAGACCGCAAGCTGATGGCCGGTTTGCGCTTGCTGCTGCAGCAGCGCCGGCAGCGCCGCTTCGCTCTGCGCCACCAGCGTGCGCTGGTTCTTGAGGTCGCGTTCGGCGATGCCGCCGGCGGCCAGGCGCTGTTCCATGATGCCAAGCTGCTGGCGCTGCAGTTGCAGCATCTGTCCGGTACTGGTGATTTGTGCATGCAGCGAAGCATGGCGGATAGCCGCAGTCACCACATTGCCGGCCAGCGTCAGCCGCGCCGCCTGCAATTCGGCCGCCTGGTTGTCCACCTGCGCCTGCAAACCTTCCAGCATGCGCGTATTGGCGCCAAAAACATCCACCGTATAGGAAACGTCGAGAGACGCGTTGTACAGCGTAAACGGCCCTGCCTGCGGCACATTGGGAATGCCGAGCGCAGCGGTATCGATCTGCTGGCGCACACCGCCCAGCTGCAGGTCGACCTGGGGATAACGGGTAGCGCCGACCTGGCCGCCCAGGTTTTCGCTGGCCTGGCGCAAGGCAGCTTTTGCCTGCGCTATCGAAGGGCTGTTGGCCAGCGCCTCGCGCACCAGCGCGTCCAGTTGCGGCGAATGGAACAAGGTCCACCATTGCGCCGGGATATCCATGCCGGGGTCGAAATGCTGGGCGCCGCCGCCGGCTCCTGTGCTGGAGACCGTCGCCAGCGGTTGCACACCCGCCGTGTACTGCGGCACGGCAGGCGCCGGCGGCGCCTGGAAATCCGGGCCAACGGCACAGGCAGCCAGCAAACCGGCCATGCCCAGGCATGCCAAGTATCTGCGGAGCGGATAACTCATGATTGGTTTCATCCCGGCATTCCTCAATCCAGCGTACGCCGGTAAAAGCGCAGCGCGATGCCCATCACGATCAGGGTAAACAGCATCAGCGGCCAGACATTGGGCCAGAGGTCAATCCAGCCGTTGCCCTTGAGCAGGATGCCGCGTATCAGGCGGTTGAAATAAGTCAGCGGCAGCAGGTTGCCGATGAACTGCGCCCATTTCGGCATGCCCTGGAACGGAAACATGAAACCCGACAACAGGATATTCGGCAAGAAGTAGAACATGGTCAGCTGCATGGCCTGCAGCTGGTTTTGCGCGATCGACGACAAGGTGATGCCGACCGTCAGGCTGGCGGCAATGAACAGCAACGCCGCCAGGTAGATCGCCAGCACGCTGCCGGCAAACGGCACATGGAACATGAAACGCGCGCCGAGCAGGATGATGCTGGCCTGGATCAGGCCGATAGCGATGTAGGGCATGATCTTGCCGGTCATGACTTCCACCGGCGATACCGGCGTCGCCAGCAGGTTTTCCATGGTGCCGCGCTCGCGCTCGCGGGTCATCGACAGGCCGGTCATCATCACCATCGTCATCGACAGGATCACCCCCATCAATCCCGGCACGACGTTGTACTGGGTCACGCCTTCCGGGTTATACAGGCGCTGCACCTGCACATCGAAGGCCGGTGCGCCGCCGCTGAACCTGGCCAGCGCGCCTTTCAAGTCCTTGTTGGCCACCGATTGCACCAGTTGCGGCAAGGCCGCCAGCGCCATGCCGGTAGCGGTAGGATCGGTGGCGTCGGCCTCCACCAGCAGCGCCGGCCGTTCGCCGCGCAGCAGGCTGCGGGTGAAATCGGCAGGAATATTCAGGACGAACAGCACTTTTCCTTGCGCCAGCGCAGTGCGGCCGGCGGCCTCGTTCGGCAGCTCGGCCACGATATCGAAATAGTCGGACGCTTTCATGGCGGCGATGAAGGTGCGTGTGAATTCACTGTGGTCGGCGCTGATGACGGCGGTCGGCATGTGCTTCGGATCGCTGTTGATGGCGAAACCGAACAGCAGCATCTGCATGATCGGGATCACCGTGATCATGCGCACCGTGACACGGTCGCGCATCAGCTGCAGGAACTCCTTGAGCACGATGCTCCACCAGCGTGAGAACGAAAAACCAGAAAACCCGCTCATGGCTGGTCTCCGAAATTGTCGGCCGAACGGTTCATCATGTAGATGAAGACGTCTTCCAGGCTGGTGTCTATCTGCTCCATGCGCAAACCCTGGCCCTCGGTCATCTGGCGCAAGGTTTTCTCCAGCAACGCGGCATCCTTGCCGCACACATGCAAGGAAGTGCCGAACACCACCAGCTGGTCCACACCGGGCTGGTTGTGCAGCTGCTGCGACAGGCCGACCAGCTTGTTGTCGTGGATGTCGCTGTTGCGCTTGTTGTAGATGGCCCAGGTGGTCAAGCCCTGTCCGGCGACGACTTCGGCGGCCGTGCCTTGCACCAGCAACTGGCCGTAAGCCAGGTAGGCCAGCTTGTGGCAGCGCTCGGCCTCATCCATATAATGGGTGCTGACCAAGACGCTGATGCCCTCGGCCGCCAGCCTGTGCAGCTCTTCCCAGAAATCGCGGCGCGCGGCCGGATCGACGCCAGCGGTGGGCTCGTCCAGCAACAGCAGTTCCGGCTGGTGCAGCATGCTGGCAGCCAGCGCCAGCCTTTGTTTCCAGCCGCCGGAGAGGGAGCCGGCCAGCTGTTTGGCGCGACTGGTCAGCCCCAGTTTTTCCAGGCTCTGGTCGACTACTTCCTTGCGGTTCTTCATTTCATAGATGCGGGCGACGAAATCCAGGTTCTCGCGGATGCTGAGATCGTCCCAGTAGGAGAACTTCTGCGTCATGTAGCCAACCCGGCGCTTGATCTCGCCGCTTTGCTTGATGATATCGAAACCCATGCAAGTGCCATGGCCCGAATCGGGAGTCAGCAAGCCGCACATCATCCGGATCGAGGTGGTCTTGCCGCTGCCGTTCGGCCCCAGGAAACCGAAGATCTCGCCGCGCCGCACCTGCAGCGAGAGGTCTTTCACCACATGCTTGCTGCCGAAGTGCTTGTTGATGCGATCGACATCGACCACCAGGTCGCCGTTGGTTTTGTCCGCACTGCCGCTCGCCGCCGTCATGGCAGCCTCACTTCCAGCGGCTGCCCAGGGTGCAGCTTGAGGGCGTCGGCCGGCGCCGGGCGCGCTTCTATCATGTAGACCAGTTTGGCGCGCGACTGGTTGCTGTAGATGATGGGCGGGTTATATTCGGATTCGGTCGAAATGTAGGAAATGTGCGCCGCCACGTTGGCCTGGCAGCCGTCGCAGCCGAGCTTCACGGCCTGGCCCACCTGTAGCCGCCCGAGCACGGTTTCGGGCACGAAAAAGCGGATCTTCACATTTTCGGGCGGCAGCATGCGCAGCACCGGATTGCCGGCCGCCACCCATTCGCCTTCGCGGTACATGGTGTCGAACACCAGCCCGCTGCGGGTGGCAGTGACAGCTTTTTGTGCCAGCTTCCAGTCGGCCTGCTCCAGCACCGCTTGCGCCGCCGCGACCTGGGCCTGCTGCGCCCGGACCTGCGCCTCACGGTTGGGCAAACGATCTACCGCCAGCTGGCTTTGCCATTGCCTGACTTGCGCCGCGGCGGTCTCGGCGGCGGCGCGTGAATCGTCCAGTTGCTGTTTGGCGATGCCGCCAGCCTGGAACTGGATCTGGTCACGGTTAAGCTGGAGTGCGGCCTTTGTCGCTGTGGCCTGGGCCTGGGCCAGTTGCGCGCGCGTTACTTCCTGCTCCTGCGGCCGCTTGCCGCTCTTGATGTCGGCCAGTTGCGCCTCGGCCGCATGCAGCTGGCGCAGGGCCTGGCGCTGGGCGGCGCTCTCATCGCCCGATTCCAGCATGAACAGCGGCGCGCCTGACGCCACCTGCTGCCCGCGCAAAACCGACAGGCGATCGAGGCGGCCGGCTTGCGACGAGGCGATATAGACATACTCGCCTTCGACGTATCCCTGCCAGTCGTTGTCGTTGTTCGGCGTGCACGCTGCCAGGGCCAGGTAGCCCAAAGCAGCAAGCACAAGTGTCGAAGATCGCAGAAAACGTCTGGCAAGGCTGGGCGGCATGGGATTTTCCTCTGCTATTCGTCGGTATGCGGATCGGTACGCAAGGTAGATGAAGCGGCCGGCAGCGCCAGCCCGTGCAGCAGCAGCGCCGTGACATGCCGCTTCAGTACATCCTTGTCCAGCAGCGCCACCTGGTTCAGGGGCGGCGGCAGCATGGGGCCGTTCTTCAAGGTCCGCGCCATCGCCAACGGCAGCATGGTCAGGCCGAGCACTGAGATAAAGATCAAGGCCGGCTCCAGCCCCGGATTGATGGTTCCGGCCTGCTGGCTGCGGCCGACGTTCTCGGCGAAGCGGGCCAGCTTGGCCAGCGGCACCCGCTGCACCATGCGCTCCCGCAGCTCGCCGC
Organism: Collimonas fungivorans; assembly: GCF_028292705.1. Taxonomy (GTDB): domain Bacteria; phylum Pseudomonadota; class Gammaproteobacteria; order Burkholderiales; family Burkholderiaceae_D; genus Collimonas; species Collimonas fungivorans_B. The sequence continues at coordinate 1,706 of NZ_JAQGLV010000117.1, read as the reverse complement.
CGTCGCTCAGGACTTCGCGCACCCACAAGGCCGGTATCCACGGCATGATTTCAGTGGTCGCGATCATGCGCTCGACGATGCCCATGATCATCTGTTCCGGCGCCTCGTTGCCTGTGACCGGATCCCAGATGCTGTTGACGAACAGGCATAGCCGCTCATCGACCACGGCCTCGATCAGTTGAGCGCGGTTCTTGAAGTAGTAATGGACCATGGCGGGAGTAACGCCGGCCTGGCGTGCAATCGCCGCCACCGTGGTTGCCGCGACGCCTTGCGACGAGAACAGCAGCGTGGCGGTATCGAGCAGTTTTTCGCGCGGGTCCCGGTCTGAAGCCAGGGGCCGGCCGCGTATTGAAGCTGGTTTGGTCATGAACCAATATTAATCAATGCATTAATTAATTACAAGGACAGATATGCACCCGAGATACAATGAAAATCAGACAAATCACATAAAAATGTGATTTATCTGATTGATTTAATACTATATATTCTATTTCTTCAGGCGATTATCACCGTCGATCATGGATTCATGCGCGCGGAGTTTCATCGTGCTTCAGTGTCTGTGCCAGCTCGCCGGCCTTCAATGACCCCATCAGGGACAACAAGGTATTGAAGGCATTGGTGTCACCGCCGCCGCCCATCTGGATCTGCGGCACCAGCGGCACTTTCGACGTTTCGAACGCTTCCGCCAGGCGCAGCATCACCGTCTGCATCAGCTGCTTGTCGGCGCCCTCTCCTTGCAACGCTTCGGACTTGGCCTTGATCGCCGAGGCTTCCGCTTCCCCCACCGATCTGATCGCCGAGGCGCGGCCGGAACCTTCCATTTCCTGCTTGAATTTCTCCGCGTGCGCCAATGCCTCGATTTCCTGGCGCTTCTTCTCAGCCGCTTTCACATTGGCCGATCCCTGGTTTTCCTTGATCGAAATGTCCACCAGCGACCCGGTCAGCTCCTTCTGCTTGGCGGCACGCTGCTCAGCTTCGTTGAGCTCGCGCTCCTTGTCGGCGGCGATCTGCTTTTGGGCGAAAGTTTCTACTTGTTCCCGCGCAATCTGGCGGTCACGCAGCTGCGCCATGATGTTTTCGATCTTGGTGTCGCCCGGCTGCGGTTTAGGCGTACCGATCAGCACTTCCTGGAATTCCAGCGAATAAGCCTGGAAACGCTCTTTCATGTCGGCCGAAGCATTGGTCTGCAACTCGCTGCGCGACTGGATCAGCTCAATGAAGGTCTTGGTCTGCGAGACATTTTTGAAATACGAAGAAACCATGGGATCCAGGGTCTGCTCCACCAGTTGCGCCACATTGCCGAAACGCTGCACCACCATCGGCGCCTTGCGGTAATCGATATGCACCACCACCGACAGCGGCAATTGCGGCTCGAAGGCGTCCTTGGTGATCAGGGTGATTTCGCGCAGGTTGTTGTCGAAGCTGGAACCGCTCTCGCCGGACTTCCACATCAGCACAAAGTTTGTGGTCGGCACCAGTTCGATCTTGCCGGCGTAGGTGTTGAATGCGTACTTGCCCGGCATGAGCGGATCGCGCCATACGCCGCGGCAGCCGCTCTCGACCAGTTCGCCATGGCTGTATTCCTTGCCGGACAAATCGGAGCCTTTGCGGCCGGTGTACGAAACCACCACCCCCACAAAACCGACCGGAATGATGGTCTTCTTGATCAGCTCGACCGTCGCAAACAGGCGATTGATATAGTAGGT
>NZ_JAQGLV010000100.1 GCF_028292705.1 Collimonas fungivorans | reverse complement strand
GGCCTTAACCGGCCCGATTCAGGCAACGTTACGATCCACGGCCACGATGTCGTCAGCGACTACCGCGCCGCGCGCCGCAATCTCGGCGTGGTGCCGCAAGAACTGGTGTTCGATCCGTTTTTCACGGTGCGCGAAACCTTGCGCATCCAGTCCGGTTATTACGGCCTGAAGAACAACGACAAGTGGATCGACGAGGTGATGGAAAACCTCGACCTGACCAACAAGGCCGACACTAACATGCGCGCGCTGTCGGGCGGCATGAAGCGGCGCGTGCTGGTGGCGCAGGCGCTGGTGCACAAGCCGCGGGTGATCGTGCTGGACGAGCCGACCGCCGGCGTCGACGTCGAATTGCGGCAGACCTTGTGGCGCTTCATTTCGCGCCTCAACCGCGAAGGCCACACCGTGGTCCTGACCACGCATTACCTGGAAGAAGCTCAAGAGCAGTGCAACCGCATCGCCATGCTCAAGCTGGGGCAGGTGGTGGCGCTCGATTCCACCTCGGCGCTGATCAAGCGCATCGCCGGCTCGCAATTGCTGATCAACCTGTCCAGCGGCAGCTTGCCGGCGGCGCTGCAGCCTTTGGTGCTGCATGCCGACGGCAGCAAGTTCGCGCTGCGGGTCAATGAATATGCCGATGTCGAACCGATCCTCGGCGCCTTGCGCCATGCCGGCGCGGTGATCGAGGACATGCAGCTGCAGCAGGCCGACCTGGAAGACGTGTTCCTGCAGATCATGGACAGCAAGGTCAGCGCCAGCGGGTTTAATGTTTTTGCCGACGAATACAGCGCGGGCGGTGTCAAATGATGATCGGTTTCCAAACCCTGTTCTACAAGGAAGTGCTGCGCTTCTGGAAAGTGGCGACGCAAACCATTGGCGCGCCTATCCTGACGGCGATGCTGTACTTGCTGATTTTCGGCCATACCCTGAAAGACCACATCGAGGTCTATCCCGGCGTGCAGTACACCGCGTTCCTGATTCCCGGCCTGGTGATGATGAGCGTGTTGCAAAATGCCTTCGCCAATACCTCGTCATCGTTGACACAGTCGAAAATGACCGGCAATCTGGTGTTTGTCCTGCTGACGCCGCTGTCGCACTGGGAACTGTACGGCGCTTATGTGCTGGCCTCGGTAGTGCGCGGCGTGGCAGTCGGCCTGGGCGTGTTTGTCATTACAGCCTGGTTCGGCAACCTGTCTTTCGTGGCGCCATGGTGGATCGTGATTTTCGCTTTCCTGGGAGCGGCGCTGCTGGGCACCATGGGCCTGATCGCCGGCGTCTGGGCCGACAAGTTCGACCAGCTGGCGGTGTTCCAGAATTTCCTGATCATGCCGGCGACCTTTCTTGCCGGCGTGTTTTATTCGATCAAATCGTTGCCGCCGTTTTGGCAGGCCGTATCGCATTTGAATCCGTTCTTTTATATGATAGACGGATTCCGTTACGGCTTTTTCGGGCAGTCAGACATTAACCCGCTGATCAGCCTGCTGATCATTTGCATATTCCTGGCGTTGTTGTCGGCGGTAGCGGTGCAGATGCTGAAGCGCGGCTACAAATTGCGACACTGAGTACGGCATCAAGCTGGAAAAACAACTGAGAAAATATTATGTTCCCTACACCCGATCTCGTTAAAAGTTACATCGCCGCCGGCCTCGACTGTTCGCACCTGGATGTCGAGGGTGACGGCCAGCATTTCAAGGCGGTGATCGTGTCGACCGCCTTTGCCGGCAAGCGTCCGATACAGCGCCACCAGATCGTCTATGCGGCGCTGGGCGACCGCATGCGCGAAGAAATCCATGCCTTGTCGATGAAGACATTGACGCCGGAAGAATTTCAAGAAAACAAATAACCGGCAGGGCGTGCGCCTTGCCAGATACAACGAACCACACAGCGAGAAGTCACCATGGATAAATTATTGATACAAGGCGGTAACCGCCTTTCCGGCGAAATCACCATTTCCGGCGCAAAAAATGCGGCGCTGCCTATCCTGTGCGCCGGTTTGCTTACCTCCGACCAGCTGCAGCTGAGCAACGTGCCCAACCTGCACGATGTGTCGACCATCCTCAAGCTGCTGCGCCAGATGGGATTGAAAGCGACCCAGGACGGTCATTTCGTGACCTTGCAAGGCGACGCCATCACCAACCTCGAAGCGCCCTACGAAATGGTGAAAACCATGCGCGCATCGATCCTGGTGCTGGGTCCGCTGCTGGCGCGTTTCGGCGAAGCCCGGGTATCGCTGCCGGGCGGCTGCGGCATCGGCTCGCGTCCGGTCGACCAGCACATCAAGGGCTTGCAGGCGATGGGCGCCGAGATTTCGATCGAAGCCGGCTACATCCATGCCAAGGCCAAGAAGCTCAAGGGCACACGCGTGGTGACCGACATGATCACCGTCACCGGCACCGAAAACCTGCTGATGGCAGCGACCCTGGCCGACGGCGAGACGATCCTGGAAAACGCCGCGCGCGAACCGGAAGTCACCGACCTCGCCAACCTGCTGGTGGCGATGGGCGCGAAGATCGACGGCATCGGCACCGACCGCCTGACGATCCAGGGCGTGGACAAGCTGCACGGCGCCGACCATGCTGTGATCGCCGACCGTATCGAGACCGGTACCTTCCTGTGCGCGGTAGCGGCCACCGGCGGCGACGTCATGCTGAAAAACACCCGCAGCCATATCCTCGACGCCGTGCTGGACAAGCTGCGCGAAGCGGGCGTGATCCTGACTTCCGGCGACGACTGGATCCGCGTGCAGATGGCGGCGCGGCCGAAGGCGGTCAGTTTCCGCACCACCGAATACCCGGGTTTCCCGACCGACATGCAAGCGCAGTTCATGGCCATGAACAGCATTGCCGAAGGCACCAGCCATGTCACCGAAACGATCTTTGAAAACCGTTTCATGCACGTGCAGGAAATGAACCGCCTTGGCGCCGCCATCGATGTCCAGGGCAATACCGCCATCATCAAGGGCGTTGACAAGCTGGTCGGTGCGCCGGTGATGGCGACCGACCTGCGCGCTTCCGCTTCGCTGGTGATTTCCGGCCTGGTGGCGCAAGGCCAGACCCTGATCGAACGCGTCTACCACCTGGACCGCGGCTATGACCAGATGGAGCGCAAGCTGTCGGCAGTCGGCGCCAACATCGAAAGAATCAAATGAGCCAGAAGCTGACCCTGGCGTTGTCGAAAGGCCGCATCTTTGAAGAGACCTTGCCGCTGCTGAAGGCAGCCGGCATCGAGGTCACCGAAGATCCGGAAACTTCGCGCAAGCTGATCCTGGCGACCAACGATCCGCAGGTCAACGTGATCATCGTGCGTGCTTCCGACGTGCCAACTTACGTGCAATACGGCGCTGCCGATTTCGGTGTGGCCGGCAAGGACGTGCTGCTGGAGCATGGCGGCGAAGGACTGTACCAGCCGATCGATCTGGATATCGCCAAGTGCCGGATGTCGGTGGCGGTTTCGGCCGGCTTCGACTACGCCAGCGCAATCCGCCAGGGCGCGCGCCTGCGGGTCGCCACCAAATACCTGCTGACCGCGCGTGAGCACTTTGCTGCCAAAGGCATGCACGTCGACTTGATCAAGTTGTACGGTTCGATGGAACTGGCGCCGCTGGTCGGGCTGGCGGATGCGATCGTCGACCTGGTCAGCACCGGCGGCACCTTGCGCGCCAACAAGCTGGTTGAAGTCGAACACATCATGGATATCTCTTCGCGGCTGGTGGTGAACCAGGCCGCCTTGAAACTGAAGCGCGACCGCTTGCAGCCGATCCTGGAAGCTTTTGAAAAAGCTTCGGTTCAATAAGACGCCGCCGTTACGAAACTGCACGCAGCAAACTGGAAGCAACATGAGCATAGCAATCAGAAAATTCGATGCGGGGCTGCCGGATTTCCAGGCGCACCTGAACGCGCTGCTGGCGTTCGAGGCCAGCGAAGACGAAGCCATCGACCAGGCCGCTGCGCGCATCCTGGCTGACGTCAAGGCGCGCGGCGACGCCGCCGTGCTGGAATACACCAATCGTTTCGACCGCCTCAGCGCAAACAGCGTCAGCCTGCTGGAAATCGGCCAGCAGGAATTGCAGGCGGCGCTGGCCGAACTGTCTCCCGAACGTCGCAGCGCCCTGCAGACCGCGGCCGACCGCGTGCGCAGCTACCACCAGCGCCAGAAAATCGAATGCGGTTCGGACGGCTTCAGCTACACCGAAGCCGACGGCACCGTGCTGGGGCAGAAAGTCACGCCGCTGGACCGCGTCGGCATCTATGTCCCCGGCGGCAAGGCGGCTTATCCTTCGTCGGTGCTGATGAATGCGATTCCGGCCAAGGTTGCCGGCGTGCAGGAAATCATCATGGTGGTGCCGACTCCGGACGGCGTCAAGAATCCGCTGGTGCTGGCCGCCGCGGCTATCGCCGGGGTCGACCGCGTGTTCACCATCGGCGGCGCGCAAGCAGTAGCGGCGCTAGCCTACGGCACTGCCACCATTCCCCAGGTCGACAAGATCGTCGGCCCCGGCAACGCCTATGTTGCGGCGGCCAAACGGCGCGTGTTCGGCACGGTCGGCATCGACATGATCGCCGGCCCGTCGGAAATCCTGGTGCTGTGCGACGGCACTACCGATCCGGACTGGATCGCGATGGACCTGTTTTCGCAAGCCGAGCACGATGAACTGGCGCAATCGATCCTGCTGTGTCCGGACGCGGCGTATATCGCCGCCGTCGAAGCCAGCATCAACCGCCAGCTGCCGCTGATGCCGCGCCATGAAGTGATCCGCACATCGCTGGTCAACCGCGGCGCGCTGGTGAAAGTGCGCGACATGGAGCATGCCTGCGAGATCGCCAACCACATCGCCGCCGAGCACCTGGAAATTTCCGCCGAAAATCCGCAACGCTGGGCTGACCGCATCCGCCATGCCGGCGCCATGTTCCTGGGCCGTTTTTCATCTGAAGCCTTGGGCGATTACTGCGCCGGCCCGAACCACGTGCTGCCGACTTCACGCACCGCGCGATTCTCGTCGCCGCTCGGCGTCTACGATTTCCAGAAACGTTCCAGCATCATCAATATCAGCGAAGCCGGCGCCCAGACCCTGGGCAAGGTCGCGGCGGAACTGGCTTACGGCGAAGGTCTGCAGGCGCATGCCCGCTCCGCCGAATACCGCTTGAAAGACAAGCCGCAATGACAGCCTGCAATGGCAACGGCGCGTGGCAGCGATGAGCGACGACTGGATCGACCGTGTCTTTGGCGAGGACGCCCTGCAGGGCCTGCAGCGTATCCCGGACGGTTCAGTCGACCTGCTGCTGGCCGATCCGCCCTACGGCCTTGGCAAGGATTACGGCAACGATTCCGACAAGCTCGACACCGCGGCTTACCTGCGCTGGACCGAAGAATGGATAGACGCTGCCTTGCCGAAACTGAAACCGAACGGCAGCCTCTACATTTTCCTGACCTGGCGCTTCTCGCCCGAGATTTTTGTCATGCTCAAGCAGCGCATGATCATGAACAACGAAATCATCTGGGACCGGCGGGTGCCTTCGATGGGCGGCGGCACCCGACGCTTTTCGTCGGTGCACGACACGATAGGCTTCTTTGCCTGCGCCAAGGACTATTACTTCGACCTCGACGCCATCCGGATTCCCTACGACGCCGAAACCAAGAAAGCCCGCTCGCGCTCGATTTTCGTCGGCGCCAAGTGGCTGGAACTGGGCTATAACCCGAAAGATGTCTGGAGCGTCTCGCGCCTGCACCGCGAACATCGCGAGCGGGCCGACCATCCGACCCAAAAGCCGCTGGAAATCGTGGAACGCATGATCAAGGCCTCCTGCCCGCCGGGCGGGATCGTGCTCGATCCTTTCATGGGCAGCGGCACCACGGCAGTGGCGGCGCGCCGCTGCGGACGCCGCTTTGTCGGCTTTGAGCTCAATCTCGAGTATTGCGCGCTGATTGAACAGCGGCTGGCGCAGCTCGACGGCCAGACCCCGGGCGAACGGCCGCTGGCTGAGCGTTCGGCTTGAATAGCAACGCTGATAGCGATTATCAGGACGGCTATTAGCGGGAAAACATGAAAATGTCGGTAAAATGGCGGTGCAGCCCAAAAAGCTGCCTTGGCCAGGCTTCACTAGTGATCAATGGGGAAGCGGGGGAAGCAGAGAAGCTGCAACAATCCCGATCTTAAATCCGATCGTCGAATAATTTAGTACACTTACCTCCACGGCGCCCTTGCGCCACCACCTAGTAAATTGGTCTCAAGCTCAACATGTCTACGCCTCGAACTGCATCGATCACGCGCAACACCAACGAGACGCAAATCCGCGTCTCCATCAATCTGGACGGCAGCGGCCAGCAAAAGCTGAATACCGGCGTGCCGTTCCTCGACCACATGCTGGACCAGATTGCACGGCATGGCCTGATCGACCTCGATATCGAAGCCAATGGCGACCTGCACATCGACGCCCACCACACGGTGGAAGACGTCGGCATTACCCTGGGGCAAGCGTTCGCCAAGGCCATCGGCGACAAGAAGGGCATCCGCCGCTACGGCCATGCCTATGTGCCGCTGGATGAAGCGCTGTCGCGCGTAGTGATCGATTTTTCCGGCCGTCCCGGCCTGGAATTCCATGTACCGTTCAAGCGCGCCATGATCGGCGGCTTCGACGTCGATCTGACCCACGAATTTTTCCAGGGTTTTGTCAATCATGCATTGGTATCTTTGCATATCGACAACCTGCGCGGCGAAAACGCCCATCATCAATGCGAAACCGTCTTCAAAGCGTTTGGCCGGGCATTGCGCATGGCTACAGAACTGGATCCGCGTTCCGCCGGCACCATTCCTTCGACCAAGGGCAGCCTTTAAGGTGAGCTTCGGTTGAGCTTATTTACCCGGACTTTCCTCGGGACTTGAATCTTTATCATGAACAAAATTGTTGTGGTTGACTATGGCATGGGCAACTTGCGCTCGGTGGCGCAAGCCCTGCGCCAGGTAGCGCCGGAAGCCGAGGTCCTGATCTCCGGCACGATTGCCGATATCCAGTCCGCCGACCGCCTGGTCTTGCCAGGGCAGGGCGCAATGCCGGACTGCATGCGCAGCCTGCGCGAATCCGGGTTGCAGGAGGTGCTGCTGGAAGCCGCGCGCAACAAGCCGCTGCTGGGTGTCTGCGTCGGCGAACAGATGTTGTTCGACCTGAGCGAAGAGGGCGATACCGCCGGCCTGGGCTTGTTGCCCGGCAAGGTAGTGCGCTTCCGCCTGGACGGCCGGCTGCAGGACGACGGCTCGCGTTTCAAGGTGCCGCAGATGGGCTGGAACCGAGTGCGCCAGGCGCAGTCTCATCCGCTCTGGCATGGTATTGCCGACCAGGATTATTTTTATTTCGTCCATAGTTATTACGCAGCGCCGGCCGATGCTGCGCATACCTTCGGCGAGACTGAGTACGGTGCGGCGTTTAGCTGCGCGGTCGGTCGTGATAATATTTTCGCGACGCAGTTCCATCCGGAGAAAAGCGCCAGCGCCGGCTTGCAGCTGTACAAGAATTTCGTGCAATGGAAACCTTGAATAGATTCCGGCATTGCCGCCGGTTTATACGGTTTTTTATTCAGATTTTTAACTGACTTCACCTCATACAATTGTAGCCATGCTGCTGATACCTGCCATCGACCTCAAAGACGGTCACTGCGTACGCCTGAAACAGGGCGATATGGACCAAGCCACCGTATTTTCCGACGATCCGGGCGAAATGGCCCGCCATTGGCTGATGCAGGGCGCGCGTCGCCTGCACCTGGTCGACCTGAACGGCGCGTTCGCCGGCAAGCCGAAGAACGAGCCTGCGGTCAAGTCCATCATCAAGGCGGTGCGCGAATTCGCCATACTCAACGGCGTCGAGGAAATCCCGGTGCAGCTGGGCGGCGGCATCCGCGACCTGGACACCATCGAACGCTACCTGGACGACGGCCTGAGCTACATCATCATTGGCACCGCCGCGGTCAAGAATCCGGGATTCCTGCACGATGCCTGCAGCGCCTTCCCGGGCCAGATCATCGTCGGCCTCGACGCCAAGGACGGCAAGGTCGCCACCGACGGCTGGAGCAAGCTGTCCGGCCACGAAGTGATCGACCTGGCCAAGAAATTCGAAGACTA
>NZ_JAQGLV010000099.1 GCF_028292705.1 Collimonas fungivorans | reverse complement strand
CCGGCGATGCTTTGCTCGAAAAACGCCAGCACCAGTGTCGCCACTGCCGAAAACAGCAGCATGCAAACGCTGCCCGCCAGCACCAGCCGCAACGGCGTCGCGCGCCAGCCGGCGGCCGCCACCACGCAGACAGCGGCAGCCAGGCCGCAGCCGAACAGCAGCGGCACCGATGCCGCGCCGGCCAGCGCAGGAACCACCATCGCGGCCAGCAAGCCCAGCTGGGCGCCGCTGGTAATGCCGAGCAAATCGGGGGAAGCGAGCGGATTGCGCGTAAGCGCCTGAAACAGCGCGCCAGCCACGCCGAGACAGCCGCCGGCGACCAGCGCCGCCAGCACGCGCGGCGCACTCAAATCGAACAGCAGGATACGGCTGAGCGTGACGGCGTCGCCACCTTGCGCAGATGCCGCCAGCCACTGCTGCACGCCGGGCGCCAGGCGCACGGCCGCCGTGACGACGATCAGCAGCAAGAGCGCCGCTCCGATCAGGCCTGCCCTGCTTTTCATCGGGGCATGCCGGCTTGCGAGCGCCGTATCTGGGCGAAGCGGAGGTTGGCCTGCTAACGCGGTCATGCAGCGAGATCCTTATCGGCGCCGTTTTCACGCAACGCTGCCGGCGGAGGGGCCTCTCCGTAGGCCGGCACACACATCGGCGCGCCTGTCAACGGATGGGGGATTTTCAGCATGGTTACGTCGAATGTTTCGTGCAAATGATGCGGCGCCAGCATGGCGTCGGGCGAACCATGCGCAATGATTTTGCCGGCGCGCATCAGGACGATTTCGTCGCTGAATGCAGCAGCCTGGTTCAGGTCGTGCAGCACCCAGACGATGGTCAGCCCCTGCTCCTGGTTCAAGCGGCGCAGCTCGTGCAGGATTTCAAGCTGGTGATGGATATCGAGATAAGTGGTGGGTTCGTCCAGCAGGACGATGGGCGCCTGCTGGGCCAGCGCCATGGCAATCCACGCGCGCTGCCGTTCGCCGCCCGACAACGCGGCAACGTCGCGCTCGGCATAGTCGGCAAGTCCGCTGGTGGCCAGCGCCTGGTCGATTGCAGCCTGATCGGCACGCGTCAAGCCGCGCAGCCAGCCGCCGTAAGCATAGCGGCCATAAGCCACCAGCTCGCGCACTGTCAGGCCGGCGGGTATCTGGTTGAATTGCGCCAGCATCGTCAGCGCGCGCGCGAGTTCGCGCCGCTTGTATGATGCCAGCGGCGCGCCGTTCACGTCCACCTGCCCGGACCGGATCGGCAGCAATCCTGCCAGGGTGCGCAGCAGCGTGCTCTTGCCGCAACCGTTCGGCCCGCACAAGGCGGTCACTCGTCCGGCCTTGATAGTCAGGTCGAGGCCGTCGAGCACTACCTGTTCGCGATAACCGACCGTCAGCCCGCGCGCCACCAGCGCCGCTCCAACCGTTTTCATCAGGACGCCGTCTTCTGCTCGCCGGTTTTCGGTTCGCTATAACTTTGCGCCATCGCCACCACCACCTTGCGCGGTCCCTGGAACGGATCGCGCGCGTGCGCGGTCAGCATGTTGTCGAGCATCAGTACATCGCCCGACAGCCAAGGAAAGACGATGCGCTGCTGATCCAGGACGCCGCGGATTTCAGCCAGCGCCTCGGCCTCGATTTCTTCGCCGTCGCCGTAATAGACGTTGCGCGGCACGTTTTCCAGCCCGACCGCATCGACCAACGCCTCTTGCATTTCCTCGTCCAGCGCAGACAGGTGAAACAGGTTGAGCTGGTTGAACCAGACCATGTCGCCGGTGCGCGGATGGCTGGCGACCGCCTGGCAGCGTTCGCGGGTGCGCAGCAGCAGCTCGCCGTCCTCGCTGTCGCGCCAGGCGCAGTCGATGCCGCGCGCGGCGCAAATACGCTCGACCACGCGCGGGTCGTCCGAGCCGAAGGTCTGTTGCCACGGCAGGTCAAGCCCCTGGCCGAAATTGCGCACGTAAAGCAGTTCGCGCTTGGCGAAACGGGCAACCAGCGCCGGATCAAGCTCGTGATAGATGGCGCGGCTGTCGGCAATCGGCGTCGCGCCGCCGGAAGCCGCGGCAAGCACGCAATGGAACCAGATGCGCAGCGGCCATTCGCGCGTATACGACTGCTCGTTATGCAGCGGGATCGAGCGGTGCGGCGGATATTCAGTCGACGTATATACCGCGCCCTCGACCTGGCTGCGCGGCGTCGAGGCGAATTCGTAGCCGATCAGCGGATGGCCGAACGAACCGGCAAAACCCTGGAACGACTCGATCGACGGCACCCGGAAGCCGGTAAACAGCAGCCCTCCGGCCTGCTCCAGCGTATCGTCGGCGATCGTGCGCAACAGCGGCATAGCCTCTTCCAGCGAGATGTCCACGCCGGCTTTCGGCGCAACAACGGTAGGCAGCCCCGGTTCGATCCGCAGGTCGTCAAGTGCGAGCTGCGGCATGGAAAGTGTAGTCATGCGAAATCCTCTTGCAGGAACAGCACGCCCAGGACTTTGCCGCAGGCGCGCCGGATTACCCGATTACGATAGGCGCGCCTGTGCTGCAGCGTCATCCATGTGGCGGCGCAGGCTGGCCGGGCGCATGTCGGTCCAGGCTGACTCGATATGCGCGAGGCATGCGGCTTTCGGGCCGCTCACGCCGACTTCGCGCCAGCCGGCCGGCACAGCGCGGAAGGTCGGCCAGATCGAGTACTGCTCTTCGTCGTTGATGACGACTGTGTAGATAACGTCGTCTGCCTCTGCGGCAGCGGAATTCTGTGCTTGTGTCATGGTCAGTCCTCGTACGAAATGCGTTCAGGAAACGGCGGCGGATGGCGCTTGCTGCACCCAAACGCCGCCTCTACTTTATGAAGACGATTGGCGCGCGCGCTTTTTTACCATCGCGGGCAGCGCTGGCATGGAACATCGGCAGGGCGGCGCCGCGATCGCAGGCGTCCAGGCAGGCGCTGCAGTGCTTTTCAACGTCCCGCACCATGAAATGCACCAGCGTCTGCGAGACATTGAGCGCACGCGCGGTGCTCTGCAGGGTTTCTTCGCGCATGCGTACCATCTCGAATGCCGCGCGGCTGCGCGCCGGCAGCTGCGCCAATGCGTCGTAGACGTGGCGCAGCCTGTCGCGCACTACCAGCGCCGCCTCGGGAGAAGGTTCCTGCGAAGGCATGTTGAGGCCGCTGTCTTCATCGGCATGGTAGATATTTTCAAGGTTCTGGCGCCGGCAAGCGTCGATAGAGGCATTGCGCACCATCCGCATTACATAGGCAATCGGCTGGCGGATGGCATCCTGGCCCGGGAGATCGACCAGCTTGAGGAAAACATCGTGCACCACGTCTTCCGCCCGGCTGGTGCAGCCGACGAAGCCGCGCGCGACATTCACGTACAGAGGACGATTCGCGATCAGTATGTCGAGCAATGGGCCGGCGGGAGAGGATGCACTGGAACTGAAGATCGACGCATTTCTCACTAGCGATGCCGCTGCCGAAGACTTCGCCCCTCCAAGCATTTGCGCCATAAATTCACTCCGCTCTGATAAGATGGCTCCCAAGGTAACATAAACACGAATCATTCTCAATATCATTAGCAATTATCCTTATTACTTTTATGGATTTGCCTGACAGGAAGGACTGCCTTCGAGGGTGAAAAACGAGCGTCAACAGCCCTGGCCGGCGCCGATTGACGGGCCGCGCAAGGCTATCCAGAAGGGAAATGGTTTGGAAAACGGGAGGTGATGCGGCGGCTGCCTTAAGGCAGCCGCCGCGAAGTTATTGATTTGGCATTCCGGCCTACAGCAGTTTTTGACTGGCCACCAGCACGCCGTCTGCATCGGCATAGATCCACGCGCCCGGGGTCACCGTCACGCCGGCGATGGCGACGCTGACGTCACGCTCCCCTACTCCCTTGCGCACGCTGCGCTGCGGATGGAGCGCCAGCGCGCGCACGCCGATATCACAGGCGTTCAATTCGGCCGAATCGCGCACGCAGCCGTTGACGATGATGCCGGCCCAGCCGTTCTTTTGCGCCAGCACGCCAAGATTGCCGCCGACCAGCGCGCAACGCAGGCTGCCGCCGCCGTCGATCACCAGCACCTGGCCGTCGCCCGCGGTTTCCAGCGTGCTGCGCACCAGCACATTGTCTTCATGGACTTTCAGGGTGCGCGCCGGACCGGAGAACGCCTGGCGCCGGCCGAAGGAGATGAACACCGGCGGCAAGACCGCCAGGGCGGCGGTGCCGAGCTTGTCTTCATTGGCGTCGCATAAATCGCAGGTAGAAAAAGTCATTGCATCTCCGTCGCGGGGCAGTCAGAAAAAGGTCAGTCGTCCGACGAAAACGTCAGGCCGCCGAATTTCTTGACACTATACATCCGCTTGTCGGCCACCTTCAACAAGGTTTCCAGGTCGAGGCCGTCGGCCGGATACAGGGCGCCGCCGATGGAGGCGCCGATCTGGCAGTGCTCGCCGTTGGCCATCAGGATCGGCTTGTTCAATACCGCATAGATCTTTTCCGCGATCGCCAGCGCCGATTCTTCGTCGGCCACGCCGGGCAGGTACACGATGAATTCGTCGCCGCCGAAACGCGCCACCTCGTCTTCCTTGCGCAAGGTGTTTTGCAGGCGCAGGCCGACTTCGATCAGGACCCGATCGCCCTCGTCGTGGCCGTAATGGTCGTTGACCTGCTTGAACTTGTCGAGATCGACGAACAGCACGGCAAAACGGAAAAGATGCGGTTCGACGTCGGTGCGCCGGCGAAATTCGATTTGCGCAATCAGGGAATCGCGGTTGAGCAGGCTGGTAAGGCGGTCGGTGCGCAGGTTGCGCTCCATCTCCTGGAAGCTTTGCGCCAGTTCGCCGATCTCGTCCTTACGGTCGATATTCAGTTTGGCGAATGGTCGGCCGCTGCCAATGCTGCGCACCGCCAGCGTCAGCTTGCGGATGTCGCGCAGGACCCAGCGCAATATCGCGTAGCCGAACAGCAGCGCCAGCAGGATCACCAGCAGGCCCAGGTACAAGCTCTTGTAGACGCTGGAATTGACCGCTCCCCAGAAATCGGAACGCGGCAAGGCGACCACCGCCACCCACTCCAGCCCGGCAGCATCGCGATGGATTTGCGCCGCCACTTCGATCTGCCCGAATTTGCTGGGGAATGCGCCGACGATCAGCTTGCCTGGCTTGGGCGGGCTGGCGGCCGAAGCCGCTATCGGATCGGTAACCGGCGCCGTTTCCCGGTGTTTCTGCAAATAGTTTTGCACTAGCTGCCAGCTCTGGTGCATGAAGGGTGCGGCGACATCTTTCAGATTGTTCCTGATGTGCTGGTTCTGGGCGCCGTTGCGCGGCGCAAATGCGCCTTCGCCGTTGGAAGAAATGACCAGGTCGCCATTGCGTTCCGCCACAAAAGCGACGCCGTTCTTGTCCATCGGCAGCGCCTGCAGGTATTCCCGCAGCGGCCGCAACGACAGCTCCCTGGCCACCACGCCAAGCACTTCCTGGTCGCCGTCGTATACCGGCCGCGCCAGCATCAGCACCGGCTCGCTGCTGGCGGCATCGATGAACACCGGCGACCACATGTCTTTGCGCTGGCTGACGGCATTCAGGTACCAGCTTTGCTCGCGCGGCTCATAGTTTTCCGTCTCCAGCAAGATCTTCTCGGTGGCAGGACCGCGGCTGCGATACAAGTGGGTGGGGCCTTCGCCCGCTCCTCTCAGCCTGACCCGGAATTCATTGGCGGCGGTGCGGCGGATGCCGACATAGTGGCCATCGACGCCGGCAAAGCTGATCAGGCTGCCGATGGTCGGAAACAGGCCGCTGGCAATCCACATGCGCTCTTCCAGCCGGCCGACGCTGGCTGGAAACGGGATCGGAGTCGGGCTCTTGTTGGCGGCGCCGGCGACCTGATCAGGCGCGACTACCCGCAACGCCGCACCGGCGTCGAACAATTGCCTGTTGATTGCGCTGTCAATGCCCCCCATCATGTCCGCCAGGACCTTTTGCGACAACGCATCGGTGGCGTCCTGGCCGGTTTGATAGAGCAGCCAGCCGACTGAAACGGCCAGACACAACAGCAGCGCTGCAAACGGCAAAATGAATAAGCGTTGCAGTGACGTTCGCTTCAAATTTGCCTCGAAATTACAATAATCGGCGCCTGGCTTCAGGGAAATATTCCCGCATCTTTGCATACTGCAAAAATGCTCGCTCCCGTCGCGATCCACAATTGAATGCACAATTCATAACATTCACCTGCAAACCGGCAATACGGACTAAGAGCATAGACCTAAAAAAAGGCCACACGGCATCGCCATGTGACCTTTAATTCATAAAGCAACACGTTCAAGCCTGCCGCGATTCTACCTGTTTGCGTCTGTAAAATCTGAGCTTAGATTGTCACTTTGAACACTATCTCACCATTGTTAACATTTATGTGAACGATGTCCTTCGGACCAAACTTGCCTTCGAGAATCAATTTCGACAAAGGATTCTCGATCTGCTGCTGGATCGCGCGCTTCAACGGCCGCGCCCCATACACCGGATCGAAACCCGCTTCGGCGATCTTTTGCAGGCCGGCTTCCGAAATCACCAGGCCCATGTCCATCTTCGCCAGCCGCTGTTCGAGGATCTTCAGCTGGATCTTGGCGATTGAGCCGATGTTCTTCTCGTCGAGGGCATGGAACACCACGATTTCATCGATGCGGTTGATGAACTCCGGCCGGAAATGATTCCTGACTTCAGCCATCACCTCCATCTTCACCACGGCCGGATCGCTACCCTCCATCGCCTGGATCCGATGCGAGCCCAGGTTCGAGGTCATCACGATCACCGTGTTCTTGAAATCAACCGTGCGGCCCTGGCCATCCGTCATGCGGCCGTCGTCCAGCACCTGCAGCAGCACATTGAATACGTCAGGATGGGCTTTTTCGATTTCATCCAGCAGTATCACGCTGTACGGCTTGCGGCGCACCAGCTCGGTCAGGTAACCGCCCTCCTCGTAGCCGACATATCCGGGCGGTGCGCCGATCAGGCGCGCGACCGAATGTTTTTCCATGAATTCGCTCATGTCGATGCGGATCAAGGCATCGTTGCTGTCGAACAGGAAACCGGCCAGGGCCTTGCACAGTTCGGTCTTGCCGACGCCGGTCGGGCCGAGGAACATGAACGAACCGTATGGCCGGTCCGGATCGCTGAGCCCGGCGCGCGAACGGCGGATAGCATCCGACACGGCGACGATCGCCTCGTTCTGGCCCACCACGCGCTTGTGCAATTCGTCTTCCATCGTGACCAGCTTGTCACGCTCGCCCTGCAGCATCTTGGACACCGGGATGCCGGTAGCGCGCGAGACGATCTCGGCGATCTCGTCGGCGCCAACCTGCGTCCGCACCAGCTTCGGCTTGCCGTCGACCGCCGGCTGCTCGGCGTTCAAAGCATCCTGCCTGGATTGAGTTTCCAGCGCTTTTTCCAGCTCATTCAACTTGCCGTACTTCAGCTCGGAAACCTTTTGCCAGTCGCTGTTGCGCGTCGCTTCGTCAATTTGCAGGCGCAGCTTCTCGATCTCTTCCTTCAGGTGCTTGCTGCCCTGGGCGCTGGCTTTTTCGGATTTCCAGATTTCTTCCAAATCGGCGTATTCGCGCGACAGCTTCTCGATTTCTTCCTCGATCAGGGAGAAACGTTTTTGCGAAGCTTCATCCTTCTCCCGGCGCACTGCTTCGCGCTCGATCTTGAGCTGGATCAGACGGCGGTCGAGCTTGTCCATCACCTCCGGCTTGGAGTCGATTTCAATCTTGATCTTGGCCGCGGCTTCGTCGATCAGGTCGATCGCCTTGTCCGGCAGGAAGCGGTCGGTGATGTAGCGATGCGACAATTCCGCTGCCGCGACAATCGCCGGGTCGGTAATTTCGACGCCATGGTGGACTTCGTATTTTTCCTGCAGGCCGCGCAGGATCGCAATCGTCGCTTCGACGCTAGGTTCGTCCACCAGGATTTTCTGGAAACGCCGTTCCAGCGCCGCGTCTTTCTCGATGTACTTGCGGTATTCATCCAGCGTGGTAGCGCCGACGCAATGCAGCTCGCCGCGCGCCAGCGCAGGTTTCAGCATGTTGCCGGCATCCATCGCGCCTTCCGCCTTACCGGCGCCGACCATGGTGTGCAATTCATCGATGAAAACAATGGTTTGCCCTTCGTCCTGGGCGATTTCCTTGAGCACCGCTTTCAGGCGCTCTTCGAATTCGCCGCGGAATTTTGCGCCGGCCAGCAAGGCCGCCATGTCGAGCGACAGGACGCGCTTCGATTTCAGGCTGTCGGGCACTTCGCCGTTGACAATCCGCTGCGCCAGGCCTTCCACGATCGCAGTCTTGCCGACGCCCGGTTCGCCGATCAGCACCGGGTTGTTCTTGCTGCGCCGCTGCAGCACCTGGATCGCGCGCCGGATTTCATCGTCGCGGCCGATCACCGGATCGAGCTTGCCGAGGCGCGCCCGTTCGGTCAGGTCCAGTGTGTATTTTTTCAGGGCTTCGCGCTGGCCTTCGCCATCCTGGGAAGCTACGTTGGCGCCGCCGCGCACTGCCGTGATCGCAGCTTCCAGCGCCTTGCGCGTCAGGCCGTTTTCACGTGCCAGGCGGCCGGCGTCCGATTTGTCGTCGAGCAGGGCCAGCAACAGCATCTCGCTGGCGATGAACTGGTCGCCGCGTTTTTGCGCTTCTTTGTCCGCCAGGTTGAGCAGGGCCAGCAATTCGCGCCCTATCTGTACTTCACCGCCGGCGCCGCTCACCTTGGGCAGGCGTTCCAGCGCGGCTTTCAGGCCGGTTTCAAGGGCGGCGACGTTGACGCCGGCCCGTTGCAGCAGCGAAGTGGCGCTGCCGTCGTCCTGGTTCAGCAGCGCGATCAGCGCATGGACCGGATCGATGTATTGATTGTCGTTGCCGACCGCCTGGCTCTGGGCATCGGCAATCGCTTCCTGCAGTTTTGTGGTTAATTTATCGAAACGCATGGTTCCTCCAAAATATCTAATGGGTAGAAAATTGGGACAGACCTGCTGATTTCAAGTTAGGCGATAAGGTTAGGCAACAAAAAGCCCCTCACAAAGGAAGGGCTGGCAAGGCATCCGTAAAACCGGACTATTTGATATGCGTGGCCATGAAGTAGGTCACGGCTACCAGGGCTGAGCCGAAGCCGCAGACAAACGTCACCAGCCGCCAGGTCTGGTCCGTCATTTCCCGGTGCATGTCGGCGCTGGTGGCAGTCTGGTCCAGGCGCGTTTCTATCCGCGCCAGCCGGTCGCGCGCGTCATTGACACATTCTTCAAGTTTCAGAACCCGGGTTTCCATATTTTCATCATAGCCACCGCCGTCGCCGCCGTCAAATGATCGCCTCTGCGGATTTTTCGCCTTGTTTACCTCTTCTCGCAGATAAACAGCTTTAGACCTAGCTTCCATCGCCAGCCTCCCCCATATCAAGCCATCCCAGACAATGTATTTTCTTTTTATCAAGAAGTCTCTAAGAGACGCCCTAAATCAGAAAACCAAGGCCCGATAAGTCGCAAAACCGGCAATGCACAAGATAATCGAACCGCACAGATGCAACAGGGTGTGCCCCAGGAACCAGCCATACTGGCCATGCTGCAGCAGCACCATCGATTCCGCGGAAAAAGTGGAGAAAGTCGTCAGGCCGCCAAGGAATCCGGTAATCACCAGCAAACGCCATTCGATCGGCAGCACGGGATGGGCTTCGAAGAAAGCAACTGCCAGGCCGGCCAGGTAGCCGCCCGCCAGGTTCACCAGCAAAGTTCCCAGCGGTAATTGGTTCTGATAGGCTCCCAGCAAGATGCTTGCGCCCCAGCGTAGCCAGGCGCCAAGGACAGCGCCGATGCCGACCGCCAGCCAGCTCACTTCTTGCTTTCGCGCATAGGCAGCGGCAGCGCGTCCTGCCCCCATTTGGCCAGCGCCTCGTCGTCGCTGCTGCGGGCGTCGACCCAGCGCGCACCCTGTTCCGTATGTTCCTTTTTCCAGAACGGCGCTTCGGTTTTCAGGTAGTCGATGATGTATTCGCAGGCGGCGAAAGCGTCGCCGCGATGCGCCGAGCTCACCGCCACCAGCACAATCTGGTCCAGCGGCAGCAAGGGGCCGATGCGGTGTATCACCAGGGCGTCGAAGATCTCCCAGCGCTGCTTGGCCTGGTCGACGATGGCCGACAGGGCTTTCTCTGTCATGCCGGGATAATGCTCCAGCTCCATCTGGGCGACGGCGCTGCCGTCGTTCAGATCGCGCACGGTGCCGAGGAAGCTGACGACGGCGCCGATCTTGGGATTGGACAGCCGCAGCTGCGCCAGCTCGGCGGCAAAATCGAAATCCTCAGCCTGAACACGGATGGGCATAGTCAAGACCTCACGGACAACAACAAACCAGAATCAGCCGCCGGTGACCGGCGGGAAAAATGCCACTTCGCCCTTCTCGGCCAGGGCGGTATCGGCATTCGCCAGTTCCTGGTTGAACGCCATGCGCAAGGAGCGCCCTTCGGCCAGCACTTCGGCCCAGACCGGGCCGCGCGTGCGCAGGAAAGTACGCAGCTCGCCGACGGTGGCGATCGAAGCCGGCAACTCCAATGTTTCCTGCGACAGGTTGAGCGCCTCGCGGATACTGGCAAAAAAGCGCAGCTGGATTTTCATTACATTCTCTTTTTCAGGCAATTACAAGTTTTACAGTAGCGCAGAAAACGGCAGGAAGCGCAGCAAATCGCCCCTGGCGATGGTTTTCCCGGCCGGATTGTCGACCAGTCCGTCGCCCCAGACGGTGGAAGTCAGGACGCCCGAACCTTGCTGCGGGAACAGGTCGAGGCCGCCGCCGGCGTTGATTCTTGCACGCAGGAATTCCTGGCGGCGGTCGGCCTTGGGCCAGTCGAAGTCGGCGCGCATGGCGATCGCCTGCGGCGCCAGCCCGCTTGCCGCCACGCCTTGCTGGTGCAGGATGAAGGGCCGCACAAAGATCAGGAAGGTGACAAAACTGGATACCGGATTGCCGGGCAGGCCGATAAAGAAGGCGCTGCCCCCCGCGCCCGCGGCGCGGCGGACTTCGCCGAAGGCTAGCGGCTTGCCCGGTTTCATGGCGATCTGCCACATGTTCAAGCGCCCTTCCGCTTCCACCGCTGGCTTGACATGGTCTTCTTCGCCGACCGACACGCCGCCCGAGGTAAGGATCAGATCATGTTCCTGCGCCGCCAGGCGCAGCGCCTCGCGGGTTGCTTCGCGATTGTCGGGGACGATGCCGTAATCGCTGATTTCGCAGCCCAGGTTTTCCAGCAGGCCGCGCAAGACGAACCGGTTCGAGTTGTAGATGG
>NZ_JAQGLV010000095.1 GCF_028292705.1 Collimonas fungivorans | reverse complement strand
GTTTCGATAAAACCGGGAGCCACGGCGTTGATACAAATGCCGCGCCCGGCAAGCAACGGCGCCTGCGCCGCGACATAACCGATCAGCGCCGCTTTCGTCAGCGCATAGTTGGTCTGTCCGAAATTGCCGGCCACGCCGCTGATGGACGACAGGTACACCAGCCGGGCCTGGTCGCGCAGGATATTTTCCGACAGCAGCATGCGGTCGATCGCCGCCACGGCGGAGAAATTGATGTCCACCACCTGGTCCCAGGACTGCTCTTTCATGTTGGCGAGGGTCTTGTCGCGCGTAATGCCGGCGTTATGCACCAGGATATCCAGGCGGCCGAATCGTTCCTTGAAAAAAACCATCAGCTGGCGCGGCGCATCCGGGCTGGCGATGTCCAGCAGCAGCGGTATCGCGCCGATCGCCCTGCAAGTCTCATGCAAGGCCGCGCTTGCCGCCGGGATATCCAGGCAGATCACTTGCACGCCTTCCTGCGCCAGCCGCTCCGCAGTTGCCTGGCCGATGCCGCGCGCGCTTCCGGTCACCAGCGCCACCTTGGCTTTGAGCGCTCCGTGGTAAACCAGCGACGCCGGTGCAGCCACCCGGGAGGTGACATGCATCGCTTGTCCGGTCACATACGTTGTCTGCACGCCGCAAAAAAAACGCACGACGCCCGCCAGGCGATCAATCGCATCGCTGGCGACATAGGCGAGGTTCACGGTGGCGCCGCGCGGTCCCAGTTCCTTGGCCAGCGAGCGGCTGAATCCTTCGATGCCGCGCGCCGTTGCCGCTGCTATCGGGTCGCCGCTTGCCGCAGGCAGAGCTGCCACGATCAGCACCCGGGCGTTGCGCGCTATCGAGCGCATCAGCGGGTGGAAAAAATCGTAGAGCGCACGATAGTCGGACGGACTGGTGCAGCCGGTCGCGTCCATGATCAGGATCTCAGGGCCGGCATCGGCGGTTTCCAGCGGCACGGCGCCGGCATCGCGCGCGACCTGCCACAGGCGGTCTATGGCATAGCCATTCTGCGAGCGGCCCAGCAGGATTTTTTTTCCCGCCAGCGGCTGTTCTGCATAAGGCCCTTCGCTGCGCGCCAGCTCAACCGGCGTCGGCAATCCCAACAGCTTGACGACGCCGGCGCCGAACCGGCTGCCGGACAATTTGATTAACAGGTCGGACATGAATACTGCTTTCTCTACTTTTCTAATATTGCGGTGACGCCTTGTCCGCCCGCAGCGCAAATCGAGATCAGGCCACGGCCGCTGCCTGCCTGCTCAAGTATTTTCGCCAGTGTCGCCACCACGCGCGTGCCGGTGGCGGCAAACGGATGGCCGGTGGCGATGGAACTGCCTTTGATGTTGAGCCGGGTGCGGTCGATGGCGCCAAGCGGCTGTTCCAGCCCAAGCTTGTCGCGGCAGAAATCGGCCGACTCCCAGGCCGCCAGGGTGCACAGCACTACCGCGGCAAAGGCTTCGTGGATTTCGTAAAAATCGAAATCCTGCAAGGCCAGCTGGTGCTTGCGCAGCATGCGCGGGATGGCATAGGCCGGTGCCATCAGCAAACCTTCGTGCTCGTCGATGAAATCGACCGCGGCGACTTCACCGGCAACCAGGTAAGCCATTATCGGCAAGCCTTTTTTCTGCGCCCACTCTTCCGACGCCAGCAGCACGGCGGAAGCGCCGTCGGTGAGCGGCGAAGAATTGGCGGCGGTGATCGTGCCGTTTTGCCGGTCGAAGGCTGGCTTCAGTTTGGCCAGCTGCTCCAGGGAGGAATTGGTGCGCAGGTTATTGTCGCGCGCCAGGCCGTGGTATGGCATTACCAGATCGTCGAAGAAACCTTCATCGTAAGCTTGCGCCAGGTTGACATGGCTGGCCAGGGCCAACTCGTCTTGCGCCTCGCGGCTGATGCCGTAGCGCGCGGCCGTGATCTGCGCATGCTGGCCCATGGATTTTCCGGTGCGCGGCTCGGCGTTGGCCGGAATTTCGGGAATCAGGTAAGACGGCTTGAGCAGGCGCAGCATGGCCATCAGCTTGTCGCCCTTGCTGCGCGCCGCATTCAGCTTCATCAAGCCACGCTGCAGGCCGGGATTGACGCCGACCGGCACGTCCGAGGTGGTATCCACGCCGCAGGCTATGCCGGCCTCGATCTGTCCCAGGGCGACCTTGTTGGCCACCAGGATGGCGGCTTCCAGCCCGGTGCCGCAGGCTTGCTGGATGTCGTAAGCCGGGGTGGCCGGATGCAGGCCGCTGTCCAGCGTGCATTCCCGCAGCATGTTCCAGTCGCGCGCATGTTTCATTACCGCGCCGCCGACGACTTCGCCCAGCAGTTCGCCCGCCAGTCCGTACTTGCCGACCAGGCCGCGCAGGGTGTCGGTCAGCATGGTCTTGTTGCTGAGTTCCGCATAGGCGGTATTCGAACGCGCGAACGGAATCCGGTTGGCACCGACGATGGCGACCCGGCGCGGAGGCAGCTTATTCATGGGGCTCATTTTTCATAGGCAGGCAGGCGTTTTTGTTCATTGGCATCAAACATCCTGTTTCTCAATTCCGCGATAGCGTCGGCATTGCTGAGCTTACTACGTTCTGCCAGGTAAGCGCTAATCCGGCTTTTCCAGGCCGCTTCGCCCTGGTCGACTTCCGCCATGCGCGCCGCCGCTTCAGGCGACAGGGCTGCCGCCCGCATGCGATAGACGTCGTCTTCGCTGGCGCCCTGCTGCCGCATCTTGGCAGCGCTATCCTCCAGCTTGACTATTTTCAGGGGCGCTGCCCGCGCTTCCCGCAACGACGCCGGCAAGGCGGCGTCCAGCGCGGCCAGCTTTGCCTGCTTCTGCGCCTCGCTCAGCGATTTGTCCTGGCCGATTTCCATTCTTGCCAGCGTATCCATGTCTTCGGTATCGCTGGAACCGAACATGCCCTTGCTTTCCACCGGGCTGAAAAAACGGGCGCGCAGTTCCTGCATTTTTTCCATGCGCTGCCGGATCGCCGCCAGGCCGTTGCCGCCCAGCTGCGGATTTTTATCCAGTTCGACCAGCGCGGTCTTGTATTCGATGTAATTCCCCAGCAGGCGCTTGGCCTCGCCAGCGGCGTTCGGCGTCAGGCGCCGTTCGAGTTCATGTTCGATTTCCTTGCGGATGGCAGCCAGCGGTTTCTCGCCCATGGCGCTCAGGTAATAGTCAAACAAGTCCACCAGCTGAGCGTCGACCACCAGCACGTCGCCGGCGGCAACCTTGATGTCGCCATCGGGGCGGGTTCCTTGCAGTGAGCGCACGAAGGGAAACAGGTCGGCTTGCGCGGCGGCTTTTGGCGCTGGAGGTTCCTCACGCGTCATCAGCAGCGGCACGGCAATGGCGGCGGCCAAAGCCGCCGCCCCGATCCAGACAAATGGATGTCGGATTTGCATGTTTACAGTCCCAGGCCTTTCAAGCGGTTGGCTTGCTGGCGATAGACCGTCTTCGGACTGGTTTCAAAAATATTCACCAGCCCAAGCACCTGGTTCACTTCATCCAGGTGGTTCATGCCGTAGT
Source organism: Collimonas fungivorans (assembly GCF_028292705.1). Lineage (GTDB taxonomy): Bacteria > Pseudomonadota > Gammaproteobacteria > Burkholderiales > Burkholderiaceae_D > Collimonas > Collimonas fungivorans_B. The sequence goes on along the minus strand of NZ_JAQGLV010000095.1, from coordinate 7,625 downwards.
TGTCGCGGATCACGCGGCCCAGGTGGCTGCCGCAGCTGCTCACCAGGCCGTCGCTCTTGGCGCCGCCATATGCCAGCGAAAGCAGGGCCATGCTGCCGTCGCTAGGATCAAGCATATTGGTCAGAGGCTGGCCGCCGCTCCAGGAAAAATAGTACACGCCGCCCACCTGGTAATCGCCTTCGCCGCATGCGGTTGCAGGCAAGCCTTCAGGATGCGCCAGGTTGAATTTGGCCATGCCTGCGCTGGTCAGCGAATCGAGTGCCGCTACCGAATCCTGCGGATTGCCGCCGCCCGACAGTACATCGATCAGCTTGGTGAAACCGTTGGCAACCGATCCCAGCACTGCCTGGGTAAAGGAACCTGGCGCAACCACGCCGCGCAGGATATCGGCCACCGCCGCGCCCTTGTTAGGGCCGGCCACGCTGGACACTGATGCCACCAGCTGCGGCGCCACCGAGGCGACGTAACGGATGGTTGGGCCGCCGTGGCTGTGCCCGATCAGGTTGACCTTGGAAGCGCCGGTAGCCGCCAGCACCTGCTTGACATAAGTCAGCAACTGTTCGCCGCGCACTTCGGTGCTGTTGGCAGCCGACACTTCGGCCACGTAAACCTGCGCGCCGTCGGCATGCAGCGCTTCAGGGATGCCATAGAAATACTCGACCGGACCGATCTTGTCGAAACCGAACAAGCCGTGCACCAGGATGATCGGGTATTTGGTCTGGGTGTAGCCGGTAGCCGCCCAGGACGGCGCCGGCAGGACGGCCAAGGCGACCAGAGCGGCGCCAAGCCATTGCAAGAATTGCTTTTTCATTTTATGTATCTCCGAAAATTTTTATGAACTCGTTACTAGGGCCTGTTCCCACTTGATTTGGGAGTGCGAACGCGCGGCAGGCGTTGCAGGCCTAGGCGCGACGACGCGACGTAGCGGTGCTACGGCAAGGAGTCGCAACAACGGCATGTGACGCCTGCAGCCGTTCCCGGAGGGTTCAAAGCAAAATGTGCGCTGGCCGCGTTGCATGGCTTGCTGGGGCGGCCAGCCCCAGCTGCGCCACGCGCCTTGCCAGCACACGTTTTGCTTTGAACGCATCTCCCAAATCAAGTGGGAACAGGCCCTAATGAAACCACGTTCTGGATTACCTGATGGATTTCTCCTTTCCATTGCCAGCATCCTCGGTTTCCTGCCACTTCAACGAAGCACCGCTCTGCGGCGGCGTCTCATTTTCCTGCTAAAAATATCAATCTGACATCGCAGGCGGTCATCTGCCTGATGCACTCTAACATAGGCAAGCCTATTTAAACATAGGGTACCCTATTTTTATCATCCGGCGTCTTTTGACGGCAACCAGGACGATCGCTTATTGCGGTGCGGCCATCGATTCTTCGCGGGAAGCATGAACTATAATGAAGTGCAGCCGGTCGCCTCGCACCAGGATCCGCAGCCGGCAGGCGCGGGCGCCCCGGTTTGTACAACATGCCGTATCAGGGGAGAAACTGGAGTGTCGTCCGAGGAAACAATGCCTGAATCACCACGCCGCGCGAAAACAAAAAAAATCCTGTCCCCCGACGACTGGATCGATGCGGCAACCGAACTGCTGATCAGCAAAAGCATCGACGCCGTGCGGGTCGAATCGCTGGCGCGCGAGCTGGGTATTACGGTGGGCAGTTTCTACTACCACTTCAAGGACAGGAACGACCTGCTCTCCAAGCTACTGAAAAGGTGGCATGAGAGGACCACGACGCAAGTGCTGCGCACATTCGAGGGGCGCGTATTTTCGGCCGAGGAAGTACTGGACGAAGTGCTGGCCTTGCCCTTCCACGGCCTCACCGCGCGCCGTGCGGCGATGATCGAGTTCGCCATCCGCGCCTGGTCGCGGCGCGACGACATGGCGCGGCAAGCGGTGCGCGAGGTCGACCAGCAGCGGCTTACCTACTACAGCAAAGGCTTCCAGGGCATGGGCTTTGGCAAAGCGGAGGCCAACAGCCGGGCGTTTACCCTGTACAGCTTCCAGCTGGCGCAGTCGCTGCTGTGGGACCTGAATGACGACAAGGCCCGTAAAAGACAGCTGAACTTCACCAAGGAACTGCTGCTGGCGCCGCGCCAAAAGTAGCCTGCCGCTCGCCGCCTCAGGCGATCCCGCAAATAAAAAGGCCATGCATCAGCATGGCCTTTTTTGTTTCATCGGCAAACAGTTTTACTGCGGCCAGATCTCCGCCAAGCGCAGCAGGTTGGTGCTGCCCGCTTCACCAAACGGCATGCCGGCGGTGATGGCGATCTGGTCGCCGGCCTTGGCGAAACCTTCCTTGACGGCGGTCTGGCAGGCGGCAGTCACCATTTCGCTCTCGTTATGCACCTGGTCGCTGATGGTCGAATGCACCCCCCACACCAGCGCCAGCCGGCGCGCCGTCGACAGCTTGGGCGTGATGCTCAGGATCGGCGTCATCGGCCGTTCGCGCGCTGCGCGCAGGCTGGTGTGGCCGGAGCTGGTATAGGTCACCGTGGCTTTGGCGCCGATGATGCGGGTGACATCGCGCAAGGCGGAGCAGATGGCGTCGCTGCGGGTCGGCAGCGGCGACTCGTGTTGTGCGTCGAGCATGTTCTGGTACAGCGGGTCGCGCTCGACTTCAGTGATGATGCGGTCCATCATCGCTACCGCCGGCAGCGGATAAGCGCCGCTGGCCGATTCGGCCGACAGCATCACGGCATCGGCGCCGTCGTAGATGGCGCTGGCGACGTCCGAGGTTTCGGCGCGGGTCGGCACCGGCGAGGTGATCATCGATTCCAGCATCTGGGTAGCGATCACGGTCGGCTTGCCGTGCTGGCGGCAGACGCGCAAGATGCGCTTTTGCGCCCCAGGCACGCGTTCCGGCGGCAGTTCGACGCCAAGATCGCCGCGCGCCACCATGATGGCGTCGGATACCTGGACAATCGCATCCAGCTGGTCCAGCGCCGCCGGCTTTTCCAGTTTCGACAAGATGCTGGCGCGGTCGCCGATCAGGGCGCGCGCTTCCAGCACGTCTTCCGGCCGCTGCACGAAAGACAGTGCAATCCAGTCGACGCCCAGTTCCAGCGCGAACTTCAGGTCGCGCTTGTCTTTTTCGGTCAGCGCCGGAATCGGCAACACCGCATCCGGCACATTGACGCCCTTGCGGTCCGACAGCGAGCCGCTGTTGATTACCCGGGTGTGGATAGCCTGGCCGTTGCAGCTCAGCACCTGCAGCCGCACCTTGCCGTCGTCCAACAGCAAGGACTGGCCGCCGGCGATCACCTCGAACAACTCGGGATGCGGCAAGCACACGCGCTGGTTGCTGCCGGGCGTGGTGTCGCGGTCCAGCGTGAATTCCTGGCCGGCTTGCAGCGCTATCTTGCCGTCCGCGAAAGTGCCGATGCGCAGCTTCGGTCCTTGCAGGTCGGCCAGGATGGCGATCGGGCGGCCGACGGCTTTCTCGACGGCGCGCACGATGTCGTAGCGTTGCTGGTGGTCGGCGTGGGTGCCGTGGCTGAAATTGAAACGGAAGACGTCGGCGCCGGCTTCGAACAAGGCCTGGATGGTGTTCTGGTCGGCGCTGGCGGGGCCGAGCGTGGCGACGATTTTTGCTTTACGTTGACGGCGCATGATGAGCTTTCTGTAGAAGAGCGACCGGTAGATCGGCCAGTTGAGCGGCGGGAATACCTGCGCCCGCCTGGAATGGCGGCAGACGCAGCATTTTCATGATTTGGGAAGTCGGGTCCGGCGCAATCAGAGAATCAGGATGGCGCGGAAATCGTTGACGTTGGTGCGCGTCGGCCCACTGACGACCAGGTCGCCCAGCGCGCTGAAAAAACCGTAGCCGTCATTGTTGTCGAGCATGGCGCGCGGACGCAGCCCCAGTTCCGCCGCCTTGCGCATGGAATCAGGCTGGTAGATGGCGCCAGCGTTGTCTTCGGAGCCGTCGATGCCGTCGGTATCGCAGGCAATCGCGTGGATATCGGGAAAGCCGTCCAGCGCGGTCGCCAGGCTCAGCAGGAATTCGGCATTGCGGCCGCCGCGGCCTTTGCCGCGCACGGTGACCGTGGTTTCACCGCCGGAAATCACCACGCATGGCTTGCTGAACGGTTGCCCGCGCCGTGCGATCTGGCGCGCCAATGCCGCATGCGCCAGGCCGATGTCGCGTGCTTCGCCTTCCATTTCATCGGACAGGATATACGGGGTCAGACCGGCAGCTACGACGGTAGCCGCGGCGGCATCCAGAGCGTCTTGCGCGGTGGCGATCACATAATGCTGGTTGCGCTCCAGGCGTGGATCGCCGGGCTTGGCGGTTTCGCCGGCGCCGGATTCCAGATGCTTGAGGATCGCTTCGGGGGTTTCGATATTGTATTTGCGCAGCACCGCCAATGCGTCGGCGCACGTGGTCGGATCGGCCAGGGTCGGGCCGCTGGCGATGATGCCGGGATCGTCGCCCGGGATATCGGAAATCATCAGCGTCACTACCCGCGCCGGCGCGCAGGCCAGCGCCAGCCGCCCGCCCTTGATGGCGGACAGGTGCTTGCGCACGCAGTTCATTTCAAAAATATTGGCGCCGCTTCTCAGCAAGGCCTTGTTGATCGCTTGTTTCTGTTCCAGCGAAATGCCTGGCGCCGGCAATGCCAGCAGGGCCGAGCCACCGCCGGAGATCAGGCACAGCACCAGGTCGTCGGCAGTCAGCCCCTGGACCAGCTCCAGCATGCGCGCCGCTGCCTTGCGGCCGGCTTCGTCCGGCACCGGATGAGAAGCTTCCACCACTTCGATCCGCTTGCAGTCCGCTCCGTGGGCGTAACGCGTCACCACCAGGCCGGATATCTCACCCTGCCAGTGATCTTCCACCGCCTTGGCCATCGCTGCCGCGCCTTTGCCGGCGCCGATCACCAGCGTGCGCCCCTTGCCGCTCGGCGCAGGAATCCTGGCCAGGTATTCGGGCAGGCATTTGGCGGCGCTGACGGCGTCGACCGCGGCCTGGTACATATCGAGGAGGAGTTGGCGAGGTTTGATGCTGTTCGCGGTAGTCATGCTGTTATACCTTGATCTATGAAGCAGAGTGTCTCGAAAATTTTTGTATTTATGGTGGTGCGACCGCAGCTTTTATCAGCTGGCTTGTTTTTATAAAACGATAACATATTTTGCGGACCGGAGCGCCGCGCGTTCCGATCCGCCAGTTCAGGCAACAATCTTACCTCTTGGTTACGCCTTGGTCAGGCCTTGGCGATTTCGTGGTTGGACATGATCTCGATCGCACGGCACAGCGCCGAGTGGTCAAGCCCGCTCAAGCCGTGGGCAGCGCAGGAATTCATCAGCTCTTGCGCCACTGCGGTGTTCGGCAACGATACGCCCAGCGCCTTGGCGCCTTGCAGGGCCAGGTTCAGGTCCTTCTGGTGCAGTTCGATGCGGAAGCCTGGAGTGAAAGTCCGTTTTACCATGCGTTCGCCATGCACTTCCAGGATGCGCGACGCCGCAAACCCGCCCATCAGGGCTTGCCGCACACGGGCCGGATCGGCGCCTGCCTTGGAAGCAAACAGCAAGGCCTCGGCCACCGCCTGGATGTTCAGCGCGACGATGATCTGGTTGGCTACCTTGGTAGTCTGGCCGTCGCCGTTGCCGCCAACCAGGGTGATGTTCTTGCCCATCAGTTCGAACAAAGGCTTGGCGTCGTTGAACGCGCCTTCGGAGCCGCCCACCATGATGGTCAGGGATGCCGCCTTGGCGCCGACTTCGCCGCCGGACACCGGTGCATCCAGGTATTCGCAGCCCAGCGCGTTGATCTTCTTGGCGAAGCCCTTGGTGGCGATAGGCGAAATCGAGCTCATGTCGATCACGACCTTGCCGCCGGTCAGGCCTTCAGCCACGCCCTTTTCGGCGAACAGCACCGCTTCCACGTGCGGCGTGTCCGGCACCATGATGATGATGACGTCGGCACGCTTGGCGACTTCGGCGCCGGAGGTGCAGACGGTGGCGCCGCCGTCGATCAGCGCTGCCGGCGGGTTCTTCTGGTCATGCAGGTACAGTTTGTGGCCGCCGCGCTGCAGGTTTTCCGCCATTGGCGCGCCCATGATGCCGAGTCCGATAAAGCCGATTTTTGCCATGATATTTCTCCGTAATTTTTAAAAATGTCTGCCGCTGTTAGAGAACGCGCTTAAAGACCGTGCGCAGCGCGCCAGCCCAAGCCGTCGACGGTGCCGGCCTTCGGCTTGTACTCGCAGCCGATCCAGCCGTCGTAACCGATCTCTTCCAAGAACTTGAACAGGTAGTGGTAATTGATTTCGCCGGTGCCCGGCTCGAACCGGCCCGGATTGTCGGCCAGCTGCACATGCTTGATCTGCGCCAGGTTGGCCTTGATGGTATTGGCCAGCTCGCCTTCCATTCTTTGCATGTGATAGATGTCGTACTGCACGAACAGGTTGCTGGAACCGGTGGCCTTGATCAGGTCCAGCGCTTGCTTGGTGCCGGTCAGGAAGAAGCCCGGGATGTCGAAGCTGTTGATCGGCTCGATCAGCAAACGGATCCCTGCGGCCTGCAATTTATCGGCAGCGAATTTCAGGTTGCTGACCACGGTGGCGCGCGCCAGTTCGGCGCTGACGCCGGCCGGCACGATGCCGACCAGGCAGTTCAGCTGCTTGACGTTAAGCACCTTGGCGTAGCGGATCGCATCGTCGACGCCTTGCTGGAATTCGCTGACGCGGTCCGGGTGGCAGGCGATGCCGCGTTCGCCGGCTTCCCAGTTGCCAGCCGGCAGGTTATGCAGCACCAGTTCCAGGCCGTTGGTGGCCAGCTTGTCGGCGATCTGCTCGGCGCGGAACGCATACGGGAACAGGAATTCCACTCCCTTGAATCCCGCCTTGGCTGCGGCATCGAAGCGGTCCAGGAACGACAGCTCGGTGAACAGCATGGTCAGGTTGGCGGCTAGTTTTGTCATGTCGTTTCTCCTGAAAGGTCAGTCCAGCAAGGACACGGAAGTCGGTGCATGGCTGCGCTGCGTCGCCAGTTCTTCGAACTCGTTGATGTTGTCGATCTCGGTGCCCATGGAAACGTTGGTGACGCGTTCCAGGATGATTTCCACCACTACCGGCACGCGGAATTCCTTCATCCAGCGCTTGGCCTGGGCGAATGCATCCTGGATCGCGTTCGGATCGGTGACACGGATCGCCTTGCAGCCCAATCCTTCCACTACCGCGACATGGTCGACGCCATAACCGTTGAGTTCCGGCGCATTGATATTTTCAAACGCCAGCTGCACGCAATAATCCATCTCGAAACCGCGCTGCGCCTGGCGGATCAGGCCGAGGTAAGAGTTGTTCACCACCACGTGCAGGTAAGGCAGGTTGAACTGGGCGCCCACCGCCAGCTCCTCGATCATGAACTGGAAGTCGTAGTCGCCGGAAATTGCCACCACATCACGCTTCGGATCGGCGACGCAGACACCGAGCGCTGCCGAAATGGTCCAGCCCAGCGGGCCGGCCTGGCCGCAGTTGATCCAGTGACGAGCGTGATACACGTGCAGGAACTGGGCGGCGGCGATCTGCGACAAGCCGATGGTGCTGACGTAGCAGGTATCGCGGCCGAAGGCGCGGTTCATTTCTTCGTAGACGCGCTGCGGCTTGACCGGCACGTTGTCGA
>NZ_JAQGLV010000088.1 GCF_028292705.1 Collimonas fungivorans | reverse complement strand
ATTTCGATCACGCGCGGATTCAGGCGCAGGTATTCGGGGGCGCGGCCGCCCGGGATCAGCAGTGCGTCGTAACGGCTGACGTCGACATCGCTGAATGCGGCGTTCAGCGTGAAGTTGTGGCCAGGTTTTTCGCTATACGTCTGGTCGCCTTCGAAGTCGTGGATGGCTGTGCGGATCTGGGCGCCGGCGGCTTTATCAGGGCACACCACGTCGACCTGGTGGCCGACCATCTGCAGCGCCTGGAACGGCACCATCAACTCATAATCTTCGACGTAGTCGCCGGCCAGGATCAGGATTTTTTTCGCGCTCATGATAAGTCCTTCAGTGAGGTGGGTGGGTGGAGCTCATTTCATCAATATTCGTGAGTGCGAACGCGGCTATTTGGGAGGTAGTGCAAGGCGCGTCGCGCAGCCAAGGGTGGTTCCCTTGGCAAGCGGCGCAACGCAGCAATACGCCCAAATAGCCCGTTCCCGAAGGGTTCTTGTCAGAAGAGGCGCTGGCCGCGTTGCGCTCCTTGCCGATAGCACCGCTATCGGACGCGTCGCACGCCTTGCCAGCGCCTCTTCTGACAAGAACGCATCTCACGAATATTGATGAAATGAGCTCTAGGGAAGGTCGAGTATGGAACAGCGAGGATGCGGCAGGTAATAACAGGCTACTACCGGCGCAAGTTTCGATGGTGCGTTGCGCAATCGGCCCGCCTTTGAGGAATGCAATGCAGTAATGCCATAGCTGAATTACACTGTCGGCATTGGCTGAAATGTATTGCTGCACAACGGCAAGTAAAATTTTTAGAAAAAGGTAAACAGATGGCCTCAAAAGATCCAGTGCCGGCGGCTAGCGCCTTGTCAGAACGTCCAAGCCGCGCCGAGGCGGAATCGGCGATCCGCACCTTGCTGCGCTGGGCCGGCGACGATCCTGACCGCGAAGGCCTGCTGGATACGCCGGCGCGCGTGGCGCGGGCTTATGAAGAATTTTATGCCGGCTACAGCAAGGACCCGGTGGAAATCCTCTCGACCACGTTTTCGGAAGTTGAGGGCTACGACGAGATGGTGGTGCTGACCAACATCCGTTTCGAGAGCCATTGCGAGCACCATATGGCGCCCATCATCGGCAAGGCCCACGTGGCTTACCTGCCTGACCGGCGCGTGGTCGGCATTTCGAAACTGGCGCGCCTGGTCGATATCTTCGCCAAGCGCTTGCAGATCCAGGAAAAAATGACGGTGCAGATTGCCGACACCCTGCAGCAAGTGCTGCTGCCGAAAGGCGTGGCGGTAGTGATCGAAGCCTCGCACGAATGCATGACTACGCGCGGCATCCACAAGCCAGGCACCAGCCTGGTGACCAGCCGCATGCTGGGCGCGTTCCGCGACGATCCGTCGACGCGGCGCGAGTTCATGAGCATCATCAGCCAAAAGCGCAACGAATAAAATTGCGTTGCCACGCCGCTCCGATGCCAGTCGGAGCGGACGCCTTCATCAGATCAGCGGCCCCGAGTCGTCTTTCTCTTCATGCCCGGTCACCCGGGCCAGCATGGCGCGCGCCACCACGCTGCGCGACAGGTACCAGTACAGCGCAATCACCGCCAGCGAGAACAGCGCAAAACCCATCATGCCCGCATATTGGTAAAACACCTTGTACAGCTCGATGCCGACGCCGTACAAGGTCATGTTGATCATGCCCATGGTAGCCGCCACGGTGGCTTTCGAGACTGCGCTTTCGGTCAGCGTGAAGCGGATCATCACTGCCGCCGACAAACCTTCGCCGAAGGCAATCACGCTGATCGCCGCCACCAGGAAGTAAGGCTTGTCGAGGAAAGCCGCGCCGAACAGCATGATCAGCACGCCCAGGGCAATCGGATACAGCGCGATCTTGATCGAACTGCCGAGGCGCCAGCGGTCGACCTGGCGCGCCAGCACCAGGTTGCCGGCGATCAGGCAGCCGAACACCGGGATCTGCCAGTAACCATACTCGATCACGCTCAGGTGGCCATCGGCCACCAGGATTTCCGGCGACATGGCGATCCAGCCGATCAGCGGAATCGCCAGCAGGGGCATGCACATCGCCGCCTTCAGGAAATGGCGGTTGCCGACCACTGCGCGGTAGTCGTGCCAGATCTGCACCAGCGGCAGTTTCTCTTTGCGCTGCTTGACGGTTTCCGGCATGTGCCGCCAGAGGCCGACCAGGGATATGGTGGCAATGGCGGCGATGAATACAAACACCATGCGCCAAGGCAGGACTTCAATCATGAAAGCGCCCGCCACCGGGCCGATCAGCGGCGCAATCAAGGCGACATTAGCCATCAGCGCGGTAACGCGTATCGCTGCCTTTTCTTCAAATGCTTCCTGCACCACGGCATAGCCGACCGAAGAGATGAAACACAAGCCCACGCCTTGCAGCACGCGCAAGAGGATGAAGCTTTCGATGCTTTGCGAGAACAGCGTCGCCAGGCAGGACAGGATGAAAAAGACGGTGCCGCCCAGCATGACGGGACGGCGGCCAATGCGGTCCGAGAGCGGCCCGAACAGCCACTGGAACACGGCGCCGCCGACCAGGAAGGCAGTCATGGCGGACGCCATCCAGGCTGCGCTGGCGCCGAACTCGCGGGTCACCGTCAGCATGCCCGGCTGGATCATGTCGTTGGCGATGTAGACCGAAAACTCGAACAGCACCAGAGCCAGCGGGAACATCAAGGTATTACGGGTAAGCGTCGAGATTTTTTGCATTTTTTTTACTAGGTAAAGCTGTGACGACTGAAAGCATTGGCTAACGCGAGGGCAGTGGCTGCCTTACGGGTGTCACGGACGGATTTGCTTGATTCTTTGCTTGATTTAAGTGACTGGTGTTGCCCAGTCTGGGTCTGCGCTGAATTCCTCGACCAGGAAATCGAGCATGGCGCGCAGGATGGCAGGCATTTGGCGGCGCGATGCGTACACGCCGTAAATGCTCATTTCGCGCGGTTGGTATTCTCCAAGCAGCGCGCGTAGTTTACCACTACGCAGCAATCCTGTGGCCGCATACGCTGGCTGCAAGCTGATGCCGGCGCCGGCGACAGCCGCTTCCAGCAATACCGACGATTCGTTGGCGCTCATGTTGCCGCCCACCGGCACCGCTACCGGCGCGCCGTCTTTCTCGAATTCCCACAGGCTCTTGCCGAAGTAGGAGTAGGTCAGGCAGTTGTGCAGCGCCAGCTCCTCTGCGGTTTTTGGCGTGCCGTGTTCGTCAAGGTAAGCCGGCGAGGCGCACACCACCGAGCGGCACACCGCCAGTTTGCGCGCAATCAGGTTGGGATCGAGCGCGTTGGTGATGCGGATCGCCAGGTCCACCCGTTCTTCGACCAGGTTGATTGCGCGGTCGACCAGCAACATGTCGACTGCGGTACCGGGATAGCGTTTCAGGAAACGCGCCAGCAGCGGCGCCAGGTAAGCCTGGCCGAGCGACATGCTGCAAGTCAGGCGCAGCGTGCCGCGCGGGGTATGCTCGGGCGTGGCGGCGGAAGCCTGGATCTCGCCGGCCATGTCCAGCATCTGGCGGCAGCGCGGCAGGGTGTCGCTGCCGGCCGAGGTCAGGCTCAGCTTGCGCGTGGTGCGATGGAGCAGGCGGGCGCCTACCCATTCCTCGAGTTCGGCCAGGTAGCGCGACACCATGGCGCGCGACATGTCGAGCTTGTCGGCGGCCGCGGTCAGGCTGCCGCGGTCCGCGACCTCGACGAATACCTGCATTGCGACCAGTCTGTCCATGGCGTTTAATCTATTAGGTCGATTTATGCAACTAACTAGACACTATTATGAGGTTTTTTGCATCGTTTTAGTCAACTATGATGATGTTTCTTACTTATCACCATGGAGATGTCGATGTTTACACGCACCTTGTTCCGTTCGCTGCTGGCAACCGCCGCAGGCCTGATGATCGCCGGCTCGGCAGCCGCGGCGCCGCAACCCTTGAAGCTGGAAGTCTACAATCCGGGCGCCAACGGCATGTTCCCGGTATCTTCCGAGCTGGTGACCGGCAGCACCGAAGCCATCGTCATTGATGCCCAGTTCGACCGCGCCAACGCCGGCCAGCTGCTGAAAAAGATCCAGGACAGCGGCAAGAAGCTGACCGCCATCTACATCAGCCACGGCGATCCTGACTATTACTTCGGCCTGGAAGTGCTGAAGGAAGCCTATCCGGACGCCAAGATATTGGCGCCGGCGCCGGTGATCGCCCACATCAAGGCCACCATGCAGGACAAGCTGGCGTTCTGGGGCCCCAAGCTCGGCGCCAACGCGCCTAAGCAACTGATCGTGCCGGAACCGCTGCAAGGCAACACGCTGACCCTGGAAGGCCGCAAGCTGGAAGTGATCGGCCTCGATGGCGCCAGCCCGGACCGCACGTTTGTCTGGATTCCATCGTTGAAGGCAGTGGTTGGCGGCGTGCTGGTGGCCGGCAACGAACATGTATGGACCGCCGATACCCAGACCCTGGCTTCGCGCCAGCAATGGATCAAGATGCTCGACAAGATTTCGTCTCTGCATCCGAAGATCGTGGTGCCAGGCCATTTCAGCGCCGGCGCGCCGCAAACCATCGAATCGGTACGGTTCACCAAGGACTACCTGAAGAACTACGAAGCGGAAACCGCCAAGGCCAAGGATTCCGCCGCCTTGATCGATGCGATGAAAAAGCATTACCCGAACCTGGACGGCGTATCGTCGCTGGAACTGGGCGCCAAGGTCAGCAAAGGTGAAATGAAATGGTAACCGGCCACGATTGCGACGACAGCAGCTGCGCGCTGCCCGGCGCTGTTGAAAGCACGACCGCGGCGGCGCCGGCTGCGGCGCAGGGCACAGTGCTGCATTACATCTACGACCCGCTGTGCGGCTGGTGTTACGGCGCGGCGCCTTTGCTGCAGGCCGCGCGCGAGGTCGCAGGGCTGCACATCGAGCTGCACGGCGGCGGCATGATGACCGGCAGCAACCGCAAGCAGGTCAGCGCGCAGTTGCGCAACTACGTGATGCAGCACGACCAGCGGATCGCGGCCATGACCGACCAGCCGTTTGGCGACGACTACTTCAACGGCCTGCTGCTGGACACTACCGCGATCTTCGATTCCGCACCGCCGACTACCGCGGTGCTGGCTGCCGATGCAATTGCAGGACAGGGACTGGCCATGCTGGCGCGGATACAGGCGGCGCACTATGTGCAAGGCTTGCGGGTTGCCGATGCGACAGTGCTGCATACGCTGGCGCTGCAGATCGGTCTTGATTCCGTGCTGTTCGACAGCAAGTTTGCCGAGCTCGACGGCGCCGCCACGCAAGCCCATATCGCCGGCAGCCGCGCTCTGCTGGCACGCGTCGGCGGCCAGGGATTTCCTACCTTTGTTCTGCAACGCGGAGCGCAAATCGAAGTGCTGGATGCCGGTCGCTTCTTGGGGCAGGTGCAGGCCTGGAAAGCTGCCTTAAGCGCTTAGCATGTCAGCCGGCCCGGGTTTGCAGCAGGTGCTCGCCGTGGGCGTGCACCGCAGTCAGCAGTTCCTGCGGTTCGCGCACCTCGAAGGAAAACGGCAAGCGCGCCAGCTGGCGCGCGAACCACGGGATGCTGTCGGTGCTGGTGCGCAGCAGCACGCTGTCTTGCTGCGGTTCCAGCAGGCCGATGCTGCGTCCCAGTTCGGCCGCCGCCGTCTGCAAGTCGGTATGCAGCAAGACTTCAACCGCGTTGGCGCGCGGCATCGTGGCGATGCTGAGTGTCAGGTAGGCCGCGGTATCGAAATCCGCCGGCCGTTTGAAATGCTCCGTAGTCAGTTCCACCTGCTGCATGCGGTCGAGCCGGAACGAGCGCAGCTGCCGGCGCAGCTGGCACATGCCGCTGGCATACCAGGCGCCGCCGCGGAACACCAGGCCGTAGGGATCGAAGGTGCGCGTACTCGCGTCCCCCAGCCTTGACTGGTATGCAAAGCGCACGCGCTGGCTGGCTTCCGCCGCCGAAGCAATCGCTGTCAGCGTTTCCTGGCTGGCGCCGGCGATGGCTGTTTTTGCATCGATGGTGGCGGTTTCGCTCAGGGCGCGCACGCGCTGCTTGAGCTGCGCCGGCAGCACGCGTTCGAGCTTGGCTTGCGCGCTGGCCACCGCCGAGACGGTCTCGGCCATGCCCATGCTCTCCGCCGCGATCAGGCCCAGCGACATCGCCAGCGCCTCGTCGTTGGTAAGCATCATGGGCGGCAGCTTGAAACCCGCCACCAGCGAATAGCCGCCGTGGCGCCCCAGTTCCGACATGACCGGAATCCCCAGTTCCTCCAGCCCGGCTATATAGCGCCTGAGCGTGCGGCTGTCGACTTCCAGCCGGCGCGCCAGTTCGACGCCGGAGATGCGGTCGTGGGTTTGCAGCAGTTCCAGGACTGCGAGCATGCGGATGGCTGGCTTCGACATATTTTTCTGAGTACCGGATGAATGCGGACGGATTATGACCGCCTTTGATTCTATCTTCTTCTCCATGCCGTTGCATTGGCGCAGCAGCATCCGCTTTGAACCGATCAAGACAAAGGAAGAACATGGAACCCATACTGTTTTATGGCGTGCCGCAGGGCTGCTCACTGGGCAGCATCATCGCACTTGAATGGCTGGGCGAACCGTACCGGCTGTCGCGCATAGAAATGCTGGAACACCCGTGGCCGGCCGCGTTCGCGCGCATCAATCCGCTGAACCTGACGCCTGCCTACCTGACCGCCGAGCGCCACATCGTCAACGAAAGCTCGGCCATCCTGTTGCACCTGGCGGCGCGCCGCGACAACCTGCTTGGTTATGCGCAAGGCACGCCGGAATACGACCGGCTCAACCGCATGCTGGCCTACCTCAATACGGAGTTTTTCTCGGCTTTCAGGCCGCTCTGGATCGCCTACGAAATGGCGGAGAACCCGCCGGTGCAAGAGATGCTGCGCAACCTGGGCAATCCGCGGGTGCAACAGGCATGCGCCTATCTCAACGGCCTGCTGGCGGAAAGGGAATGGATAGATGGCGGCCCCAAGCGCACTGTGGCCGATGCGTATTTCGCTGCGATCGCGCGCTGGGCGGAATACCACAAGGTGCTGGATGTGCATCTGCATCCATTCCTGTCGCGTCATTTGCAGAAACTGCGCGCCGATCCGGCCGTGATTTTTGCCGATGCAATCGAACGGCAACTGGACGTAAAAAGCGGCGGCCAGTTTCGGGGCCATGTGACGCTGGCGGAAATCGAGCCGCTGCTTCTTACATAAACGGGCACGGTGATTGGGAGAGAAAAAAAGCCTGCTCTTGAGCAGGCTTTTTGTTTTTCAGAATCTTCCTCGGTGAATATTGCATGAATGATATCTAGTTGTTCATCTGCCGTCATTTGTTGACAACTACTTGCTATTGATCATCAATTTCGCCAAATATCTGCTCATTTTTTTAGCATTTAATGGCAGCCTTGCATTGTATCGGCCAGCGGCCGGGGGTATTGTGCAAACTCTTTTTTGACCAAGCAATTTGACGCAAGAACGACTACGACCAACCCTCGCCAGACGTTTGCCGCAAGTTAAACCCCCGAATGAACCTATGAACCGAGAACCCGCAAGCCGCTTCCCTTTAACTGTTGTGTCAGCCGCGGCGATCACCATGCTCTCTGCGTGTGGCGGCGGTGGCGGCGGCTCTTCCGGGTCAGGCAGCGCGCCGCCAGTCTCGACCAGCAGCGCGACCTCCGTGCTCAACCCCAACGATCCGAGCAATGCCAGCGCCGCTCATGCGCGCGGCGTCACCGGAGCCGGGGTGACGGTGGCGGTGGTCGACACGGATTTCAACGTCAGCGATCCGGAATTTGGCGGACGCCTCAGCAAGACTGTGTATTCCAGCGGCAGCGCCGGCGACAGCCACGGCAGCGAAGCGGCGGAAGCTTTAGGCGGCAGCAGTTACGGCGTGGCGCCGGCAGTCAATATGCTGGGCGCCGCGGTCGGCACCGGCGGTGAAAACGTTTCTTTGAACGCTTCGGTTTACCAGGATTTATTCAACAAGGGCGCACGTATCTTCAACCAGTCGAACACCTTCGGTTCGATCGCAACGCCCGGCGGCAACGGCCCGACTTTCTACAATATCTATCAGCCTTTCGTGACGAAAGGCAGCTTGTTCATCTGGGCCGCGGGTAACGACGGCAGCGCCCATCCCAGCCTGACGGCGGGCTTGCCGGCGCTGTATCCCGACCTGCAAAAAGGCTGGCTGGCAGTGGTGGCGGTGAATGCCGCCGGCGGCGCCCAGGGATACAGCAGCAGCGACACCACGCCGGGCGTGATTTCCAGTTATTCGAACCGCTGCGGCGAGGCCGCCAACTGGTGCCTAGCGGCGCCCGGCGATTTTATCTCGGCCACGGCCGGCCGCCGGGTCTACGGCACCTCGTTCGCGGCGCCGGCGGTAACCGGCGCGGCCGCGCTGGTGCAGCAAGCCTATCCCTGGATGAATGCCGACCAGATCCGGCAAACCATCTTGTCGACCGCAACCAGCATGGGCGACACCGCCACTTACGGCTGGGGTCTGCTGAACGCCAGCAAAGCCGCCAGCGGCCCGGCCTTATTCGACACCAGGCTGACCTTGGGCGGCAATTTCGTCGCCAGTTTCGATTCCGTCAGCGCAACCTTCGCCAACAACATTGGCGGCAATGCCGGCCTGCTGAAAGACGGCAGCGGCACGCTGACCCTGTCCGGCAATAACACGTACAGCGGCGCCAATGAAATCGTGAAGGGCACGCTGAACGTCACCGGATCGGTTGCTTCCGCAGTCACTATCGACAGCGCCGGCGTGCTGTCCGGCGATGGCGGCCGCATCGGCGGCAGCGTTTCCAACAACGGCCGTCTCAGCAATAGCGGCAGCGGCATGACGATTGCCGGCAACTACACGGCCACGGCCAGCGCGGTGCTGGCCAATCAGTTCAATTCGACCCTGAGCGTAGGCGGCAGCGCCACGCTCGGCAATTCGCACCTGGTGGCGACCACGCCCGCCGGCAGCAGCGATCCGTCCGGCTACGTGGCGCAGCAGGTCGGCGTCAAAGGCAAGGTGCTGAGCGCCGCCAACGGCGTATCGGGCCAGTTCCAGGATGTGTCGTTCGAACACGACGGCACGGTTTTCAACCCGGGCACCTTCTTGAACGCGACGCTGGCTTATACCGCCAATGAAGTTGACTTGAGCATTGCACGCAACGACGTCAAGGCGGTTGCAGCGCAAGCGTTTGCCGCCGACCCTACACGCACCAACAGCGCCGCCAACGTCGAGACCGGCCTCAAGGCGGCCGACGCCATGGCCGCCAGCGGCAACGGCATTAGCAGTAGCGACAGCGCCTTCCTGAACAGCGCCGCGGCGCTGCAGCGCACGGCGGATATCGCTGCCGCCGCCCAGGTGCTGGACAGCTTGTCGGGACAGATCTATGCCTCTTCGCAGGCGCTGACTTTCCAGCAGTCGCAAGCAATCAACCGCGATCTGTCAAACCGCCTGTCACTGCTGGCCAATCCGGTTACGGGCAGCGCCAAGACGGGCTTGTGGGCCAGCGTGATCGGCGCCAGCGGCAAGCTGGGCGAGTCGGGTTATGCATCTGCCGACACCTCCACCTGGGGCGGCCAGTTCGGTTTCGATACGCACCTGGATGACAAGGCGATTGTCGGCGCGGCGCTGTCCTACTCGGAAAGCAAAGCCAGTTTCGACCGTTTCGGCGGCGCTTCGAACAGCCAGGATACCGGCTTGTCCCTGTATGGCCGTTATGCGCTCAACCATGACGGCATCTACATCTCCGGCCGCGCCGGCATCGCCCGTGTGACCAGCAAGATCAATCGCAGCGTGATCCTCGGCAGCGAGGTCGACAGCCTGTCCGCCAACCATACCGACAGCATGATTTCCGCCTATGCCGAAACCGGCTACGTGCGCAAGCTGTCGGCGATATCGACCTTGACGCCGTTTGCCGGCATCAGTTACGACCGCCTCAAGCGCGGCGCGTTTACCGAAACCGGCAGCCCCTTCGGCCTCACCGCCGGCAGCAGCACCTACCATCAGACGGCGAGCGTACTTGGCTTGCGCGGCGACACCGGCTTCGACTGGCTGGGCGGACATACCAACGTACAGGCTTACGCAGCCTGGCAGCACGGCTTCAACGACGGCAAGCTGGATTTCAACGCGGCTTTCGTGGGCGCGCCGGCTGCCGGTTTTTCGGTGCAGGGCATAGGCCTGGCGCGCAACAGCGGCTGGGCCGGGATCGGCATCTCCAGCGTGTTTGCCAGCAACTGGAGCTGGTACGGCAATTATGATGCGCAGTTCGGCAAGGGGGGGCTGGTCAACAATGTATTTTCGGCGGGCGTACGCAAAGCGTTTTAGCGACACCGCCGCTGCCGTGATCCGGCAGCGATAAAACAAACGGCCTGTATGACTCTTGCGAGACATACAGGCCGTTTTGCCGAGAACTTCGTGCCGTGCGCTTAGGCAACCGCTTTCAGTTTATTGAAATCGGTATTGCTGGCCGGTGCAAAACCGCCGTGCGCAGGAGCGTGGCCGGCGTAGAACTGGCCGAAACGGTTGGCCAGGAAATCGGCCAGCGTGACTTGCTCTTGCCGCACAAAACCGCTTTGCGGCAGCACGCCCGTGACAACCAGGTCAACCATGGCGCAGATGCCGGCCGCGGTAGTCAGCTGGATGGCCGACAGCAACTGGCCGTTGACGTGCTGGCTATAGGTCTTCTGGGCATAGGTTTCCTGCTCAAGACGGCCGTCGCGCATGCCGCTGACGCTGACGAAGGTCAGCACCACGTCCTGCTTGGTGATCGGGATCGAGGTTTCCAGCACTTCCTTCAGGATCGGACGGCGTTCCAGCTTGCCCAGTTGCAGGTCGCGCACCAGGATCTTGATGATGTCGCGATGGCCGGGATAACGCACGGTCTTGTAATCCAGGTTCTGCACACGGTCGCGCAGGCTTTCGCACAAGGTGCCGAGGCCGCCCGAGGTGTTGAACGCTTCGTAGTCGACGCCGTCGAGCGAGAAGTGCTCCAGCTCTTCCAGCGGCGAGGTTTCGCGCAGCACGCCGTCGACGATTGCTTCGCAAGGATTGCAGTACTCGTTGATCAGGCCGTCGGTGCTCCAGGTCAGGTTGTACTTGAGCGCATTGCTAGGGAAGGTCGGCAGCGCGCCGACGCGCATCTTGACGTCATGCAGCTGCTCGAAACGGCTCGCGACATCGTTCGCCACGATCGAAATGAAACCCGGCGCCAGGCCGCATTGCGGCACGAATGCAGTGTCCGAATCGAGCGCCAGCGATTTGACGAAGCGGGTGCTTTCGACATCTTCGGTCAGGTCGAAATAGTGCGACTTCGCCGCTTTTGCGGCGGCGGCGATGACCGGCGTCAGGAAATACGGGCAGGCCGACAGCGTGACATCGTGGCCGCTGATCAGCTTGGTCACGGTCGGCGCGTGCGAGATGTCCGCCAGGATCGTGGTGACGTTGGGGAAGCCCGCCTGCTTCACATACTCCAGCCGTTGCGGATCGCGGTCGGCTACGGTCAGGATATAGTCGCCGGTATGGGACAGCAGGTTGAGGATGGCGTCGCCGATTTTGCCGGCGCCCAGAAGGATCAGTTTGGTGGTCATGTCGTCGCTCGCGTTAGTGTTTTAATCAATATTGTCTTTTCTGCCGCAACCATTGTAAATTCAAGCGAAGTCAGATAATAGAGTGTAAATAGTCGTCAAAATGTATAATAACGATACATATTGACGAATATTGAAGATGGATTGTCGCGATGAGAGAGAAACTCGACGAAGTTGACCACAAAATCCTGGCCCTGCTGATGGATGATGCGCGCCTGTCCATGGCTACCGTCGCCAAGCGCGTCGGCATTGCCAGGACGACCGCGATTGCGCGGCTGGCGGCGATGGAAAAGAAGGGCGTGATCGCCGGCTACGGCGTGCGGCTCGACCTGGGGCTGTACCAGCCCGCAGTGCGTGCTTACGTCGGCATCTCGATTGATTCCCGCAATGCACCATTACTGGTCCAGCAGCTGCAGCAGATGTCGCAGGTGGAAACCCTGTGCGCGGTGAGCGGCGTGATCGACTACATGCTGACCCTGCGCTGCCAGTCGACCGATGAACTGGATCGCCTGCTGGACCAGATCGGCGCCATGGAAGGGGTACGCCACACATCGACTTCGATCATCCTCAGCAAGCGGATCGATCGCGGACCGATTTAATGCAGCGCAGCAGATATGTGATTTATCTATAACTGTTATACAAATAATAAAGCAGACATCGATGCTGCGCTGCCATATAGTTGCACTTGTCTCCTCCAACACCTCCTAAGGTTTGGATTCAACCCGCTACCGCAAGGTCAGGCGGGTTTTTTTTTGCCCCGAAAAAAAGACGGCGCTGGTTGAAAAATACACCTCACTTTATGGCTGCATTTTCCTAGCTTGGACTAATATGCAGCCAGGAGGTGACACATGGATAAAAACAAATCTACGGATCGGATTGAAAAAGAAATTGTGCTCAAGGCCGCACGCTCGCGGGTATGGCGTGCGCTATCGAATGCCGAGGAATTCGGCGACTGGTTCGGCGTGGCGCTGAAGGGGAAAACCTTCGCCGCCGGCCAGGCCGTGCAGGGGCAGATTACTTATCCCGGCTATGAACACCTGGCCTGGAACGTGGTGATCGACCGTGTGGAGCCCGAAAGCTTGCTCTCTTTCCGCTGGCATCCCTATGCGGTTGATGCCGCGGTCGACTATTCGCAGGAGCCGGCCACGCTGGTGGTGTTCGAACTGACGGCGGTCGAAGAGGGCACTTTTCTGCGCGTGGTCGAATCAGGGTTTGACAATATCCCGGCCGAACGGCGCCAGGAAGCGTTCCGCATGAACAGCGGCGGCTGGGACGAGCAGATGAAGAATATCGAGACGCATGTTGCTGCATCCTAGTCCGGCATAGGGCCAAGCAGACGGGCGGGGCCCGTTTGTTTGTGGGATGGCAGAAAATCCTTGATTTATTCAACATTTCAACTATTATTGAAATATGAAAACAAAATCAGTCGTCACTGCCCTTGCGGCGCTTGCCCAGGATTCCCGCCTGGCGATTTTCCGTGCGTTGGTGCAGGCCGGGCCTGAGGGGCTGCCTGCCGGAAAAATCGGGGAGATTACGGGCATCTCGCCATCCTCCGTGTCGTTCCACATGAAGGAACTGTTCCATGCCGATATGGTGGCGTCGCGTAACGAAGGCCGCTTCGTTATCTACTCCGCCAACTTCGCCACCATGAATGAACTATTGGCATTTCTCACCGAAAATTGTTGCGGGGGTAATCCCTGCATGCCCACTTGCAGTCCTGCTTGCGGCGTTACCGAAGGGACTGCGTCATGACGGTTTTTTATGTGAAAGACATTGATGTCTGTTCAATGTGAGGTTATCAATAAACGGCCCGCGGGCGTATCCATGAATTTGTTTGAACGTTACCTGACCGTCTGGGTGGCGTTATGCATCGTTGCCGGCATTTTGCTTGGGCAGCTTTTCCCAGTCGGGGTGCAGACGATAGGCTCGCTGGAAATCGCCAAGGTGAACCTGCCGGTCGGCGCCTTGATCTGGGTGATGATTATTCCAATGCTGCTCAAGATCGACTTCTCTGCCTGGAACCAGGTCAAGGGGCACGTACGCGGCATCGGCGTGACCTTGTTCATCAACTGGGCAGTCAAGCCGTTCTCGATGGCGTTTCTTGCCTGGGTGTTCATCCGCCACTGGTTTGCGCCGTATCTGCCCGCCGAACAGCTGGATTCATACGTGGCGGGGCTGATCCTGCTGGCGGCCGCGCCGTGCACGGCCATGGTGTTTGTGTGGAGCCGTCTCACCGGCGGCGATCCGTACTTCACGCTGTCGCAGGTTGCGATGAACGATCTGATCATGGTGTTTGCGTTTGCGCCGCTGGTCGCTCTCTTGCTGGGTGTATCGAGCATCGCCGTGCCGTGGGCGACGCTGCTGACTTCGGTGATTCTATATATTGTCGTTCCCGTGATCATCGCCCAGCTCTGGCGCAAAGCTCTGCTGCGCCGCGGACAGGCCAGTTTCGACAAGCTGATGGAACGCATCCAGCCATGGTCGGTTGCGGCGCTGTTGCTGACCCTGTTGCTGCTGTTTGCATTCCAGGGCAATGCGATCATCGAACAGCCGCTGGTCATTGCATTACTGGCGATTCCCATCCTGATACAGGTCTTCTTTAATTCCGCGCTGGCTTACTGGCTTAATAAGGTTGTCGGGGAAAAGCATTCCATTGCATGTCCTTCTGCGCTGATCGGCGCTTCCAATTTCTTCGAACTGGCGGTGGCCGCCGCGATCAGCCTGTTTGGCTTCAAGTCCGGCGCCGCGCTTGCCACTGTGGTCGGGGTGCTGATCGAGGTGCCTGTCATGCTGCTGATTGTCGGCATCGTGAACCGTACCCAGGGCTGGTACGAAGGACGTTGATCCATGACCGGCAGGCGAGCTGCCGG
>NZ_JAQGLV010000068.1 GCF_028292705.1 Collimonas fungivorans | reverse complement strand
CCGCGCAAGCAACCGCCGGCGACAACCAGGCCGAGAGCTGGCCAGCCTGGCATCCGCTGCAGCAGCGGGTGGAACTGCTGTACCAGGACAGTGAAAAAATCGCCGTCAACAGCGCGGCGATCGGGCGCATCCTGGCCGCCTGACCGCACATTCCGGATGCGGCATTTTTAGGACAAGGGATTTTCAAGACAAAACTTATTGTTTCTCCTGATTAAGACAAGTTAAACACTGGCAACTAAAGTTTCCATGTAGTACCATTTCTACATGGAAACGTATTTGCGGGTTTGACTATCTAAAGGAGTAACAATGAACATCGCCCTGTTAAAACTCGCCGCTGCATCCGCCCTGCTGTCCCTGGCTTCAGGCGCCATGGCCAGCGCCAATGGCGGCATCATTCATTTCACCGGCAACATCGTCGAGCCGCCTTGCAGCACCGGCAGTTTCGATGCCGGACAAATTAACATTCACTGCGACAAACGCAGCGCTGTCGCCGTTTCATTCCAGCGCGTCGGCACTTCTGCCGATTCGGCAACCACCATTATTACCCTGACGCGCGACGGCAAAACACTGGGAACCGAGGAAGCGACAGCCTACCGCCTGGCCTTGCAGGGCAACAGCCGGCTCGGCCTGCGCGTCGCTCCTGCAGCTGCAGGCGCCACCCTTAGTCCGGTGGTCATGACCATCAGCTATCTGTAAAGTCAGCCGCCGAAACGACCCTCCGGCAAACCGCCCACGCCAGGCAAGCGCAGCTGGAACACGCCGCCTGCGGCCGGTTCAGCCAGCAAGTCGGCGTCCGACAGCGATTCGCGCGCGCTGGTCACATACAAGGTATCCAGCGCTGCTCCGCCCAGCGCCACGCAGCTGGGCTGCGCCACCGGCACCCGGACCATGCGGTCGATGCTGCCGTCCGGCGCAAAACACAGCACCCGATGGCCGCCCCACTGGGCGTTCCACAGGTAACCCTCGCTATCCACGGTAGAACCATCCGGCTCGCCCGGCTGTTGCTGCAGGTCGGCGAACAGGCGATCATTGCTGGTAGTGCCGGCAACGCTGTCATAGTCGCAGCAGCGTATCGTCTTGCTTGGAGAATCGCAGTAATACATGGTGTGGCCATCCGGGCTGAAGCAGATGCTGTTGCTGATCGCCACCATCGGCAGCGCCAGGCGCTCCAGCGTCAGGTCGGCATTGAGCCGGTAGAAACTGCAGCAGCGCGCCAGGCCGGGAGCATCGTTCTTGGTGCCGAACACGAAGCGTCCGAAGCGATCGCAGCGGCCGTCGTTCAGCCGGGTATGCGGCATGTCAGCCTCGACCGCGCAAATCGGCGTCACTGCATTATTGGAAAAACTGAACCAGGCCAGTTGCGAGGCCAGCCCCAGCAGCAGGCGGTCGTCGTCTTCGGTCAGGGCAAAGGTCGCCAGCCGTTCCGGCATCGGCCAGCTGCGGGTCGTGCCTGCGGCCGGATCGTGGCACCACAGGCTGGCGCCAAGGATATCGGTCCAGAACAAGCGTTGCGTGCGGTCGCACCACAACACTCCTTCTCCCAGCAGGTGCTTGCCGTCAAACAGCAGGCTGGCGGTGGCTGTCTCAGTGCTCATGTCTCCATCCTTCTTGAAATGCCAACGAGGTCTGTACGACCTCGTTGTGGTGTTGCTTGGAACTGACAGCTTACCTCAAAGCCGGGCCTTAGAAAGAATGGCTGACGCCAAGGTAGCCGCCATTCTGGCTATGTCCGGCCAGGGGATTGTCGCCGCTCATCTCGACCGAGAAATCGGCATTGCCCTTGTTGCGCACGGTGCCGACGCTGGCGTACAGCAAGGTGCGCTTGGACAGGTTGTAATTGGCGCCCAGCATGAACAGGTTGCCGCTGCCGCCGTCGTTGTTCAGCTTGGCGTGGAAGGCGCCGCCGATCAAGGTCAGCGCCGGCGTCAGCACGTAGTTGGCGCCGATCCAGTAATGCTGGATCTTGTCGGGGCTGCCGGCAACACTGTCCGGCGCCGACACGTTTTCGTAAGCGGCGAACAGTTTCAAGGCATCGATGGTGTAGGTGCCGCCCACGATCAGGTCCTTGGACGCGGCATAGATATCGCTGTACTTGCCGTTGACGTCGCGGATCACGTCATAGATGGCGCGCAGTTCCAGCCCGGCGTTGGTGTACACCAGCGAGACGCCGTCGCTGCGGCCGTTGCGGGTCGAGCCGGCCTGTTCGCCCAGGCTGGTTTGCACGGTGGCGTTGAAACCGCTCCAGGTCGGGGTCTGGTATTCGATCACATTGTTGGCGCCCGGCCAGTTGCGGCCCTTGACCAGGTTGGCTGTGCCGATGAATTGCTGGCCAGTCGGATCCAGGTACCAGACATCGTTGACGATGAACAGGTTCTTGCCGAACTTGATGGAACCCGCGCTGCCGTTCAGGCCGACATAGGAACGGCGGTTGAACAGCGCGCTGCCGTTGGTCTGCCCGGTAGGCGCGTTGAAACCGGACTCCAGCAGGAAGAAGGCGCCGAGGCCGCCGCCCAGGTCTTCTGTGCCCTTGAAGCCGAACATGCTGGTGCCCCACTGGTTGCCGGACGTGCCGAACTTGCTGCCGGTGGCGCCGGTCGGATTGCCGTTGGCATCCTTCAGGGCGACGCCGCTCTGGAAATCGATGCCGGCATCGATGCGTCCGTAGATGGTGACATTGGTCTGCGCTTGCGCCTGGCTACAGGCTGCGGCGATCAAACCGAATAAGCCAGCTGCGGCAAAGGTTTTGGAAAGAATCATGTGGTCGTCTCCTTGAAATTATTATGAATTCATCCACTGCCGGACTGCGCCTGCGGCTTGATGGCGGCAGACCGGCGTGAATGTGGGCTCATAGTAAGGATTCGATTGATATCGATCCAATGAATTTTTCCACTACATCAATACTGTATTTGGTATCATTTTAAGAGCTTCGCCAAACTGGAAAGATCAAAGGATTGAGCGGGCAGCATATAAAAAAACCAACCAGCGAGACGACAATGCCTACCAACGACACCAACTGGTTTCTGCGTGCGCGCCTGAAAACCCGCCAGCTGCTCTTGCTGATCGCGCTGGACGAGGAGCGCAATATCCATCGCGCGGCGGAAGCGCTCAACATGACGCAGCCGGCCGCCTCCAAGCAGCTCAAGGACCTGGAAGACATGCTGGATGTGCAGCTGTTCGAGCGGCTGCCGCGCGGCATGCGGCCGACCATCTACGGCGAAGCGATGATCCGCCATTCACGCATGGCGCTGACCAGCCTGTCGCACGCGCATGACGACATCACCGCGCTGAAATCCGGGCTGTCTGGGCAAGTCAATGTCGGTGCGATCCTGTCGCCGGGCATGGTGCTGCTGCCGCCGGCAATCGCGCGGCTCAAGCAACAGGCGCCGATGCTGCGCATCGGGGTCGAGGTGGAAAGCAGCAACATCCTGCTGGAGCGGCTGCAGCGCGGCTCGCTCGATTTTCTGGTGGCGCGCATCCTGGACCAGGAAGACAACCGCAACCTCGAATACGAAGAGCTGTCGGACGAGCCGGTATGCGCGGTGGCGCGGGTCGACCATCCGCTGCGCCATGTCACCAACCTGCAATTGAAGGATATCGCCGACGCCGGCTGGATCCTGCCGCCCAAGGGCAGCATCCTGCGGCACCGGGTCGACATGATGTTCCACAAGGATGGCCTGGCGCCGCCGGCGAATGTGGTCGACACCACCGCGATCCTGGTCATCAGCAGCCTGCTGCAGCAGACCGATTTCCTGCATGTGATGCCGGCCGAAGTGGCGCGCTTTTACGCCCAGGTCAACGTGCTGGCGATACTGCCGATCGAGCTGCCGTGCAAGATGGATGGTTTCGGCATCATCACGCGCCGCCTGCAGATCCTGTCGCCGGGCGCCAAGATCCTGCAGCAGACTATTCGCGACGTGGCGACGCAGATTTACTAAACGTTCAAGCCCAGCCGGCGTCGACGATGAATTCCTGCGCGGTGCACATCGCACTGTCATCCGCAGCCAGGAACAGCACCATGCGCGCCAGGTGCCAAGGCTGCAGTTTCCCCGGCAGGCACTGGTTGCGCTTGATGTCTTCCTCGCCCGCGGCGTCCAGCCACAAAGCGATCTGCCTTTCAGTCATCACCCAGCCCGGCGACACGGTATTGACGCGGATATTGTGCGGCCCGAGGTCGCGCGCCAGGCCGCGGGTCAGGCCGACTACCGCCGCCTTGGCCGTGGTGTACACCGGATAACCGCCGTTCGACAGATGCCAGCTGATCGAGCTGAGGTTGATGATGGAGCCGCCGCCCTTCTTGCGCATGCCGGGCGCCACCGCTTGGCAGGTAAAGAACATCGGGCGCTGGTTGATGGCGATGCGGTCGTTCCAGTAGTCGACGGTCACTTCTTCCCACTGGTGGCGCTGGTCGTTGGCCGCATTGTTGACCAGCACATCGAAATCGCCCAGTTCTTGCGCCAATCCTTCGATGGTCGACTGCAATGCCGCGATGTCGCGGATATCGCAATGGCGAAACAGCGGCCTGGGCAGGCCCGCCGCTGCCAGCTGCTCGCATAAAGCTTCGCTGGCGGCGGTCTCGATATCGACGAACGCCACGCGTGCGCCCTGCTCGGCGAACGCGCCGACAATCGCCGCGCCGATGCCGCTGCCGCCGCCGGTGACGAATACATTCTTGCCTTTCAGGCTGGGGAAATGCGCCAGCTGCGTATCTTTTACTGCGGACATGTCAACTCCTGTGTTATTCCGGTGTGATGCCGATGAGTTCAGCTTATTTTTTCAATTGACCGTTGATGCGCTGCCAGATCGCCAGCGGATTGCTGTCCTGGACGGCTGCGGGCAACAGGTCTTGCGGCAGATTCTGATAGGAAACCGGGCGCAGGAAGCGCTGGATGGCTGCCGTGCCGACCGAGGTGGCGCGGCTATCCGACGTCGCCGGGAACGGTCCGCCATGGACCATGGAATACGATACCTCGACCCCGGTCGGAAAACCATTCGCCAGGATCCGGCCAACCTTGCGCTCCAGGATAGGCAGCAATCCGCGTACCGTTTCATGGTCGCCGTCCGTCATCTGCAGCGTCGCGGTCAACTGCCCTTCCAGCTGCTCCGCTACGGCAAACATCTCGCCCATGTCGCGGCAGGCGACCAGCAATGACGCAGGTCCGAATATCTCTTCCGACAAATGCGGATCGGCCAGGAAATCCTGGGCGCTGGTGCTGAACAACGCCGGCACGCCGCTGCCGGCTGCATCGCTGGCGACGCCCTGGCTCAGCTGGCGCACCCGGGAATTGGCGGCAAGACGGCCGACGCCGTTTTGATATGCGCGATGGATGCCGGTTGTCAGCATGGTGGCGGCATTGCGCTGCGCCAGCTGTTCAGCCGCCGCAGCGCTGAAGCGCTCAAGATCCGGTCCTTGCAATGCCAGCACCAAACCAGGATTGGTGCAGAACTGGCCGACGCCCAGCACCAGCGAATCGACAAACGCCGTAGCCAGTGCTTCAGCCTTGCCGGCCAGCGCCTGCGGCAGCAGGAACACCGGATTGATGCTGCTCATTTCGGCATATACCGGAATCGGTTGCGGCCGTGCGGCAGCCGCCGCCATCAGGGCCAGCCCGCCCTGGCGCGAGCCGGTAAAGCCGACAGCCTGGATCGCCGGATGCTTGACCAGTGCGGCGCCAAGCTCGTTGCCGACGCCGGTCAACAGGGAAAACACGCCTTCCGGCAAACCCGCCGCGGCCACTGCTTGCTGAATCGCGCGGCCAACCAGTTCCGAAGTGCCGGGATGGGCCGGATGGGCTTTGACCACCACCGGGCAACCTGCCGCCAGCGCTGCCGCGGTATCGCCGCCGGCGACTGAAAACGCCAGCGGAAAATTGCTGGCGCCGAACACCGCCACCGGCCCCAGCGCAATCATGCGCAGACGCAGGTCGACGCGCGGCAAAGGCTGGCGCTCCGGCAGCGCCGGGTCGATGCGCGCATCCTGCCAGGAACCTTCGCGCAGCACTTCGGCAAACAGTTTGAGCTGGCCCATGGTGCGGCCGCGTTCGCCTTCCAGCCGGGCGCGCGGCAAGCCGCTTTCGCTCATCGCACGTTCTATCAGCTGGTCGCCGAGCGCCAGGATATTTGCCGCGATGCTTTCCAGGAAACGCGCGCGGGTTTCCGGATCGGTAGCACGGTACGGATCGAAAGCGATGCGCGCAAGGTCGCAGGCGCAGTCGATTTCGACCTTGCCGGCGGTATGGAATGCCGGTTCGATATCGCTTGCGGTGGCGGGATTGAAAGCAAAAAAGGCAGCGCCCCCGCCTTTGATACGGGAGGCGCCGATCAGGGATTCGCCGGTAATGTTCATACTGAGGTCCATGCTTTTCCTAAAATTGAAAGACTGCGGCTCCGAGATACCTGATCCCATCATGCAGCGAATAGTCTACAACTGACGGACGCGCGGCGCTGGCAAGGTCTCAACCGCCAGCCGGTTGCGCAGCGGCGGCCCGAAGGCAGCGACGTCGATCTCGAATGTTTCTCCCGGCGCCACCTGGATGCCATCCGAACAGCTCAGGGTGGCGGTGCCGAAGAAATGGATGTGCACATCGCCCGGACGCCGGAACAGCGGATATTTGAAATGGTGGTGCTCCAGGTTGGCCACGGTGTGCGACATGTTCTCTTCGCCGCTGACAAACGGTTTTTCCCAGCGGACCCGGCCGCTGATGTCGCGGATGCGCGACATGCCTTCCACGTGCGGCGGCAAATCTCCCAGCAGCAAGGCCGGGCCGACCGCGCAGACCCGCAGCTTGGAATGCGCCAGGTACAGGTAATTCTGGCGCTCGGTGACATGGTCGGAAAATTCATTGCCGATCGCAAAACCGAGCCGGCATGGCGTGCCGTCCGGCCCAATCACATATAGCGCGGCGATCTCGGGTTCTTCGCCGCCATCCAGCGCAAAATGCGGCATCGTCAGCGCCTGTTCGCCGGCGCGGACGATGCTGCCGTCGCCCTTGTAGAACCATTCCGGCTGCACGCCCACCTGTCCCGGCTGCGGCTTGCCGCCTTCCAGGCCCATGCGGAACATCTTCATGCTGTCGGTCAGGCTGTCGACATCGCTGATTTTCTTGTGCATGGCGTCGCGGCCGTCGGCGCTGCCCAGGTGGGTCAGGCCGGTGCCGGTGACGTAGCAATGGGCGCTGTCGCCGTGATCCAGCGGCGGCAGCAGGCGCCCGGCTTGCGCCACCTCGGCGTAATCCAGCACGGTGCTGCCCAGTGCGGCAGCGGCAAGCTCTTGCAACGGCCGGCTGCCGGCAATCGCTGCTTGCGCCAGCGCGTAAGTCGAGGCAAAACCTTCCACCACATGGATTTTGCGGCCGTCGTCTTCCAGTACGCCGATCCGGCGCTGGCCGTCGGCCTGCTTGAATTGAATCAACAACATGTGTTTCTCCGGTTACTGAACTGCGCTTAGTGGGAGTGCTTGGGTACGGCCGAGCCGCGGCAGCCGACCAGGAAATCGAAATCGCAGCCTTCGTCGGCTTGCAATACCCGGTCTATGTACAGGCGCTGGTAACCGCTCTGCGCCGTCACCACTGCGGCGTTCACCGCCTCCCTTGCCACCTGGCGCTGCGCCATTTCGGCATCACTGATATCCAGGTGCAAACGTCCGCCCGCGCAATCCAGCTCTATCCAGTCGCCGTCCTGCACGATCCCCAATGGCCCGCCGGCGGCCGCTTCCGGCGCCACGTGCAGCACCACCGTGCCGTAGGCGGTGCCGCTCATGCGGGCATCCGAAATCCGCACCATGTCCTTGATGCCCTGCGCCAGCAGTTTCGGCGGCAAGCCCATGTTGCCGACCTCGGCCATGCCGGGATACCCCTTGGGACCGCAATTCTTCATCACCAGCACTGAGCTGGCGTCGACTTCCAGTTCGGGATCGTTGATGCGCGCCTTGTAATGCGCGAAATCTTCGAACACCACCGCCTTGCCGCGATGCTGCATCAGTTCCGGCGTGGCGGCGGACGGCTTGAGCACCGCGCCGCGCGGCGCCAGGTTGCCGCGCAGGATGCAGATGCCGCCGTCGGCGATCAACGGCTTGTCGATAACGCGGATCACCTCGTCGTTGTAGATAGGCGCATCCTGGTTGTTTTCCCACAGCGATTTGCCGTTCACCGTCAAGGCATCCTTGTGCGGCAGCAGTCCCGCTTCGCCCAGGCGGCGCAATACGCCGGGCAAACCGCCGGCGTAATAAAACTCTTCCATCAGGAAGCGGCCGGATGGCTGCAGGTCAACCAGGGTCGGCGTGCCGCGGCCGATGCGGGTCCAGTCTTCGAGTTCCAGCGGCACGCCGATGCGGGCGGCGATCGCCTTCAGATGGATCACGGCGTTGGTCGAGCCGCCGATCGCGGCATTGACCCGGATCGCGTTTTCAAACGCTTCGCGGGTCAGTATCTTCGACAAGCGCAAGTCTTCCCACACCATGTCGACAATCCGCATGCCCGACATGTGCGCCAGCACGTATCGGCGCGCATCGACTGCCGGAATCGCCGCATTGTGCGGCAGCGATGTGCCCAGTGCCTCGGCCATGCAAGCCATGGTGGAAGCCGTGCCCATGGTGTTGCAGGTGCCGGCCGAGCGCGACATGCCGGCTTCGGCCGCCAGGAACTGGTGCATGCTGATCTCGCCGCCCTTTACTGCTTCGCTCAGCTGCCAGACGGCGGTGCCGGAACCCAGGTCCTTGCCTTCGTGCTTGCCGTTCAACATCGGGCCGCCGGTCACCACGATCGCCGGGATATCGCAGCTGGCGGCGCCCATCAGCAAGGCCGGCGTGGTCTTGTCGCAGCCCACCAGCAGCACTACCGCATCCATCGGATTGCCGCGTATCGATTCTTCCACGTCCATGCTGGCCAGGTTGCGGGTCAGCATGGCGGTCGGCCGCAGGTTCGATTCGCCGTTGGAAAATACAGGGAACTCCACCGGAAATCCGCCCGCTTCCGAAATGCCACGCTTGACGTGTTCCGCGATCTTGCGGAAATGGGCGTTGCACGGCGTCAGCTCCGACCAGGTATTGCAGATGCCGATGATGGGCTTGCCCTGGAACTCGTGGTCGGGAATTCCCTGGTTCTTCATCCAGCTGCGGTACATCATGCCGTTCTTGTCATTGCTGCCGAACCATTCGGCCGAGCGCAGCGGACGCTTTTTATCGACAGTCATCTTTGGCTTCCTCTTGAAATTGTCAGGGCGGCATCCGTCCGCATCGAGACGGACGCCAGCTTTAAAATTGAAATATGGAAAATCGCCGGCCGCGGTGAACAATGATTAATAAGCCGCGGCCGCCTTGCTATTTGTTCTTGTTGTAGACGTCGACAAATACCGCGGCCAGCAATACCAGCCCCTTGATCACCTGCTGATAATCGATGCCGATGCCCATGATCGACATGCCGTTGTTCATCACGCCCATCACGAAAGCACCGATCACCGCTCCCATGACCTTGCCGACGCCGCCGGAAGCCGACGCGCCGCCGATGAAGCAGGCCGCGATCACATCCAGCTCGAAGCCGGTGCCGGCCTTGGGCGTGGCGGTATTGAGGCGGGCCGCGAAAATCAGCCCCGCCAGCGCAGCCAGCATGCCCATGTTGATAAAGGTGTAAAACGATACGCGCGAAGTCTTGATGCCGGACAGCTTGGCGGCCTTCTCGTTGCCGCCGACCGCATAGATGCGGCGCCCGATCGTGGTGCGGTTGGCGACGAAGGTATACACCACCATCAGCAGGAACATGATGATCAGCACATTCGGCATGCCTTTATAGGACGCCAGCAGGTAGCTGAAAAAGATGATGACGGCGGCAAACACCGCGTTCTTCAAGATGAAGAACACATAAGGTTCGTCTTCCATGCCGTGCTTGGTCTGCTTGGTGCGGGCGCGGACCTTGACAAAGATCATGATGGCGGCGACCGCCACGCCCACCAGCAGGGAAGTGATGCGCAAATCGGCGGCGCTGAAGAGATCCGGGATGAAGCCCGAACTCAGCATCTGGAAATCGTCGGGGAACGGCCCTATCGATTGCCCCTGCAGCAGCGCCAGCGTCAATCCCTTGAACACCAGCATGCCGGCCAGGGTGACGATGAACGACGGTATCTTGAAAAATGCTACCCAATATCCTTGGGCCGCGCCGATCACGGCGCCGGCCAGGATGCAGAGGATGCTGGCCAGTACGAAATTCATGTGCAGGTTGACGATCAGCACCGCCGCCAGCGCACCGATGAATCCGACTACCGAGCCCACCGACAAGTCGATATGGCCGGCCACGATGACCATCAGCATGCCCAGCGCCATGATGACGATATAGCTGTTCTGCAGCACCAGGTTGGTCAGGTTCAGCGGCTGCATCAGGGTGCCGTTGGTCATGTACTGGAAAAACGCCATGATCGCGATCAGCGACATCAGCATGCCGTACTCGCGCATATTGTTCTTCAGGAAGCCGATGTATTCCTTCTTTTCGGCTGCGGGCTGGGGCCGGTTTTCGCTGGCTGCCGGCGCTACAATATCGTGGTTCATTTCAGTTGTCTCCGTTCTTCACTTTACGCACTCGTTTCTCACAATAGCGCGCATGATTTTTTCCTGGGATGCTTCCGCCGCCGCCATTTCGCCGACAAATTTTCCCTCGTTCATGACATAGATCCGGTCGCACATGCCCAGCAGTTCCGGCATTTCCGATGAAATCATGATGATGCATTTGCCTTCGCGGGCCAGCTGGTCGATGATGGTGTAGATCTCGTACTTGGCGCCGACGTCGATGCCGCGCGTCGGTTCGTCCAGGATCAGCACATCGGGGTTGGAAAACAGCCATTTGCTGAGCACCACTTTCTGCTGGTTGCCGCCGGACAGGTTCAGCACTTTCTGGAACACGTTCGAGCAGCGTATCTTCAGCTGGCGCCGATAGTCCGCCGCCACCGAATATTCGCGCCCTTCGTCGATTACGCTGTTGTCCGCAATGCCGTTCAGATTGGCTAGCGTGATGTTCTTCTTGATGTCCTGGTCCAGTATCAGGCCGTAGCCCTTCCTGTCCTCGGTGACATAGGCGATGCCGTTGTCGATGGCTTTTTGCACGTTGCTGACGTCGATTTCCTTGCCGCGCAAAAACACCTTGCCACTGATGCGCTGGCCGTAGGCGCGGCCGAAGATGCTCATCGCCAGTTCGGTGCGGCCGGCGCCCATCAAGCCGGCGATACCGACGATCTCGCCCTTCCTGACATTAAAATCGACGCCCTTGATCACCTGCCGCTCAGGATGGATCGGATGGTAAACAGACCATTGCTTGACCTCGAATATAGTCTCGCCGATTTCCGGGCTGCGTTTCGGATAGCGGTCAGCCATCTCGCGTCCGACCATGTTCTGGATGATGCGGTCTTCACTGATCACTTCCTTGTGGCAATCCAGGGTATCGACCGTGGAGCCGTCGCGCAGGATCGTGATCGAATCGGCGACCTTGGAAATTTCGTTGAGCTTGTGGGAAATCAGGATAGAGGATATGCCCTGCGCCTTGAGCTCCAGCAGCAGATCCAGCAAGGCGTCGCTGTCGCTTTCATTCAGGCTGGCGGTCGGTTCGTCGAGGATCAGCAGCTTGACCTGCTTCGACAGCGCCTTGGCGATTTCAATCAGCTGCTGCTTGCCGACGCCGAGGTTGGTGATCAGCGTGCTGGGCGATTCCTTCAAGCCGACCTTGGTCAGCAGTTCCTTGGTCTTGGCGTAGGACACTTCCCAATCGATCACGCCGTTTGTGGCCTGTTCGTTGCCGAGGAAAATATTCTCTGTAATCGACAGCAGCGGCACCAGCGCCAATTCCTGGTGGATGATGATGATGCCGATCTTTTCACTGTCGGCGATGCCGTCGAACTGCCGCGCCAGCCCCTCGAAGCGGATCTCGCCGGTATAGGAACCGTGCGGATAGACGCCGCTCAATACTTTCATCAAGGTGGATTTTCCGGCGCCGTTTTCACCGACCACGGCGTGGATCTCGCCGTTACGGACTGCCAGGTTGACATTGTCCAATGCTTTGACTCCCGGGAATGTCTTCCCGATCCCGCGCATTTCCAGGATGGTTTCCATCTGTTGTTACCTCGCTTAGGGCCTGTTAGGGAATAAGTTGGATATTTGGGCGGTCGTAGCCGGATGCGAAGCAAGGCAGATGACGCGCCGCAGTGCGAGCACTGCAAGCGGCGGCTAACGCAGCAGCGCGCCGGCTACGGCCAGCACAAATGTTCAACTTATTTCCTAACACGCCCTTATCTCAAACCTTCGCCAGCGCCTGACTCCGGGACCTTGCAACACGCTTCTGCGGATTGCAAGGTCCGGCCAAACAAGACTCTTGTCGCTACAGATCGTTAAAGATCGGCTCCCTATTGCTACGCCGCAGTCGCCACTTATTTGATCTGGGCTTCGGTGTAATAACCGCTGCCGACCAGCACTTGCTTCCAGTTGGAGGCATCGACGCTGACTGGCTTCAACAGGTAGGAAGGCACGATCTTGACGCCATTGTTATACGTCTTGGTATCATTGATGGCAGGCGCTTTGCCGCTCAGCATGGCGTCCACCATGCCGACTGTCACCTTGGCCAGTTCGCGCGTGTCCTTGAACACGGTCTGGCGCTGCTCGCCGCGCACGATCGATTTCACCGAAGGGACTTCGGCGTCCTGGCCGGTCACTATCGGCATCGGCTGCTTCGGCGTGCCGTAGCCTACGCCTTTGAGCGATGACAGGATGCCGATGCTGATGCCGTCGTACGGCGACAGCACTGCATCCACGTGGGCGTTGCCGTAGTAGGCGCTGAGCAGGTTATCCATGCGCGCCTGGGCTACCGCGCCGTCCCAGCGCAAGGTCGAAACCTTGTCCATGCCGGTCTGCTTGCTGCGCACCACCAGCTTGCCTTTATCGATATACGGCTGCAGCACAGACATCGCGCCGTTGTAGAAGAAGAAGGCGTTGTTGTCGTCAGCCGAACCGCCGAACAGTTCGATATTGAACGGGCCCTTGCCCTCTTTCAGGCCAAGTGTTTTTTCGATATAGCCGGCTTGCAGCACGCCGACCTGGAAATTATCGAAAGTGGCGTAGTAGTCGACGTTCTTGGAGCCGCGGATCAGGCGGTCATAGGCGATGACCTTGATGCCCTTGTCGGCGGCTTTTTGCAAGGCATTGGATAAGGTAGTGCCGTCAATCGCGGCGATCACCAGGACCTTGACGCCCTTGGTCACCATGTTCTCGATCTGCGCCAGCTGGTTCGGGATGTCGTCTTCAGCATATTGCAGGTCGGTCTTGTAGCCTTTTTCCTTGAATACCTTGACCATATTGTCGCCATCGGCGATCCAGCGTGCGGAAGATTTGGTAGGCATCGAAATGCCGATCGGGCCCTTCTCTTGCGCGCCAGCCTGGGACACCAGGCCGAATACGCCAATCAGCAATCCAACAATCGTCGTTTTAATCATTTTCACAGCTTGTCTCCTTTAGTTATTTTGATCTTGCGCCAGAACATTGTGATGCACCTGCATTGACTGCGTGGTCCGTTGCCGGGTAACAGTAAATATAGACCTTTCCTGATGAAATTCCTCACTATCTTACGAACATCATTGATATCAAACAAATGAATTTTTTCGTAGTTTCGATACGGTTTCAGGTATCGATATAGTGAAGAAGAAAATCGTGCGACGGGCTTTTCGCCGCCAATCTCAAGAGAATAAATACCGAAGCCAGTGTAAAAACACTTGGCTGGTCTTACTAATCACTTTTTTATCGCAACCGATACCCATTTTGATATCAGCATTGACAAGACAGCCACATACAACAGGTGGAAACGCCGGATATTCAGGACCAGCTGCGGCAATACGCCAGGAACTGCATCAGCCGCAGCGACAGTATCTTGTGCTTACTGTGGACCAGGTAGAAGTGCCGGTGCAATCTCGGCAGCGATGTTTTCAGCTCCACCAGCCGTCCACTTTGCAAGAAATCGGCCACCACCGCATGCGACAGGCAGCTGATGCCGAGGCCGGCTGCGGTTGCGTGCTTGATCGCTTCCGAGTTGCCGAATTCATAGCTTTGCCGCAAATGGTGCAGATGCGGCAGCAAGGCTTGCTCGACGGCTTCGCGCGTGCCCGAGCCTGGCTCGCGCAACAGCCATTCGGCCTGGCGCAGTTGCCCCAGGCCGACTTTCTGGTCGCCGCCGGCCAGAGGATGCTGCGGCGAAGCGACCACCAGCAGCTCGTCGACCATCCACGGTTCTACCTGCAGGTCGGCGGCATGGCTCGGGCCTTCGATAAGGCCGACGTCGACTTCGAAATTGACCACGGCGGCGACGATGTCGGCGGTATTGGCGATCGTCACCCGCACTTGCAGCTCGCTGTGCTGCTGTCGGTAAGCAGCAATCAGCGCAGGCAGCAGATAACTGCCAATGGTAGTGCTGGAACCGATCTGCAGGCCGCCGCCCTGCGCCATGCCTGGCGTCAGGAACTGCTGTTCTATGGTCTTGGCGGCATCTACCACCTGGCCCGCCTGCGGCAGCAGCAGGCGACCGTTGTCATTGAGGATCAGGCGCTTGCCGACGCGGTCGAACAAGCGGCAGTCGAGCAGGTTTTCCAGCTCGTTCAGGGCGGCGCTGGCAGCCGACTGCGACAAGGCGATCTGTTCCGCCGCCGCTGTCGTGCTGCCGGAATGGGCTATCGCCAGGAAAATCTGCAATTGCCTGATGGTGAGACGCATGTTGGCCTTTGTCTGAAGCGTTTATCAAGATCAATCTACCTGCATAATAGGTAGATCATACAAAATTAATCTGTTTTTCTTTTAGATATCAAATAGCTATAGTGACTTCCATGGCGGCATGGCCGCATCTGAATTGGAAGTCCTAGTGAACACCTCGACGCTGACAACAACATCCCGCCCCGCAAAAACGCCTCCCCCGCTGCTGGCCGGACTGGCCCTGAGCGCCCTGATTGCGGCAGCCGCAATCGCCGCCGCCAGGATAGACTGGCTGCAGGCGCACGGCTTCAGCGCATTGACCCTGGCCATCGTGCTCGGCATGCTGGCCGGTAACCTTGGTTACCAGCGGATTGCCCCCTCCTGCGCCGCCGGCGTCAATTTTTCCAAGCAAAACCTGCTGCGGCTGGGCATCATCCTCTACGGTTTCCGGCTGACGTTCCAGGATATCGGCCACGTCGGGTTGAGCGGCGTGCTGATCGACGCCTTGGTCCTGTGCTCTACCTTCGGCATGGCGCTGCTGCTTGGCACCCGCGTATTCAAGCTGGATCGCGAAACCGCCATGCTGATCGGCGCCGGCAGCTCGATCTGCGGCGCGGCCGCCGTGATGGCTACCGAGCCGGTGCTGCGGGCACGGCCGGCGCAGGTGACGGTAGCGGTGGCTACCGTCGTAGTGTTCGGATCGCTGGCGATCTTTCTCTATCCGCTGCTGTACCAGCTGAACCTGCACTGGCAGTTCCTGGCGGCCTCGCCGCAAGCCTATGGCATCTTTACCGGCTCCACCGTGCACGAAGTGGCCCAGGTGGTGGCCGCGGCCCGCGCCATCAGCCCCGATGCGGCCAATACGGCGGTGATTACCAAGATGGTGAGGGTGATGATGCTGGCGCCGTTCCTGATGCTGCTGTCGGCTTACATCTCGAAGAAAAGCTGCGCCGCCAAGAAAGCAGGCAGCAGCGCAAAAGGCCGCCTGGCGATTCCCTGGTTCGCGTTCGGTTTTGTGGCGATCGTGGCGTTCAATTCGCTGCACCTGCTGCCGAGTGCGCTGGTGTCGCATGTCAACGATGCAGACAATGTGTTGCTGGCCATGGCGATGGCGGCGCTGGGCATATCCACCCATTTTTCCTCGCTGCGCACTGCAGGAGTCAAACCGCTGGTATTTGCGGCGGTGTTGTTCGGTTGGCTGATCGTCGGCGGCGCCTTGATCAATATGCTGGTGTTGCGTTGGCTGGCCTGATAAAAAAATGGCGGGGAAGCATATTCGCTTCCCCGCCCATACTGCCTGTTGCCGCTAGTTAGCTACAACAATCAGAACTTGTGGCGCAGGCCCACGCGCAATACGTTCTGGCTGGTGTCGTCCGCCGGTGCGTTGCTGTATGCAGCGTTGATCACACCTGGGTTGTTGACGTCGTTAGCGCGCTGGTTGGTGTACAGAGCGTACAGGTCAGTGCGCTTCGACAGGTAGTAATCCACGCCGAGGTTCAGCTGGGTAGTCTTGCCCTTGGTCGAACCTGCTGTCCTGCGGCTGAGATCGGCGCGATCATAGATCACGCTGGCCAGCAGATGCAGGTTGCCGGTCAGCGAATAATCGACGCCCAGGTCGAAAATGTTGGCTTTGGTCGCGGTAGTGATGTTGACCAGGCCGGTCGCCGCCAGCGCGGCAGCCAATGGACGCTTGGTTTGCGACCATGCGCCGTAGATCTTGGCCGGACCAGCCTGGTAGCTGGCGCCGAGGGTGAAGGTTTTCAGGTCGGTGTCGCCAGCCTTGCTAGGCAGCGCATCGGCAGCCAGCTTGGTCTGGAAGTAACCGAGGCCGATGCCGAACGGGCCATTCGCATAGTTACCTGCCAGGCCGAATGACTGGCCTGCCGAAGTCTGGCCGGCAACTTCGCCGAAACCATAGAACAGGCTGCCGGTGAAGCCGCTCAGGTTGGCGCTGTCATAGCGGATCGAGTTATTGGCGCGGACGCCGCCGACACGGTCCAGGTTATTGAAATGGCCGGCTTTGATGCCGTTGCTGCCGAATGTCTGCACCGAAGTGTATTTGCTGCCGATGTCATCCAGGTAATCGGTCTGACGGCCGAGGGTGACGGTACCGAAACTGCCGGACAGGCCGACTACCGCTTTACGGTCAAACAGTGTGCTGGCGGTAGCGAGCGAACCGTCGTCTGCATTGAAACCGTTTTCCAGCTGGAAAATGGCTTTCAAGCCGCCGCCCAGGTCTTCCGTTCCGCGGAAGCCGATACGGGAAGTCGCCATATCGCCGGAATCCAGGCTGATGCGGCTGTCGTTCTTTGGACCGACTTTACTGGTGTAAGTAAGGCCAGCGTCGATCACGCCATAGATGGTGACGTTGGTTTGTGCTTGTGCATTGGCGCCGATCAGGCCGAGGGCGGCTAGTGCGAATACGGTCTTTTTCATTTCTACCCTTTATTGGTATGTAAATAATCTTATCCCGGTGTCCAGCTTGAGTATTTTGGCAACGTTTTTAGCAGCGTTACTAATTGTTACAAGTGGAACGGCCTAGATATTACCTATCCATAAGAAAATTGCATTGATATTTACAGCCTTCTTTAAAATAAAAGAAAAATTTAGGTGAAGTTGACCATACTTGTTGTTTTTTGGCAGCCGTTTATGACATTTATGACTAGACATATACGTTATTTGAACTAGTACATGAGCAATAAACGGAATCGCCGCATTCTCTGGAATAAGCGACGACCGTGCTGACCTGTATCAAGTAATCGACATGGATTTGCCATTCCGATTGGGCTACCGGATATAGCGGCCGCAGGAAAATGTCATTTGTGACAATTATTTTAGTTTTGGCATTGCAACAGTTTATGCGCATCGCATACGCCGGCCGAATTGCCGATGGGAACTGCCACTCTGGCTTTCGGCGCAAAAAAAAAGACCCGAAATCGGGCCCTTTTCAATTCCGTGCGACTGCAGTCCTTATCAGAACTTTAGCGTCTTCACGCCATCCGGAGTTCCCAGCAAACAGACATCCGCTCCTTGCTGGGCAAACAAACCGACTGTCACCACCCCGGTGATCTGGTTGATTTGCCGTTCCAGCTCGATCGGATCGGTGATTTTCAGGTCGACCATGTCGATGATCACGCAGCCGTTGTCGGTAATCAGCGGCTTGCCGTCCTTGAAACGCAAACGCGGTTCGCCGCCCAGCTTGATCAGCTTGCGCGCCACCACCGCCTGCGCCATCGGGATCACTTCTATCGGCAGCGGAAACTTGCCAAGCACCTTGACCAGCTTGGAGCCGTCGGCGATACAGATGAATTTTTCAGCCACCGAGGCGACGATCTTTTCGCGCGTCAAGGCCGCACCGCCGCCCTTGATCATGGCGCCCTGCTCAGTGATCTCGTCGGCGCCGTCGATATAGACCGGCATGGTCGCGACCTGGTTCAGGTCGTACACTTCGATATCGTGCGCGCGCAGCCGGGCCGCGGTCGCTTCCGACGAAGCCACCGCGCCCTTGATGCGGTGCTTGATCTTGGCCAGCTCATCAATGAAAAAATTGGCGGTTGAGCCAGTGCCGACGCCGACAATCTGGCCATCCACCACGTATTTGATTGCTTCACGGGCAACAGCTTGTTTGAGTTCGTCCTGGGTCATGGCAGTCATGGCTTTGTCTTGAAAAAGAAGTAAAGACGCTATTTTAACCAAACGAGAAGGCAAATTCGGAAAACAAAGCCTCGGTTCGCCTACTTCAGTGATTTTCGTCGGGCTGTTGCTCCATCGTTTCACGCAGCGCGATTTGCAGCTTCGAATGCAATTTCACAAAACGTTGCCACAACACCA
>NZ_JAQGLV010000053.1 GCF_028292705.1 Collimonas fungivorans | reverse complement strand
CCTTGCACTGCACAAATCGGCATCTTGCCTTCGTGAAGTAGCGCGATAAGCTAAAATGCGGGTTCAGTAGCAGCAGTCAACGCAGTAGTCCACTTTCATAGACCAATGAACGCCCCAGTCAAAATCCAGGCATTATTGTCAGACGCGCCACATGGCGCCACTCCCACGCGCTTGCGCGAAATTCCCTATAACTACACCTCGTTTTCAGACCGCGAGATCGTGATCCGCCTGCTTGGCGAAGCTTCCTGGCGCCTGCTCGACGAACTGCGCAGCAAACGCCAGACCGGCCGTTCCGCCAGGATGCTGTACGAAGTGCTGGGCGATATCTGGGTAGTGCGGCGCAATCCGTATTTGCAAGATGACATGCTGGACAATCCAAAGCGCCGCCAGGCTCTGATTGATGCATTGCATCATCGGCTCAGCGAAGTCGACAAACGCCGTATCGTCACCGACGAGGGCGATGTCAGCCGCGATGCCGCCAGCGATGAAGAAGCGAAAAAGCGCAGCGAAAATGTCGAAGCGCTGCTGGCCGCGGCGCGCAAGGCGATTGCCGCCTTCTCCGACGAATTCCGCCAGACCTACGACCTGCGCAAGCGCACCAACAAGATCCTGGGCCGCTACACCGCCAAGGACAACATCAAGTTCGACGGCCTGTCGCGCGTCTCGCATGTGACCGACGCCACCGACTGGCGCGTCGAATATCCGTTCGTGGTGCTCACGCCTGACAGCGAAGATGAAATGGCCGGCCTGGTCAAGGGCTGCATCGAACTCGGCCTGACCATCATCCCGCGCGGCGGCGGCACCGGCTACACCGGCGGCGCGATTCCGCTGACGCCGTTGTCGGCGGTCATCAACACCGAAAAACTGGAGCATCTGGGCGCAGTCGAAATGGCTGTGCTGCCGGGGCTCGATAAAGAATACGCCACGATTTATTCGGGCGCAGGCGTGGTCACCAAACGCGTCTCGGACGCCGCTGAAAAAGCCGGTTTCGTGTTCGCGGTCGATCCTACTTCGGCCGAAGCCTCCTGCGTCGGCGGCAATATCGCCATGAACGCCGGCGGCAAGAAAGCCGTGCTGTGGGGCACCGCGCTGGACAACCTGGCCAGCTGGCGCATGGTCGATCCGAACGGCGACTGGCTCGACGTCACCCGTCTTGACCACAACCTGGGCAAGATCCACGACACGCCGCTGGCGCGCTTCCAGCTGGAATGGCGCCATCCGGCTGAAAAAGGCCGCCCAAGCGAAAAGCCGTTCAAGACTGAGGTCCTGGAAATCGCCGGCCGCGTATTCCGCAAGGAAGGCCTGGGCAAGGACGTCACCGACAAATTCCTGGCGGGTTTGCCTGGCATCCAGAAAGAAGGCTGCGACGGGCTGATCACCTCCGGACGTTGGATCCTGCACAAGATGCCGAAGCACACGCGCACTGTCTGCCTGGAATTCTTCGGCCAGGCGCGCGATGCGATTCCGTCGATCGTCGAGATCAAGGATTTCCTCGATGCTGAAACCAAAAAGGGCGGCGCGATCCTGGCCGGCCTGGAGCATCTGGATGAGCGTTACCTGCGCGCGGTCGGCTACACCACCAAATCGAAACGCGGCGTGCTGCCGAAGATGGCCCTGTTCGGCGACATCGTCGGCGACGATGAAAACGCGGTAGCGCAAGCGGCATCGGAAGTGGTGCGCATGGCGAATAACCGGGTCGGCGAAGGTTTTATCGCGGTCAGCCCGGAAGCGCGCAAGAAATTCTGGCTGGACCGCGCCCGCACGGCCGCCATCGCCAAACATACCAACGCCTTCAAGATCAATGAAGACGTGGTGATCCCGCTTAACCGCATGGGCGAATACACCGACGGCATCGAACGCATCAATATCGAACTGTCGGTGAAGAACAAGCTGCAACTGGTGGACGAACTGCGCGATTTCCTGCTCAAGGGAAATCTGCCGCTGGGCAAGGGCGACGACGCCGACGGCGACGACATCCCCGCTACAGAAATCCTGGAAGACCGCGTGCACCAGGCCGAGCAGCTGCTGGTCGAAGTGCAGGCGCGCTGGACTTACCTGCTGGCCAACCTGGACAAGCCGCTCAAGGATGCGAAAGACGAACTGGCTGCATTGGGGCTGGAAAAACTCGACCTGGTGTTCGAGCAGCGTCTGCTGCAGCAACCTGGCGCCACCGTGTTCGACGTGGTGCAGGACCGCACCGTGCGTGTGTCCTGGAAGCAGGAAGTGCGCGCCTTGCTGCGCCAGATTTTCAACGGCGCTTCGTTCAA
This sequence comes from Collimonas fungivorans, assembly GCF_028292705.1. Lineage (GTDB taxonomy): Bacteria > Pseudomonadota > Gammaproteobacteria > Burkholderiales > Burkholderiaceae_D > Collimonas > Collimonas fungivorans_B. The sequence goes on along the minus strand of NZ_JAQGLV010000053.1, from coordinate 4,910 downwards.
GCTGATCCTCGACGAGTGCAGCGCGGTCCACAAGCGTGTGTTGCGCGGCCGCGTGTTCGTCGCTCTGCACATGCACGCCGGCGACGGCAACGTCCATACCAACCTGCCGGTCAATTCCGACCACTACGAAATGCTGCAGGATGCGCACGCCGCGGTGGCCCGCATCATGACCCTGGCGCGTTCGCTGGACGGCGTGATTTCGGGCGAGCACGGCATCGGCATCACCAAGCTGGAATTCCTGACCGAAGACGAAATCAAGGATTTCCGCAGCTACAAGCTGCGGGTCGATCCGGAAGGTCGCTTCAACAAGGGCAAGCTGCTGAACCTGCCCGGTTTCGAAGCCGACCTGAGCAATGCCTACACGCCGTCGTTCGGCCTGATGGGCCACGAATCGCTGATCATGCAGCAAAGCGATATCGGCGCCATCGCCAACAGCGTCAAGGACTGCCTGCGCTGCGGCAAATGCAAGCCGGTGTGCGCCACCCACGTGCCGCGTGCCAACCTGCTGTACTCGCCGCGCAACAAGATCCTGGCCACTTCGCTGCTGGTGGAAGCCTTCCTGTATGAAGAGCAGACCAGGCGCGGCATCTCGATCAAGCATTGGGAAGAATTCGAAGACGTGGCCGACCATTGCACGGTCTGCCACAAGTGCCTCACGCCATGCCCGGTCGACATCGATTTCGGCGACGTCTCGATGAACATGCGCAACCTGCTGCGCAAGATGAACAAGAAATCGTTCAATCCCGGCACCACGGCTGCCATGTTCTTCTTGAATGCCACCGATCCTGCCACCATCAACATGACGCGCAAGGTCATGACCGACTGGGGTTTCAAGGCGCAGCGCCTGGGCAACGACATACTGAAGAAATTCGCCAAGAAGCAGACCAAGAAGCCGCCTGCGACCGTCGGCAAGGCGCCGATCAAGGAACAGGTGATCCACTTCATCAACAAGAAGATGCCTGGCAACCTGCCGAAGAAGACCGCGCGCGCCTTGCTGGATATCGAAGACGACAAGATCGTGCCTATCATCCGCGATCCGAAGAGCACCACTGCCGATACCGAAGCCGTGTTTTATTTCCCGGGTTGCGGTTCCGAACGGCTGTTCTCGCAAGTCGGCCTGGCTACGCAAGCCATGCTGTGGCAGGTCGGCGTGCAAACCGTGCTGCCGCCGGGTTACCTTTGCTGCGGTTATCCGCAGCGCGGCTCGGGCGATTTCGACAAGGCCGAGAAGATCATCACCGACAACCGCGTGCTGTTCCACCGCATGGCGAATACCCTGAACTACCTCGACATCAAGACTGTGATCGTCTCCTGCGGCACTTGCTACGACCAGCTGCAGTGCTACCAGTTCGACAAGATCTTCCCAGGCTGCCGCATCATCGATATCCATGAATACCTGCTGGAGAAGAACCTCAAGCTGGAAGGCGTCAGCGGTACGCGCTACATGTATCACGACCCTTGCCACAGCCCGATGAAACTGCAGGATCCGATGAAGACGGTGAATGCCTTGATCACCACCGACAGCGGGACCAAGATCGAGAAGAACGAACGTTGCTGCGGCGAGTCCGGCACCTTTGGCGTGAGCCGTCCGGATGTCTCGACCCAGGTCCGTTTCCGCAAGGAAGAAGAGATGAACAAGGGCGCGGACAAGCTGCGCGCCGACGGTTTTGAGGGCGACGTCAAGATACTCACTTCCTGCCCGTCCTGCCTGCAGGGTTTGTCGCGCTACAACGACGATTCCGGCACTACCGCCGATTACATCGTGGTCGAGATGGCGCGCCACCTGCTGGGCGAGAACTGGCTGCCGGACTACGTTGCACGCGCCAACAACGGCGGCATCGAACGGATCCTGGTGTGACCATGGCTATGCATTCGGCTGATTGCGAACTGTGCAACGGCGACGGTGGAGAAATTCTCCTCCGTGCGGAGAGATTCCGCGTGGTGCTGGTCGACGATGCGCAGTACCCGGGATTCTGCCGCGTTATCTGGCATGACCATGTCAAGGAAATGACCGATCTGCCGGTGGCGGACCGCAGCACGCTGATGGCCGCCGTGTGCAAGGTCGAATCTGTCGTGCGTGCCGTGATGCAGCCGGAAAAAATCAACCTGGCCAGCCTCGGCAACATGACGCCGCACCTGCACTGGCATGTGATCCCGCGCTATCCGGACGATGCGCATTTCCCCAGTCCGGTCTGGGCCGAAAGCCAGCGGCAGCCGTCGCCGGCCAGCCTGGTCCAGCGGCAGGCGTTGCTGGGCGCGCTGCGCTCGGCGATATCCGAACAGTTTTAATCTAACTCGTACATACCCATGACCGGCTCCAAACAATCAGCGCCCGCACCTGTCCCGGTGTCATTCACAGTGCATAAGCAATCGTGCAAGCTGGAAGTCGCTTTCGACGACGGCGCGGTTTTTTCGCTGCCGTTCGAACTGATGCGCGTCTATTCGCCATCGGCCGAAGTCAGCGGCCATGGTCCTGGGCAAGAGGTTTTGCAAACCGGTAAGCGCAGTGTCGAAATGGCGGCGCTGGAACCGGTCGGCAATTACGCCGTCAAGCCGACCTTCTCGGACGGCCACGTCAGCGGCATCTATACCTGGGCCTACCTGTACAAGCTGGGGCGTGACCAGGAAGCGATGTGGGAAGACTACCTGAAACGGCTGGAAGCAGCGGGTCATACCCGCGAAGGCGGCCGCGACCTGCCAATGACGGCCAAGAACGCCGGCGGCCACGGTTGCGCATAAGCTGAGCGGATTCTGCCTTTGCAAAATCCGGTGGTTGCACTATCTTAAGAATTGCTGGCGTTCCTTGCCTTGATTCCCATCTCCCGCAGCGCATCGCCTATCGCATGCACTGCCTGCCGCATTTCCTCCGCACCGATAGAACCTATGCAGCCGACCCGGAAAGTTTCCGCCTGGGTCAGCTTGCCCGGATACAGGACGAATCCTTTGTCGCGCACCCGGTTGTAGAAATCCTTGAATTCATAGCTGGCGCTGTTCGGCGCGTGCATGGTGACGATGATGGGCGCCTGGATTTTTGCCGGCAGAAACTGGATCAGCCCCAGCTCGCGCATGCCTGCCATCAGGGTGTCGTAGTTTTTGGTGTAGCGCGCAAGCCTTGCCGGCTGGCCGCCTTCTGCGAAGAACTGGTTCAACGCTGCGTGAAAAGCCACCACGATGTGGGTAGGCGGCGTGAAGCGCCATTGCGTGGTTTTTTCCATGTAGGCCCACTGGTCGTGCAGGTCGAGCGACAGCGAACGTGAATTGCCTGCGCTTTTTTCCAATACGCTCTTGCGCACGATCGCAAAACCCATGCCCGGCGGCCCTTCTATGCATTTGCCGCTGGCGGCGATCAGCGCATCGAAACTGATCTTGGCGGCGTCGATTTCCAGCGCGCCGAAGGAACTCATGGCGTCGATGATCAGGCTCTTCTTGTGTTGCGCTACTACTTCGGCAATTTCTTGCAGCGGATTCAGGATGCCGGTGCTGGTTTCGCAATGGATCACGCCGATGTGGGTGATGCTGCGGTCGTTGCTCAGCACGCGTTCGACATCGGCGGCGGTGGTCGGCACGTCCTCCGCCGTTTCGAATACCGAGACCTGGCGTCCCATCATCTCGACGATTTTCGCCATGCGCTTGCCGTAGGCGCCGTTGATCAGCACCAGCATGTGGCCGTTGCGCGGCAGCAGGGTGTTGATCGCGGCTTCTATCGAGAACGTGCCGCTGCCCTGCATCGGCACGCAGACATGGCTCTCGTGGGCGTTGGCGATGTCCAGCAGTTGCTGGCGCACCTTGCCGGTGATGGCGTTGAACGAGGCATCCCAGGAACCCCAGTCCTGCAGCATGGCGCTCTTGGTGGCGAGCGAGGTGGTCAGTGGTCCGGGAGTCAGAAGAATCGGGTCGCGGCTTTGCAGGCTCATGATATTTCCTTTGGTCTGGTGCGGGTTCGGTTGCGGTTCAAATGGTTCAGGTCTGGCGCCAGCTTTGCGCCTTCTTCAGCAGCACGCGCGTGGTCAGCGCGTACAGGATGCAGACGATGGTAGACGTCAGCACGATCAGGGTTCCCATCGCCGCCGCCGGTCCGATCTTGCCCTCGGCTTCCAGGTTCAGCAGCGCCACCGAGGCCAGCGTGGTGTCAGGAGAGTAGAGAAACACCACCGCCGAAATGGTGGTCATGGCGTTGATGAACAGGTAGCGGCCGATGTCCAGGATCGCCGGCAGGCAGACCGGCACCGTCACCCGCAGGAAGGTTTTGTAGAAGGGCACCTTGAGCGAAGCAGACACCGCTTCGAACTCGTTGTCGATGGCTTTCAAGGCGGTGACCGCGGTCAGGTAGCTGGAGGTAAAGTAATGCACTACCGTCGACAGCACCAGGATCGCCATGCTGCGGTACAGGAAATTAAGCGGATTGTCGGGGTGGTTGAAAAACATGATGTAACCCAAGCCCAGCACCAATCCCGGCACGCCCATCGGCAGCATGGCCAGCAGGCGGATCACCGGCCGCGCAGCTTCCATGCCGCGGGTCTTTTCAACCAGGTAGGCGCTGCCGAAAATCAGCACGATGCCGCTGGCGACTACATATGCAGCGAGGCGCAGGCTGTTGAAATACGATTCCAGGATGCCGTCCTGGATCAGCCCGAAATAATAGTGGTCCCACACCAGCGTCAGGTTGTAGGGCCAGAGCTTGATGAACGAGGTGTACACCGCCATGCCCAGCACCGACAGCAGCAACAGGCAGACCAGGCCGCAGTAGCTGAACATCAAGGCGTCGAACAGGCGATGGCGTTTGGGTACGAACGGCACCGCGCGCGCCGACAGCTGCGATTGCAGCTTGCGCCGTATGGTGAAGTCGATGGCGAACGCCATCAGCGCCGGCAACAGCAGCAGCAGGCTGACCACGGCGCCCTTGTTGAAAT
>NZ_JAQGLV010000039.1 GCF_028292705.1 Collimonas fungivorans | reverse complement strand
TGTCGGTGCTGCAGTTTGCGGTAGATGTACTGAAGGTCAAGCACGTTTTTGTGGTCGGCCATTACGGTTGCTCCGGCGTCCATGCGGCGCTGACCAAGCGCCGCGTCGGCCTGGCCGACAACTGGCTGCGCCATGTCGAGGACGTGCACCAGAAGCATGAGCGCTACCTGGGTGAAGCCTTGCCGGAAAGCGTGCGCCACGATCGCCTGTGCGAACTCAATTCGATGGAGCAGGTGGCCAACATCTGCCGCACCACCATCGTCCAGGACGCCTGGGACCGCGGCCAGCCGCTGACCATCCATAGCTGGGTGTACGGCGTGCGCGACGGCCTGCTGCGCGATCTGGAAGTGACTGTCAGCTGCATGTCCGATCTGGAAAAGGGCATGGCGACCAGCCTGAAACGTTATGAAGACTAAAGCCGCTTGAGATTGCCCGGTGCTGCAATTGCCAGACAAAAAAAAGACGACCCTAAGCGGTCGTCTTTTTCTTTTGAGGCTGGCCGCGCAGGAGTTACAGCACGATAGTCTGCGCCTCGCCTTCGGCGCGTGCGCGGATTTCACCGATCCGGTAAACCGTTTCACCGGCGGCTTGCAATTGCGCGACGGCAGCGTCGGCGTTTTCCTTGGCGACGATGACGGTCATGCCGATGCCGCAGTTGAAGACGCGGTGCATTTCGGCGTCGGCTACCTGGCCATGCTGCTGCAGCCAGGTGAACAGCGGCGGCATGGTCCAGCTGTCGCTGTGCAATACGGCTGTCAGGTTGTCTTGCAGCACGCGCGGAATGTTTTCCACCAGGCCGCCGCCGGTGATGTGCACCATGCCCTTGACTTCCATCGACTCCATCAGCGCCAGCAAAGGCTTGACGTAAATGCGGGTAGGCTCCATCAGCACGTCGGCCAGCTTGCGGCCGTGGAAGTCGCCGTCGAGGTCAGGCTGGGCCACTTCGATGATCTTGCGCACCAGCGAATAGCCGTTGGAGTGCGCGCCCGAGGACGCTAGGCCCAGCACGACGTCGCCCGGGATGATCTTGGTGCCGTCGATCAGCTTGGATTTTTCAACCGCGCCGACGGCGAAGCCGGCCAGGTCGTATTCGCCGTCCGGATACATGGTCGGCATTTCAGCCGTTTCGCCGCCGATCAGGGCGCAGCCTGCCAGCTCGCAGCCTTTGGCGATGCCCTTGATGACGTCGGTGGCGCTAGGTACATCGAGTTTGCCGCAAGCGAAGTAATCCAGGAAAAACAGCGGCTCGGCGCCTTGCACCAGGATATCGTTGACGCTCATGGCGACCAGGTCGATGCCGACCGTATCGTGGCGCTTCAGGAGGAAAGCCAGCTTCAGCTTGGTGCCGACGCCGTCGGTGCCGGACACCAGCACCGGTTCCTTGAATTTTTTGCTGATTTCGAACAAGGCGCCGAAACCGCCGATGCCGCCCATCACGCCTTCGCGCATGGTGCGCTTTGCAAAGGGCTTGATGGCTTCGACCAGGGCGTCGCCGGCGTCGATATCAACACCGGCATCGCGATAAGAGAGAGGAACGTTGGACACGTTTGAAGTGGAAGTCATGATGTGATTGGCGGCAGAGGCGGTAAAATAGGAAGAATTCGGCCACGCAACTGAGATTCAGCGCTGCATCAGCGTTGCCTGTCAGGTCAAATAACCGGCCAAAAACAGCCAAACAAGCAGTAAATCAGTGGAGAATACGGCTTTTCCACGGGTTTTGTCTTGTTTTCAGCTTGTTTTTAACTTTCCAATCGCTTGGTTGCGGCCAGGTTATTGCGCGGTAAAAGCGGTATTTTATCAAACCGATCCATCAAACTTTCGATTCCATGCCATTTTCTTTTACCGACGAACAAAAACAAACCGCATTATGGCTGGGACTAGGCCTGTTGCTGATCGCGCTGATGGTGGCTTTGGGACCGATCCTGACGCCTTTCATCGCCTCCGCCATCCTCGCCTATGCGCTCAATCCCGGGGTCGACTGGCTGTCGCGCAGGCGCATCGGTAAATTTCCCTTCCCGCGCGCGCTGGCGGTGCTGGTGGTGATACTGCTGCTGGTGTTCGCGATCCTGGCGGTGATCCTGATCGTGGTGCCGGTGTTGCGCAAAGAATTTCCCTTGCTGCAAGACCAGATCCCCAACTTCCTGAACAAGCTGGACGGTCTGATCGGACCGCATCTGCAGGATTTCGGCATCAATGTGCGGCTGGACGGCACCGGCATCAAGGAAATGCTGACCAAGCAGCTGTCGACCAGCGGCGACGAAATCTGGAGCTCGGTGTTGGCTTCGGTCAAGGTCGGCGGCACGGCGGTGCTGGGCTGGCTCGCCACCATCCTGCTGGTGCCGGTAGTGTTGTTTTACCTGCTGCAGGACTGGCACTCGATCGTCGAGCGCATAGGCCGCCTGGTGCCGCGCCGCTGGCAGGGCAAGACCGGCAACATGACGCAAGAGGTGGATAGCCTGCTGGCGCAGTATTTGCGCGGCCAATTGCTGGTAATGTTGGTTCTGGCGATTTATTATTCGACCGGGCTGGCGATTGCCGGCTTTGATGTGGCGTTGCCTGTGGGCATCATTACCGGTTTGCTGGTATTCATCCCGTATGTCGGTTTCGGCCTTGGGCTGGTGCTGGCGCTGATCGCGGCGATGCTGCAGTTCAGCGGCTGGCACGGGCTGATCGCGGTCGCCATCGTGTATGGCATCGGCCAAGTGCTGGAAAGCTTTATCCTGACGCCGCGCCTGGTCGGCGAGCGCATCGGCCTGCATCCGCTGGTGGTGATTTTTGCCTTGATGGCCTTCGGCCAGCTGTTCGGTTTTGTCGGCATACTGCTGGCGCTGCCGTGTTCGGCGATCATGTCGGTAGTGGTCAAGCATGTGCGCGCACATTACCTGAGCAGCAGTTTTTATAATACGTGAAGCGAGCATCGCTTCCAATATTGCTCCCCAATTGATTGAATTTAAGTAACAAGTGAAGAAACAAGAATGAGGCAGCTAACGCTGGACATTACTGCGGATGAGCCGCAGACCCTGGCTACTTTCGTGGTCGGGCAGAATCAAGAAGCCTTACAGTTCTTGCAGCGTCTGGTCGCGCCGTCGGCAAAATCCCTCACCGCGCCGGGCGACCGCTTCGTTTACCTATGGGGCCAGGCCGGCGCCGGCAAAAGCCATGTGCTGCAGGCACTGGCCAGCAGCACCAGCGCGCGCCTGATCCACGGCCCGAATGACGACGCCGACGCCTTCCATTTTTCGCCCGACGTGGCCGGTTACCTGATCGACAACTGCGACAAATTGTCGGCCGACGACCAGATCGAAGCCTTCAACCTGTTCAACCAGATCCGCGAACACGGCGGCTGGCTGGTCACCAGCGGCGAACTGCCGCCGTCCGAGCTGAGCGTGCGCGAAGATTTGCGGACCCGCCTCGGCTGGGGCCTGATTTACCAGCTGCACGGCTTGAGCGACGAAGAAAAGATCGCCGCCCTGACGCATGCGGCGCAAGCGCGCGGCCTGCATCTGTCGAGCGGCGTGTTACCCTACCTGATTACGCATTTCCGGCGCGACATGCGGTCTTTGTCAGCCATGCTGGACGAACTCGACCGCTATTCGCTGGAAACCCAGCGCCCCATAACGCTGCCCTTGCTACGCAGCTTATTGCAACTCGAATCCGAAGATAAACAATTACTATGAATCTGGCTCTATTCGACCTTGACCATACGCTGCTGCCTGTCGACTCAGACTATGAATGGGGGCAGTTCCTGGCGCGCATCGGCGCAGTCGATCCCGATGCTTTTGAAAAGAGCAACGCCGAATGGTTTGCCCAATACCAGGCTGGTACGCTGGATCCGGTCAAATACCTGGAATTCGCGTTCGGCACCTTGTCCAAATTCCCGCGCAAGCAGCTCGATGCCTGGCATGAGCAGTTCATGGCGCAGGTGATCCTGCCGCAGATTACCCCGGCGGCGCGCGACTTGCTGCAACAGCACCAGGACGCCGGCGACCTGGTGGCGATCGTGACCGCCACCAACAGCTTCGTGACGGAACCGATCGCCAAGGCCCTGGGCGTCGATTTCCTGATCGCCTCCGACCCGGAAACCACCGGTGACGGCGAGATCACCGGCAAGCTGGCCGATACGCCGACCTACGGCCCCGGCAAGGTCACCCACACCCGGGCCTGGCTGGCGACCATGGACATGACGCTGGCCAGTTTCCCGCGCAGTTTTTTCTATAGCGATTCGCACAACGACCTGCCGCTGATGGCGTTGGTCACCGACCCTATCGCAACCAATCCGAACGCCCGCCTGAAAGAGCACGCAATTGCCCACGGCTGGCCCATCCTGAATTTATTCGACGCGCAATGATCAAGAAGCTGATTCGCTCCATCCTTGGGAAAAAGAAAAAAGATCCCACCCAACCGTTGATACTCGGCCCGAAACAGCATGGCATCAATCCGCAGCTGGTGTCGCCGAATGCGGTAAGGGTCACCAAGACCTTGCAGGATAACGGCTTCAAGGCCTTTATCGTCGGCGGTGCGGTGCGCGACCTGCTGCTGGGCGTGAAACCCAAGGATTTCGACGTCGCCACCAACGCCACGCCGGAACAGGTCAAGCGCCTGTTCCGGCGTGCTTTCATCATCGGCAAGCGCTTCCAGATCGTGCACGTGATGTTCGGCCAGGAGCTGATCGAAGTCACCACTTTCCGCGGCGCCTCCTCCGACGGTTCGCCGAAAGACGAGCATGGCCGTGTCCTGCGCGACAACACCTTCGGCGAGCAGCACGAAGATGCGGTGCGGCGCGATTTCACCATCAATGCGATGTACTACGATCCGGCCACCGAGAGCGTGCTCGATTACCACGGCGGCATCGACGACATCCGCGCCAAGACCTTGCGCATCATCGGCGAGCCGGAAGCGCGCTTCCGCGAAGATCCGGTGCGCATGCTGCGCATCGTGCGCTTCGCCGCCAAGCTCAAGTTCACGATCGATCCGGCCACCCGGGCGCCGATCCCGGTGATGGCGGCGCTGATCGACAATGTCCCTGCGGCGCGGGTGTTCGACGAAATGCTGAAGCTGCTGATGAGCGGCCATGCCCTGGCTTGCCTGCAGCAATTGCGCAAGGAAGGCTTGCATCACGGCCTGCTGCCTTTGCT
>NZ_JAQGLV010000031.1 GCF_028292705.1 Collimonas fungivorans | reverse complement strand
TTGATCAGGGCCGAGGCATCCTTGGCTTTCAAGTCAAACTTGACCGGACCGACGCCGGACTTGGTGATCGCCTCCGGCGCGCCCATGCGCTGGCCCTGGTACATCACTTCGGCTTCATCGAAACCGGCGATCGCCGCCGCCAGGTAGGACAGTGGCGCCAAATCTCCGGAAGCGCCGACCGAGCCCTTCTGCGGCATGATCGGATGAATACCGGCGTTCAGGAAAGCCAGCAGGCGATCTACCACTTCCACCCGCGGCGCCGAATAGTTGCTGGCGAAGGCATTGGCGCGCAGCAGCATGGTGGCGCGGCTGACTTCTTCCGAGAACGGTTCACCGATGCCGGCGCAGTGGGCCTTGATCAACTGGGTCTGGAACAACTCGATGTGTTCGACCTTGATGCGGGTGTCCTTTAACAAGCCGACGCCGGTGTTGAAGCTGTACATCATCGGCGCTTCGTCGTGCATCCAGGTCGCTTCGAGGTAGTCGCGGCTTTCTTTCAGGGCAGCGCGCGAGGTGTCGGCCAGGGCTACCGGCAGGTGCGGTGCGCGGGCGACGTCGACCACTTGCTGCGCAGTCAGGTTGAAGCCGTCGATGGTGATGGTGGTAGTAGTCATGTCCAAGTCCAAAGTAGATTAGCGTTGTAGATTAGCGTTTAAAATTTTCGACAAAGCGGCTGAACGCCAGGGCGGCGAGGGCGGCGTCGCCGGTCGTCATGATTTCGTCCGGATGATGGCTGATGCCGCCGTTGCCGCAGCGGACGAACAGCATCGCCACATCGGTGATGGCGGCCATCGCCATGGCGTCGTGGCCGGCGCCGGACGGCAAGCGCCTGGCGCTCAGTCCGCTGCTTTCAATCGCGGCCGCCAGCTGCTGTTGCAGCCACGGCGCGCAAGGCACGCTGGAGGCTTCGTGGGTCTTGCGGCTGCGGACCGCGACATGGCGGCGCTGGCTGACTTGTTCGATCCTGGCCAGCACATCAGCCACCGCGGCTTGCCGTATCTCATCCTGTTCGGCGCGGATGTCGATCGAGAACACCGCCTTGCCCGGCACCACGTTGGCAGCGCCGTTCGGCACATTGAACTGGCCGACGGTGCCGACCAGGCCGCGCGTGCCGTGGCAGCGCTGCTCGATATACAGGCCGATTTCCGCTGCCGCCATGGCGGCGTCGCGCCGCATGTCCATCGGCACGGTGCCGGCGTGGCCGGCCAGGCCTTCGATCTCCACCATGAAGCGCGAAGCGCCGGAGATGGCGGTCACCACGCCCAGCGGCAACTGCTGGTTGAGCAGCACCGGTCCTTGCTCGATATGCACTTCGACAAACGCCAGCACGGTTTCTGGTGCATACGCCGCCTTGCCCAGGCCGGCGGCATGGAAGCCGGAAGCGGCCATGACGTCGCGCATGCTTTGCCCGGCTTCGTCCAGGTTATCCAGCACCGCCAGGTCGAAGGTGCCGGCGGCGGCGCGGCTGCCGAGCAGGGTGGCTTTGAAGCGTACGCCTTCTTCTTCGGCAAAACCGATGACTTCGATGGCGAACGGGAAGCGCTTGCCGGCGGCATGCCATTGCTGGACACAGGCGATCGGCAGCAGGATGCCGAGGTTGCCGTCGTATTTGCCGCCGTTGCGCACCGTATCGAAATGCGAGCCGGTCAGTAGCGCGGGCGCATCCGGGGTCAGGCCCTCATAGCGGCCGATCACATTGCCGGCCATGTCGCGCCGCACGCTCATGCCGGCCGCGCACATCCATTCCGCCAGCCGCGCCGCCGCGCCGTGGTGGGCGCTGGTCAGGTAGGTGCGAGTCAGCATGTCGGGCGCTTCGCTGAACTGCGCCAGCTCGTCTGCCCAGCGCATGATCAGGTCGCCGCAGGCAGTCTGTGTTTCCGTTGTGCAATGCATGTATGTCTCCTTGCTGTCGATTGACGGGTTTTTCTTGGTTTTTTTGGATAATACTCTTGAATTCAATTATTGCATACAATAAGTGAATGCATTATATTGAATCCGGGGCGCTGCTTTTCCGGGCTCGGATCGGAGCGCATCCAGACATATAAATTGGTATAAACCAAACAAAACAATTAGGAGACGAACGTGCGGCGCTTTTATAAATCATTGTTTGGGCAGGTGCTGATAGCGCTTGTCATGGGAATCGCAGTCGGAGTGTTGTTCCCGAAATTCGGAGAAAGCCTGAAACCCTTGGGCGACGGCTTCATCAAGCTGGTCAAGATGATCATCCCGATGATCGTGTTCTGTGTCGTGGTGCAAGGCATCTACGGCGCGGGCGAGTTGAAGAAGGTCGGCCGGGTCGGGCTCAAGGCGCTGATCTATTTTGAAGTGGTGACCACGGTCGCCCTGGTGCTGGGCCTGCTGCTGGCTTTCGTGTTCCATCCAGGCGTCGGCATGAACATCAATCCCGATACGCTGGACGCCAATGCGCTGTCGAGCTACGTGGAAACCGCCAACAAGGTCAGGGGCAGCAGCTTTGCCGACTTCGTGATGAAAATCATCCCGAATACCGTGGTCAGCGCGTTTACCTCCGGCGACGTGCTGCAGGTGCTGCTGTTCTCCATCATTTTCGGTTCGGCCCTGTCGCTGATCGGCGACAAGGCGGCGCCTATCGTCACCGTCGTGCACAGCATGTCGGAAGCGTTTTTCAAGTGCATGTCATTCATCATCAGGCTGGCGCCGCTGGGCGTGTTCGGCGCGATTGCCTTCACCGTCGGCAAATACGGCGTCGGTTCCCTGCAACAGCTGAGTTTCCTGGTGCTGCTGTATTTCTTCGCCGTGGTGGTGTTCGTGTTTGCGATCCTGGGCACCATCCTGCGGCTGGCGGGTTTCAGCATCTTCAAGCTGATCAAGTACCTGCGCGCCGAACTGCTGGTGGTGCTGGCCACCGCCTCATCGGACAGCGTGCTGCCGCAAGTCATGCGCAAGCTGGAATACATGGGCATCAAGGACTCCACCGTGGGCCTGGTGATCCCGACCGGCTACTCGTTCAACCTCGACGCCTTCTCTATCTACCTGACCCTGGCTGCCGTATTCATTGCCCAAGCGACCAACACGCCGCTGGCGCTTACCGACCTGCTGGCGATCCTGGCGGTGGCCTTGATTACTTCCAAAGGCGCGCATGGCGTGCCGGGTTCGGCGATCGTGATCCTGGCCGCAACCTTGTCCGCCATCCTGGCGATCCCGGTGGTGGGCCTGGTGCTGGTGCTGTCGGTCGACTGGTTCATGGGCATTGCACGCGCGCTCGGCAACCTGCTGGGCAACTGCGTAGCGACGGTGGTAGTGGCGGTGTGGGAAAAAGATATCGACAAAGTACGCGCGCATGCAGTCTTGAACGGCGCCCGTCCGGCCGCCAAAGAGGACGAGCTTGAAGCGGCGAACCTGCAAATTGCGGCCGAAAGCCGGCCGCTGTAGGCAGGAAAACGATGCGCCCGGCGCCGCTGGCGGCCGGGCGCGCAAGATTCTTATTTTTTGAAGGCGCCGCATTTGCAAGTACAATTTTGATCTTTAGAACCACGCTCCAAGGGAATCGATAACATGAGCTTGTCTTCCAGCCCATCCGGCGCCGACAGTTCTGACGATATTGCGGCCGATATCACGACCGCGATTGCCGAGCAGCGCCTGCCGCCCGGCACCAAATTGCGGGAAGAAGCCCTGGCGCGCTTGTATTCCGTGAGCCGCACCAAGATCCGGGCGGCGCTGGTGATGCTGGCGAAAGACAAGCTGATCGACCTGGTGCCCGACAAGGGCGCATTTGTGAGCCGGCCGACCGAAGAGGAGGCGCGCCAGATATTTTTCGTGCGGCGGGTGCTCGAGACGGCGCTGGTGCGTGAATTCGTGGCCAAGGCCACCGCCGCCGATTACGAATTGCTGGAGCAGCACTTGCAGCAGGAGCGCGAGGCGCTGTCCAAGGAAAATCCACAGGTCCGCTCCAGGCTGCTGAGCGATTTCCACATCCTGCTGGCGCGCACGGTGGGCAACCAGGTCTTGACCGACGTCCTGACCAAGCTGGCTGGCCGCAGCTCGCTGATCACCATGTTGTACCAGTCGACCCGGGACGCTGCCTGTTCATCGGACGAGCATGTGGAGTTCCTGCAGGCGGCGAAGGCCGGCGATACGGAAAAGGCAGTGCAGCTGATGCAGCATCACTTGCACCACGTGGAATCGGCCCTGCAATTCGAGATACCGCCGCCTGGCGGCAAGAAGGATTTCATCAAGGCGCTGCTGGCCTAGGCCATCTTTCCTCACATCTGCTTGAACAGATGGATAAAGCTGCGGCTCACTTCCAGTTTTTCGGTATGTCCCTTGATCAGCACCTGGTGGCGGCCGCGCATGTCGCGCGTGATGCCGTCGATGGCGTTGACGTTGACCAGCGTGGCGCGGTGGATCTGCCAGAACAGGTCGGGATCGAGTTCTTCCGCCAGGTCGCGCACCGGCTTGCGGATCAGCGCTTCGTAGCTGGCGGTCTGGACGCTGGTGTATTTTTCATCCGAACGGAAGAACAGGATTTCCTGCACCGGGATCAGGCGCAGCTGCTGGCCGATGCTGGCTTGTATCCATTGCAGGTAGACCGGTTTGGTGGCGATCCCCATCTGCTTGGCGAGCTGGGTCAGCATCGAACTCATGTCGGTCGGCGCTGAACTCAGCCGGGCCTTGAGGCGGACCACGGTCAGGCGCAGCCGTTCGGCTTCGGCCGGCTTCAGGATGTAGTCGACCGCGCCTTGTTCAAATGCCTGGATGGCGTATTCGTCGTAAGCGGTGATGAATACGATGTGGCTTTTGCCGCCGATTTCCTGCGCCGCCTGCAGCCCCGTCTTGCCGGGCATGCGGATGTCGAGAAAGGTGAAGTCGGGTTGCAGCTGGTCGACCAGTTCTATCGCTTCGTCGCCGTTCTTGGCTTCACCGAGGATTTCCAGTTCCGGCCAGGCCTGGCTCAGGCGCAGGCGGATCTGGTCGCGCATCAGACGTTCGTCATCGGCAATGATAGCGGTAGGCATAGGCGGATTCTAATATGGATTCAACGTTTTTTCTTGACTGAG
Source organism: Collimonas fungivorans (assembly GCF_028292705.1). Lineage (GTDB taxonomy): Bacteria > Pseudomonadota > Gammaproteobacteria > Burkholderiales > Burkholderiaceae_D > Collimonas > Collimonas fungivorans_B. Next base: position 9,426 of record NZ_JAQGLV010000031.1, on the reverse strand, counting down.
CCCGAACCCATGATGCTGGTATGCACTTCCGGGTCGCCGCCATACGTGACATCGCCGGAACCGGCCGTCGAGACCCTCAGGTTCTTGCTGGCGTAGACATGCGCATCGCCGCTGCCGACGATCGAGACGGCGGTGTTTTCCGCCATCAGGTCATAGCCGTCGTAGTCGCCGCTGCCGGCAATCGACACCCTCAGGTCGCGGGTCTTGCCCCTGACCTTGATGTCGCCGGCGCCGGCGATGGAAGCAGTGACAGTGGGGCTGTTCAATTCGCCGCTGACATTGCCGGAGCCGGAGATGGAAATCCTGATGCTGTCTTTTGAGCTGAGTTTGCCGATGATCTTGAGATCGCCGGAGCCGAAGATGCCCAAGCTGCTGACGTCAGGCGCCGTGATATAGACATTGACGTCATGGCGGCTGCTGAAAAACGAATGGCCGCCGAAATAGATCTTCAGCGTCGAACCGCTGTTCTCCAGCTCGACCTTTGAAGCGACGCCGCTCTCGGCTTCGATCACCACCGGCTTGGCCGGCCCCTGGGTCAGGTATACATTGACCGCATCCATCACTTCCAGCTGCTGGAAGCTGTTTACCTGGCGTTCCGTCTTGACTGTGTCGGCGGCCATGCTGTCGCTGCTGCTGAGCAGGGGAACCATGGCCGCAGCGGCCAGTGCAAGGACAAACGCAAAACGCGGGATCGATTTCATATTATGTTTCCTGTTGCTTCCCAGCCTGTTGGATAGATTTATTGAGGCTTGGCCTTGGCGCCGACTACCTGGTACGGCACCTCTATGGTTGAACATACACCGCTCGGGCTGTTGGGCGCAATCTCCAGTTGCGCCGCAGCCCCATGCAACAGCTTGAGGCGTTCGCGGATGCTTTGCAGTCCCAGCCCGGTGCCGTCGCTTGGGAAGGCGCCGAAACCGAGGCCGTCGTCAGTCACGCTGACGCGCAGCTTATTGTCGGCGACTTCAGCCTTGATGCGCAAGTAGCCGCCGTCCGCCTTGCGTTCCAGGCCGTGCTTGATGGCGTTTTCCACCAGCGACTGCAGCATCATCGGCGGGAAAGCCGCGCTGCGCAAGCCTTCCGGCACCTGCAGGTCGATGTGCAGGCGTTCTTCCATGCGCATCTTCAGCAAGTCCAGGTAAGCCCGCACGATGTCGACTTCGCGTCCCAGCGTGGTGACGGTGGAGGTTTCCCGCATTTGCGGCAATACCGCACGCAGGTACTGGATCAGGCGTTTCTGCATGGCCGAGGCGCGCGGCGGATCGGTTTCGATCAGGTAGTCGACCGACGCCAGGGTATTGAACAGGAAATGCGGTTCCACCTGGGCCTGGATCATCTGCATCTTGGCTTCCGATACTTCGCGCTGCAGGTTGGCATGCTCGGCGGCGGCATTGGCGGCTTTGGCGCGCGCTTCGGCGCGCTTCTTGCCGCCCATCAGGGCCTTGGTGCCGAACAGGCCGATCAGCAGCAGCAACACAAAATTCACGAACCATTCCGACGATTTTTTCTGGTAGCGGGCCACTTGCTGCTCGGCCTTTTCGGCGGCTGCTTCATGGATCGCGGCGACAGCGTCGTTGATCGCCTGGTTGACATCTGCGGTCGCTTCCGGCGGCAGGGTCAGGCTCAGGCTGGCGGCGTTAGGCGGAGCCGGGGCAGCCGGCGGTGCCGGTGGCACGGGCGGGGTTTTCGGTACGCTGTCTTCATCAGGGACATCGGCGGCGTCAGCGGCAGGCGATGCCGCAGCGGCGGCCGATGCCGGCGTTGCGGGAGCCTTCGATGTCATCGCGCTGTCGCCGTCGCCATCGTAGGTATAAGTACCGGTTTTTATATGGACGCCGGTGTCGTCGATGCGGATATCGGTATTGCCTTTGTTGCGCTTGGACGGCTTGCTCGACTGCTGGCTGACTTTTTCAATCACCAGTTCATTGGAGGAAAACAAGGTCTCTTGCAAAATACCGGCAGCTGCCAGCACCAGCGCTGCAAACAACAGGAACTTCCACCACGAGAGTTGCGTTACCCAGCTAGCTACTTTGTCGAAACCTCGCGACAGGTAGACCGAGGCAATGGATGCATTTTTTTTTAATGTGGCGTACGAATCAGAATTCATGGAGTGGGGCCAATTTTGCGGCAACTCAGCTAAGTTGTCGCCATTTTAAACGGAACGGACACGGCAGTCTGGCCGTTTTTCTACAGGGCCGCGCTCAGCGCCGGCGAGCCGCCTGATTCGGCTTTCTTGCGGACCACCTTTTTCATGGCCTGTGTGCGTTGCTGTTGCTGCTGCTGTGTAAAAGCCATTTTTTCTTCCGGCGTCATGCGCTTGCCGATAATCACGATGGGCGGCATCAGCAAGGGGATATCGTCCGACTGTGCCTGCGCTGCGGCTTTCTTGGCCGGCGCTGTCGCCATGGCCGGGCTGATGCTCATGCTCAGGGTCGCTAACAGCGTGGCGGCGACCAGTAATTTAGACGTGGTGTTCATTTGCAATCTCCTGGTATGGAACTGCTGCGGTTTAGATGACAGTTTTCTTGCGGCTGGCTTCTTGCTGCGCCAGGACCGACTTTTGCTCACGGTTCAGGCGTTTGCCGACGATGGTGATGGTAGGCAGGCAGCCTTCTTCCTGCGCCATGGCCAGCTTTTCTTGCGGAGTCAGGCGCTTGGCGACGATCGTCACGGTTTGCAGGAACTCTGGATGGCTTGGACGCTTGCCGACGATGGTGATGGTTGCCAGTGTCGAGATTTCGGTTTGCTGCGGTGCTGCTTGTGCCGGGGCGACGCTGCCAGCCAGGGTGGCGATGGACAGGATGGCGATCAGTGCTTGGCGTGCTGTGTTCATTTGTGTTCTCCTTAAGTGGCTGGTAGGTGGCAAACGTTGTTGCATGTCGTCACTTTAGGGAGGGGCAGGGCAAGTCGCCAGCTGCTTGCGACAATCTGCAGAAATGGCGGAACAGAATACAAAAAAGCCCGCCTGAGCTGCAGCGGATTTGTGTGGCTTTTGGGGAAAAGGCGGGGATACGGCCCAGGAATGGCGCTATGTCAGGCTGTCTGGAGCATGATTTTCATTGCTTTAAAGTCATGTAACTTGAGTGCCGGACAGCAAATCTGCCGTTTCCCTTATGCAAATCGATTCTATGCACATGCAAAAAAGTTCGTTCTCTTTATAACAAACCGGTGAGATTATCGTTGTTCTTTAGCCGTATTTGTAATAAGAGGACGATGTATGACAGCCGCCGCACTTGCCCAACCAGGTCTTATCAGGCCCGCCGCGCCGTTTCGCGTGATGCCCGGGTTTCGCCTGTCGCTGGGGTTTACCCTGTTTTACCTGGCCCTGATCGTACTGATCCCCTTGTCGGCGGTGTTCCTCAAGACCTTCACGCTGAGCTGGGATGGCTTCGTCGCCGCAGTCACCTCGCCGCGGGTGATGGCCTCTTATCGCCTGACTTTCGGCACTTCCTTGCTGGCGGCGCTGCTGAACGCGATTTTCGGCGGCATCGTGGCCTGGGTGCTGGTGCGTTACCAGTTCCCCGGCAAGAAGCTGATCGACGCCCTGGTCGACCTGCCGTTTGCGCTGCCGACCGCGGTGGCCGGCATCGCCCTGACCGCGCTGTATTCTACTAACGGCTGGATCGGCCAGTACCTGGAGCCGCTGGGCATCAAGGTCGCCTTTACACCGCTGGGTATATTAGTAGCGCTGACTTTCATCGGCCTGCCGTTTGTGGTGCGCACAGTACAGCCGGTGCTGGAAGACGCCGAGAAAGAACTGGAAGAAGCGGCCGCCAGCCTGGGCGCCAATCATTGGCAGACTTTTACCCGGGTAATTTTCCCGACGGTATTCCCGGCCTTGCTGACCGGTTTTGCGCTGTCCTTTGCGCGCGCCACCGGCGAGTACGGCTCGGTCATCTTCATCGCCGGCAATATGCCGATGGTGTCGGAGATCACCCCCTTGTTCATCATTACCAAGCTGGAGCAATACGACTATGCCGGCGCTACCGCGATTGCGGTGGTGATGCTGACGGTGTCGTTCCTGCTGCTGCTGGCGATCAACGTACTGCAAGCCTGGACCCGCAAGCGCGGCCAGTCGGTCAAAGTCTAGGAGCCGGACGTGAGCGCAACCGCCAGCAATTTTGACTCGACCGTCACTCCGGCTCCCACCGTGCCCGCCGCCAGGCCGCAGGCCAGGGGCGAACCGGTCCATGTGCCCAACGCCACCCTTGAGCCGCTGTGGGTGCGTACATTGTTGATGACAGTGGCGCTGCTGTTCCTGGCCCTGTTCCTGGTGGTGCCGCTGCTGTCGGTATTTGCCGAAGCGTTCAAGAAGGGCTGGGAAGCGTATCTCGCGGCCATCATCGAGCCGGATGCGATCAGCGCCATCAAGCTGACCTTGCTGACCGCCGCGATTGCGGTGCCGCTCAACCTGGTGTTCGGCGTCGCCGCCTCGTGGACCATCGCCAAGTTCGAATTCCGCGGCAAGAACATCTTGCTGACGTTGATCGACCTGCCGTTTTCGGTGTCGCCGGTGATTTCCGGCCTGATTTATGTGCTGCTGTTCGGCGCCCAGGGCTGGTTCGGCCCCTGGCTGCGCGAACACGACATCAAGATCCTGTTTGCGGTGCCGGGCATCGTGCTGGCGACTGTATTCGTCACCTTTCCCTTTGTTGCACGCGAACTGATTCCCCTGATGCAGGCGCAGGGCAGCGAGGAAGAGGAAGCGGCGCTGGTGCTGGGCGCTTCCGGCTGGAAGACCTTCCGCTACGTGACCCTGCCGAATATCAAGTGGGGCCTGCTGTACGGCGTGATCTTGTGCAATGCGCGCGCCATGGGCGAGTTCGGTGCGGTGTCGGTGGTGTCCGGCCACATCCGCGGCGAGACCAACACCATCCCTTTGCAGGTCGAGATTCTCTATAACGAATACAACTTCCAGGCAGCATTTGCGGTGGCCTCGCTGCTGGCGTTTCTGGCGCTGCTGACTCTGGCGCTGAAATCCTTCATCGAATGGCGTTTGCGTGAAACGGTACTGCCGCACAACGCACATAACGCCGTGCATCAACAGGAGCTGACATGAGCATCCAGGTAAGCAATATCAACAAGCGCTTCGGTGAGTTTGTCGCACTGAACAATGTGTCGCTGGAATTTCCCACGGGCGAACTGACTGCGCTGCTGGGCCCCTCGGGCTGCGGCAAGACTACTTTGCTGCGCATCATCGCCGGCCTCGAAGCGCAGGACAGCGGCCAGGTCTTGCTGGAAGGAGAGGACGCTTCTTCGCGCCATGTGCGCGAGCGCCAGGTCGGTTTCGTGTTCCAGCATTATGCGCTGTTCAAGCACATGACTGTATTTGAAAACATCGCTTTCGGCCTGCGCGTCAAGCCGCGCGCCCAGCGTCCAAGCGAAAGCGCGATCCGGGAAAAAGTGACCAGCCTGCTGGAGCTGGTGCAGCTGGACTGGCTGGCCGACCGTTATCCACCGCAATTGTCGGGCGGCCAGCGCCAGCGCATCGCACTGGCGCGGGCATTGGCGGTGGAGCCGCGCGTGCTGCTGCTGGACGAGCCGTTCGGCGCGCTCGACGCCAAGGTGCGCAAGGAATTGCGGCGCTGGCTGCGGCGCCTGCACGACGAATTGCATGTCACCAGCATTTTCGTGACCCACGACCAGGAAGAAGCGCTGGAAGTGGCGGACCAGATCGTGCTGATGAACAAGGGCAATGTCGAGCAGGTAGGCGCGCCGCAGCAGGTCTATGAGAATCCGGCTTCGCCTTTCGTCTACGGCTTCCTCGGCAACGTCAACCTGTTTCACGGCCGCGTACACCAGGGTGTGCTGGATACCGGCGGCGCCAGTTTCGAGGCGCCTGAACACGCTGCTGCGCAGGACGCGCAAGGCATCGGCTACGTGCGGCCGCACGACCTGGAAATCGATCGTTACACCGCCGGCGCCGAAGGCATCGTGGTGCAGCTGCGCCGCGCCCATGCCATCGGACCGTTGGCGCAGCTCGAACTGGAGCGTAGCGATGGTGCAGATAACGGCTTGATCGAAGCAGTGATTTCCAGCGAGCGCTTCAAGCAGCTCGATTTGAAAGATGGCGAAACCCTGGTGGTGCGTCCGCGCCGCCTGCAGGTATTCGTCGATCAGCAAGCAACTCGGTAAGATAAGGAGAACACTATGAATTTTCAGCAACTACGTTCTATCCGCGAAGCAGCGCGTTGCGGTTTCAACCTGACCGAAGTAGCGAATGTCTTGTTTACTTCGCAGCCCGGCGTCAGCCGCCAGATCCGCGAGCTGGAAGAAGAGCTGGGCGTCGATATTTTCATCCGTAACGGCAAGCGCCTGATCGGTCTGACCGATCCCGGCAAGGGCATCCTGAAGATCGTCGAAAGGCTGTTGCAGGAAGCCGAGAATTTGCGCCAGGCCAGCCAGGAATATTCGGGCGAAACCAGCGGTACCCTGACCGTCGCTGCCACCCATACGCAGGCGCGTTATGCCTTGCCGCGCGTGGTGCAAGGTTTCCGCGCAAGCTTCCCGGATGTCCGCATCGCCCTCCAGCAAAGCTCGCCGGAACATATCGCCGACTGGGTAATATCGGGCAAGGCCGACGTCGGCATCGCCACCGAGGGCCTGACCCAGTTCAAGGAACTGATTTCCTTCCCGTGCTATGAATGGAGCCATGTGCTGGTGGTGCCGGAGAATCATCCCTTGCTGGAAATCAGCGGACCGATCAGCCTGGCCGACCTAGCGGCCTATCCCTTGATTACCTACGACATCGGCTTCACCGGCCGTGGCCATATCGACGATGCTTTCCGGACTGCCGGCATCACGCCGGACATCGTGCTGACCGCGATGGATTCCGACGTCATCCAGCAGTACGTGTCGCTTGGCCTCGGCGTCGGCCTGGTGGCTTCGATGGCGACCGAGCATACCCGCCAGAACGGCTTGCGCTCGATCGAGGTGTCGCATCTGCTGGCGTCCAACGTGACCCGGCTGGCAGTGCGGCGCGGCGCCTACCTGCGCTCTTATACCTATGATTTCATCTTGCAGTTTGCACCGCAGCTGAAGCGCGAAGATATCGTCGAAGCATTGCAGGCGGAGCCGCACAGCGCCGGCAGCAACAGCGTGCACAAGGCTGATTTTGAACAGCGCATCCTGAAAATCGCCTGAGCCGAGCGCCGCTTCTAAACCCGCTTGAGCAAGGCCCGGGTCACGTTCTTGTCATATTCAGACGTTACGATTTCGTTTGTCTCCTCCGTCCCTCCTCGGGTTCGGATTTAGCCCGCTGCCGCAAGGCCAGCGGGCTTTTTCTTTGCCGTTCGGTGTCCTGCCGGGGCAGTCCATGGTTGCATTGCAGCAAAGAAAGTTGCCACTTAACAATCAGCTTCGTCCTATACTCAATTGCCTTGTTGAAATTGCCTGGCTGGTCCAGGTGTATCAAACGGGTCGGGTAAACACTTGATTGATTAATCGACGTCACGTAAATGGAGCTCTCTATGGACTGGACACAACTGATAATCGGACTGGTCAGCGGTGCCGCCGGCGGCAACATTGCAGGCAGCATATTAAGTAAGTTTAACCTTGGCCCGGTGGGCAATTCGATCGCCGGCATCGTCGGTGGCGCCATCGGCAGCAGATTGCTTGCGGCCCTGACCGGAGGCGCTGTCGCCGGCGCCGGCGCGGCGGCGGGCGGGATGGACCTGACATCCATTATCAGCAACGTCGGCGGCGGCGGCGTTGGCGGGGCGATATTGATGGTGATCGTGGGTTTGATCAAATCCAAGATGGCCGCGAAATAAATTCGGGCCAGGCCAATGTAACGCCAGGCGGCACCGGGCAACTGGTGCCGCCTTTATTTTATGGAACCGCTTGGCGCCGGCAGCAACAGCGTGCACAAGGCCGATTTTGAACAACACATCTTGAAAATCGACTGAATTGCGCGCTTCCATATCACTGTCGGAAAAAACCATTAAATCAATAGCTTAGTGAGTTAGCAGGATGGTTACCCACAGGGCTACTCACAATTTCTGTGGGTAACTCACATCGTGTGCCAGCCGCTTGCGGTATCTCATCGGCCTACAATATTGTTGGCTATAATCGACGGCTTGGATGTCCGCTGTAGCGCATTTATCAAGCCCAGCCCGTCAAGCCTAGCCACTCATTGGAAAACAATAAATTTATGACCTCATCCCCGGAAAACCTCAGCATGGCAGTGTTCTGCGACTTCGAAAACGTTGCGCTCGGCGTGCGCGATGCAAAATACGAGAAGTTCGACATCAAGCCGGTGCTGGAGCGCCTTCTGCTGAAGGGCAGCATCGTCGTCAAGAAGGCTTACTGCGACTGGGAGCGCTACAAAGAATTCAAGGCCACCATGCACGAGGCCAATTTCGAGCTGATCGAAATCCCGCATGTGCGCCAGTCAGGCAAGAATTCGGCTGACATCCGCCTGGTGGTGGACGCACTTGATCTTTGCTACATGAAATCGCACGTCAATACCTTCGTCATCATCAGCGGCGACTCCGACTTCTCGCCGCTGGTCTCCAAATTGCGCGAGAACGCCAAGCAAGTGATCGGCGTCGGCGTCAAACAATCGACTTCCGACCTGCTGGTTGCCAACTGCGACGAATTTATTTTTTATGACGACCTGGTGCGTGAGAGCCGGCGCACGGCCGCAAAGCGTGGTGCGCGGGAAACGCAGCCGGCAGCCAAGCGTTCGCCCGATGAAGAAAAGCGTCGCAAGGCAGAGTTGGACGCGCGCAAGAACCAGGCGATCGACATGGCGGTTGAGACGTTCGATGCGTTGGTGTCCGAGCGCGGCGACAGCGGCAAGATTTGGGCATCCGTGTTGAAAGAGGCAATCAAACGCCGCAAGCCCGATTTCAGCGAGTCCTATTACGGTTTCCGTGCCTTCGGCAATTTGCTGGAAGAAGCCCAGGCACGCGGTCTGCTCGAATTCGGCCGTGACGAGAAATCGGGGACCTACGTATATCGCAGTAGCGGCGGCTCGATTGCCGGCGAAGTCGCTGCGGAACAGCCTGCGCCAGCATCGTTGCCGCTGTCGGAAGTAAGTGACGCCACAGTAGTTTCGCCGACGGTAGCAGCGGCGGCTGAAGACAACGGCGCCAAACCTGATACCCGCCGCAAGGGCCGCGGAGGCCGCAAGCCGGCCGAAAAGAAAATCGCAGCGGCTGCGCCGCAAACTGCCGCGAAGGGGGGCAATATATCGCCGGAAACGCCAGCAGTTGTCGAAGCGCCAGTTCAGCCACTGGAAGAAGCTCCGGTCAAAGGGGTAAAAACGGCCCGCAAGCCCGCCGCGCGTAGCCGTCGCCCGCGTAAATCTGACGTGAAGCCGGACGAAGCTTGATGAGGGACTGCCGCGATTTAGTGTCTCTACGGTAGCGGCGACACCGCTATCCGCTCGCTACGTATTCCGGTATCGATGTTTGAGAGGCC
>NZ_JAQGLV010000014.1 GCF_028292705.1 Collimonas fungivorans | reverse complement strand
TAAGACAGGGCGCTGCGGATGCTGGGCTCGACATGGTTCATGGCGGCGATCCGCTGCCCTGCCCCATAGCCGTGGTCGCCTCTCGACGACAGCACCACCGCACGCTTGCCGGCGTCCCGCAGCATGGGCCAGTAAGGCTCGCCCTGGCGCTGCCGGTCAAAACCGAAGGTGCACCCCACCCTGACGATATTGTCGATCCAGGATTTGAATTGCGCCGGCACGTTGAAGTTGTACATGGGCACGCCCAGCACCAGGATATCGGCCGCCAGGATTTCATCGACCAGCGTATCGCTTTCCGCCAGCGCCTGGCGCATCCAGTCTGCGCGCGAGGCGGGCGCGGTAAACGCGGCGTGTATCCATTCGCCGCTCACCGGCGACGGTGGATTGAGGCCGACGTCGCGCACGCTGACCTGGTCGCCCGGCCGCTGCTGCAGCCATTGCTGGACGAAGCGGTGCGTCAGCCTGCGTGTATGGGAGCCATGCGGCTGCCGGTCGGAATGTCCGCCGCGTGCGCTGGCGTCAAGGTGTAGCAAGGTAGTCATTTCAGTTATCCTTTGTGAATTAGATTCATGCATCAGTTTCCGGATAAACTGTAATCTCCCTGCAGTTCCTCGACAAACGACAAGTTTTTCTTAATAATAGAAAATAAAACTCATCCATATGGATAACCAGACCGCGCGCCGCCTGCCTCCGCTCGCCGCCCTGAAAGCATTCGAGGCCGCGGCGCGGCACCTGAGCATCAAGTCCGCCGCGGCAGAACTTTCGGTGACGCCGACCGCGGTGAGCCACCAGATCCGGCGCCTCGAAGACAGCCTCGGCGTCGCCGTGTTCCAGCGCCTGCCCAGGCAGTTGCGCCTGACGACGGCCGGCTCGGAATTGTATGTAGCGCTGCGCGAAGGCTTCGACTTGTTTGCGGCTGCCGTCAACCGCATCCAGCTGCGCGATGCAGCGCGCATGCTCACCATTTCCACCACGCCGGCGTTTGCCGCGCGCTGGCTGCTGCCGCGGCTGGGCGCTTTCCGGAGCGCTTATCCGAAACAGGACCTGCGCATCCATACCTCGGTGGAAATCGCGCCGCTGGACGGCCATACCGCGGATATCGCGATCCGCTATGGGCTCGGATCATGGCCGGGACTGGCGGCGGAAAAACTGTTCGACGACCGCATCGCGCCGGTGTGCAGCCCTTTGCTCAAAGTGAAGAAACCCAGGGACCTGCTCAAGCACACCTTGATCCATTGCGAATGGCAAAGCACGCTGCGCAAGGCGTCGACCTGGCGCGCCTGGGCGCAGCGCGCCAAGTTCAGCGACCTGGACAGCCACGGCGGCATCGTATTTTCGGACGAAAGCCACGCCATCTCGGCGGCGATCGCCGGACAAGGCGTGGCGCTGTTAAGCACCGCCCTGATTGAGCCCGAATTGCAAAGCGGCGTGCTGCAGCAGCCTTTCGGTCCGGTGCTCAGCAACTATGCCTTCTACCTGGTGTATCCGGAAGCCCGGCGCGCCGACGTCCAAGACGCCTGCGCCTGGATCAGCGCGCAGGCAAGCGCCTCGGCCCTGCAGTTCCAGTCGTGAAGGACGGCAAAGACAGTGGTTTCCGGTAAAATCTCCAGCAAACCAATCAATGTCCGGGGACAGATATGCTTACCACCGTCGAGCAGCTGGAGGAAATCTACGGCAAGCCGCATGAGCGGTCGTTGTGGAAGGAAATCGATTACCTGAATCAGGATTACCAGGCCTTTGTCAAAGCCTCGCCATTTGTGGTGTTCGCTTCCCACGGCCCGGAAGGCATGGACTGCTCGCCCAAGGGCGATGCCCCGGGTTTCGTCAGGATCCTCGACGAACGCACGCTGGCGGTACCCGACCGTCCCGGCAACAACCGTATCGATACCCTGCGCAACCTCATCGCGGCCCCGCGCATCGCCCTGCTTTTCATCGTGCCCGGCATCGGCGAAACCCTGCGCGTCAACGGCCGCGCCGAGATTTCCGCGGAGCCGGCCCTGCTCGAGCAATTTGCGGTGGATGGCAAGTTGCCGCGCACCGTCATCATCGTCAAGGTGGAAGCGACCTACTTCCATTGTTCAAAAGCGCTGGTGCGCTCAAAACTCTGGGACCCTGCCGGGCAGATCGAACGGAGCAGTTTTCCGAGCCCAGGCGCCATGCTGAAGCGCCTGGGCAGCGGCACTTTCGATGCCGAGGCCTACGACCGCGAATTGCCGGCGCGGGTCAAGGCCTCCCTCTATTGAAAGGAGGACGGCCATGACAGTTTATGTCGCACTGCTGCGCGCAGTGAATGTCGGCGGCACCGGCGTCTTGCCGATGAAAGAACTGGCGGCGCTGTGCAGCGGACTCGGCTTCGGCCAGGTCCGCACCTATATCCAAAGCGGCAACGTGGTCTTCGACAGCGCGCTGGGCAAAGACGCCGTCGGCCAGGAACTGGCGCAGGCGCTCGCCAAAAAGATGGGGAAACCAGTCGATATCTTGCTGCGCACCGCGGCAGAACTGGGCGCCATATTGAAAGCCAATCCCTTCCCGGATGCGGAACCGTCGAAAGTCGCTGTGGTTTTTTGCAATGGCAGCCTGCCCAAGGGCTGGCTTGACCTGCTGCGCATCCCCGGCGCCGAAGAGGTCCGGCCAGGGAAGAAAGAAATCTATATCCACTATCCCGAAGGCATGGGTAAATCAAAGTTGAAACTGCCGCTGTCGACCGGCATCGCCACCGTGCGCAACATCAACACGGTCACCAAGCTGCTCGCCTTGGCTGTCAGCTGAGCTCAGCGATATTTTTCAGCGCGCTTAGCACGTCCGGAAAATCCGCGGTCACCATCGGCCCGAAATCCGCCGCAGCCGGCCCGGTGATTTCCGTGCTGTAGATGACCTTGCTGCCGCCG
>NZ_JAQGLV010000326.1 GCF_028292705.1 Collimonas fungivorans | reverse complement strand
ACATCCTTACTTGAAGACAGACAGACTACAGTTTGCCGGCCTTCTTCAGGCGGCTGGTCAAACCGTCGGCGATGTCGTTGTGATCGAATTTCCGGGCCAGGTCGATGGCCGTCATGCCGACATCGTTCTTCAGGGTAACATCGGCGCCGCTATCGAGCAGCAGCTTGACGGTCTCGATCTTGCCGCCGCGCGCGGCCATCATGATCGGCGTCGTATTGTTGGGCGAGCCGGCATCGATATAAGCTGACGCATCCAGCAGCATCTGTACGATTTCATTATTGCCGATCGCCGCCGCGTAATGCAGCGCAGTCCAGCCGGTATTGTTGGGCTCGGCTTCCTTGTCAAGCAAGGCCTTTACCGACGCCACAACACCCTTGTAGGACGCCACCATCAAAGCCGTGTCGCCGTTGCGCGCACGCAGGTTGAGATCAATACCTTTTGCATTCAGCAAAACATTAAAGACTTTCTTGGAATCTTCGTGCATGGCCAGGATCAGGCCGGTGTCGCCACGCTGTTTCTCCGCCAGGTTCGGGCTGACGCCCGCAGCCAGCAATTTCTTCATGCCGCGCTCGTCGTCCAGCTTGACCGCCTTGACGTAGTCGTCGAGATTGCTGGCTTGGCTCAATGACGGCAAGCATGTCAACGCCAACAGTAACAACAATGCCGAGAGCCACGAACGGCCGTTGCGGCGGCTAGCCAAGTTGAAAATGCGGTTAAACATGCGCCTGATCCTTTGCCAGTTTGAACAGATTGAAAAAATTATCGGTGGTCTGCTGCGCCACTTCGGCCGCCGGCACGCCCTTGAGGTTGGCCAGGAACTCGCCGACATGCATGACCCAGCCCGGCTCGTTCATCTTGCCGCGATGTGGCACCGGCGCCAGATAAGGCGAATCGGTTTCGATCAGGGTGCTGCTCAAAGGCACCGCCAGCGCTACCGCCTGCAATTCCTTGGCGCTCTTGAAAGTGACGATGCCGGAAAACGAAATATAAAAACCCATCGCCATCGCCGCTTCGGCCACTTCCAGCGATTCGGTAAAACAGTGCATCACGCCGCCGGCGCCGCCGGCATCGGTGCCGGCGCCCTCTTCCTGCATGATGCGGATGGTGTCGGCGGAAGCGGCGCGGGTATGGATGATCAAAGGCTTGCCGGTCGCGCGCGATGCCCGGATGTGGCGACGGAAACGCTCGCGCTGCCATTCCAGGTCGCCCTGCAGGCGGTAATAGTCGAGGCCGGTTTCGCCGATGGCGATGATTTTCGGATGGTCGGACAGGCGCACCAGATCGTCGACGCTGGGTTCCGGCGTGTCTTCATAATCGGGATGCACGCCAACGGACGCGTAGATATGCGGATAGGTCTCGGCCAGTTCCAGCACTTGCGGGAAATCGGGCAAATCGACCGATACGCACAAGGCATGGGTCACCTGGTTTTGCGCCATCTTGGCGAGCACTTCCGGCATCCTGGCGGACAGCTCCGGAAAATTGATATGGCAGTGGGAATCGATATACATGGACAGGATTATATCGCTTGCGGGCGCACATCATTGACGATGTGCGCCCGCAGCGGATATTCAATCTCTGGATTTTGCCGGCGGCGGGATGTCAGTCAGCCAGGCCCAAAGCCTGTTTCTGCAGCTGGATCAGTTCGCCGATCCCGCTTTGCGCCAGATCCAGCAAGCTGTTCAGCGTCGGACGATCGAAGGCGACGCCTTCCGCGGTGCCCTGCACTTCGATGAAATGGCCGGTATCGGTCATCACCACATTCATGTCGGTGTCGCAGCCGGAATCTTCGACATAATCCAGGTCCAGCACCGGTGTGCCCTGGTAGACGCCGACCGAAATCGCTGCCACAAAATGCTTGAGGGGAATCGCCGCAATCGCCTTGCTTTCCAGCAGCCGTGCAAACGCATCGTAAGCGGCGACCATGGCGCCGGTGATGGAGGCGGTGCGGGTGCCGCCGTCGGCCTGGATCACGTCGCAATCAAGGTGCAAGGTGCGTTCGCCGAACGCCTGCAGGTCGAACGCCGCGCGCAGCGAACGGCCGATCAGGCGCTGGATTTCCTGGGTGCGGCCGGATTGTTTGCCGCGCGCCGCTTCGCGGTCCATGCGGGTATTGGTGGAACGCGGCAGCATGCCGTATTCGGCGGTCAGCCAGCCTTGTCCTTTGCCCTTCAGGAAACCCGGGACTTTTTCTTCCAGGCTGGCGGTGCAGATGACTTTGGTGTCGCCGAACTCGACCAGCACCGAACCTTCGGCGTGCTTGGTGTAGTTGCGGGTCAGGCGCACGGTGCGCAAGGCATCGGCGGCGCGTCCGCTAGGACGGGTAATGGTTGACATGCAGTTCCTTAAATATTTTTTTCAATGGCGCCGCGGATTTCCGCAATCGCCTGTTCAATGTCGGCGTCGCTGAAGCCGTCCGGCGTATCTGTCGCGCCGAGGCGCGGCGCCTGGATGGTAGTGGTCAGGCTGCCGATCGGCAAGGTATGGGTGACGATCGAGCTGGCTGGGTCGTCGATGTTCGGGTCGGCGCCCCAGGCCATTGCCAAAGCAGTAACATTATCGCTGGTTTTGCCGGCAATCCCAAGCGCATTGTTGACCAGCTCCGGCACCGCCCGCACGATAGTGCTGGTTTGCAGCCGTTGCGCCAGCACATGGTCGGGCAGCATCGACCACAAGCCGTCCGAGCACAGCAGCATGACGTCGCCGGCCTGCAGGCTGACCCGGCGCGACAGCTCGACGATCGGCATGTTGGTCGCGCCGAGGCAGTTGAACAGCTTGTTGCGGTCCGGGTGGGTGGCGCGTTCCGAGGGGTCGGCCTTGCCTTGCGCAATCAGGCTTTCGATGCGCGAGTGGTCGCGCGTGCGCGCCAATATCTGGCCGTTGCGCATCCAGTACAGGCGCGAATCGCCGCAGTGCGCCCAGAACGCGCTATTGTGCTGGATCAGGCAGGCCACCACCGTAGTGCGCGGGGTTTCCGACAGCTTGTGCACTTCCCGGTAACGGTGGATCTCCATGTGCGCAGCATAGAAGGCATCTTCCAGGAAGCGCTCCGGCTTCTTGATGTACGGCTGGGCATTCTTCTGGAACAGCGAGCCTATGGTCTGCATCGCGATGTTGGCGGCGATCTCACCGTGCAGGTGGCCGCCCATGCCGTCGGTCAGCAACAGCAGCAAGGCGTCACGCGTGAAGCTGTAGCCCATCCGGTCCTGGTTGACTTTGCGGCCGCCGATATGGCTTTCTTGGTAAACTGAAAATCGCATGACTATGTCTGATTCTTGCTAAAAGTACAGCTAAAACTGGGGCTGTGAAGCGGCGCGTTTTTTTACTTGTATCTTATTTGACTACTGCGTTGCTTACTGCGTATTTTCCTGGATCGTCGTATCCGGGTTGCTCTCGGCCTTGCGGCGGAACTGGATATGCGTGAAAAAGACGTTGCGTATCTTGCGTGTGACCATGTCGCGTACGCTGACCTGCTCCTCCTGCACCGGCTCCATCAGGGCGCGCTGCACCGCGAACACGCTTTGCGGCCGCTGCAGCGGATCGATCATCAGGCACCAGCGCACCACCTGGATCAGTTCCGGTGAATACAAGCCTTCCAGCTTGCGGAAATGGCCTTCCATCTTGTCGTTGACCTTGCGCTGGTCCACCGGCTGCGGCGGCGCGCCGACCATGCAGGCGAAAATCGAGGCGCCGATGCTGTAGATGTCGGTCCAAGGCCCCAGGTTGCCATTCCGCTCATACAATTCGGCCGGGGCGAAGCCTGGCGTATACATAGGATACAGCTTGGGCGAGTCGGAACGCAGGGTCTGGCGGGCGGCGCCGAAGTCCAGCAGGATCGGGGTGCCGTCGGCGCGCAGGTAGATATTCGCCGGCTTCAGGTCCAGGTGCAGCAATTTATGGGTGTGCACTTCGCGCAAGCCGTTCATCACGTGGCGGAACATCTTGCGGATGAATTTTTCCGACACCAGCGGTTTTTCGCCTTTGTCGCGGCGGCGCAGGATGTGTTCCTGCAGCGAGCGCCCCGATTCGTAGGCCATCACCATGTAAACGGTTTCATTGGCGCGGAAGAAGTTGATCACGCTCACCACGTTCGGATGAGCGATGCGCGCCAGAGCGCGGCCTTCCTCAAAGAAGCATTTGAGGCCGATGCGGAAGGTCGGCAGGTTTTCCGGTGAAATCGCCGGCGCGAGCTCTCCCCATTGGCGCAAAGCCAATGAACTCGGCAGATATTCTTTGATGGCGACTGCGTTGCCATCCTCGTCGTATGCCAGATAGACAATACTGAACCCGCCAGAAGCAATCTTCTTTACAATGCGGTATCCAGCAATTTTTAGCCCGTCAGGCAATGGTGCATTGTTTTGCGCGGCCATGCGATCCTACCTTAGTCAATGCTTAGTTGATAGTGTAGGGATTGTCTTGATAAATCGTTGGATTGTAAAGAAAAACCCTTGCAACCCAGAAACAAAGGACCGCATCTTGACTATCTGCAGCATGACAGGTTACGCCGTCAACAACCGCGAGACGGCCGCAGGCACGATTACCATCGAAATCAAGAGCGTCAATTCGCGCTTTCTCGACCTGCAGTTCCGCATCAACGACGACTTGCGTTCGCTCGAACCGGCGCTGCGCGAAGCCATCATCGGCCGGGTTGCCCGCGGCAAGGTCGAATGCCGGTTGAGTTTCGGCCGCAAGACCGCTTCCGGCGCATCGCAGGCGCTGAACACCACGCTGCTCGCCTCGCTGGCCGATCTGCAGAGCGCGGTGCGCCAGCAGTTCATCGAAGCAGCGCCGCTCACGGTCAATGAATTGCTGCGCTGGCCGGGCGTGATCGAGGAAGCGGTGATCAGCCAGGATACGTTGCAGGCCGACATCCAGTCCACCATGAGCGCCACGCTGGAAGCCTTTGTCGATTCCCGCGCGCGCGAAGGCGCCGCGCTGCAAGCCACCTTGATTTCCCGCATCGACGCCATGGAAGCCATCGTGCACAGGATCACGCCGCTGGTGCCGCAGGTGGTGGCGCAATTCCAGCAAAAAGCCATAGAGCGCATGCAGGAAGCGCTCGGCCTGGCGCAGCAGGATGCCGGCAACTCCAGCCTGTCGCGCGAAGAAGCGCTGGACCGGATCCGCCAGGAAGTCACGCTGTACGGCATCCGCATCGATATCGCGGAAGAATTGTCCAGGCTGGCGGCGCACCTGGGTGAAACCCGCCATATCCTGAAAAAAGGCGGCCAGGTCGGCAAACGCCTCGATTTCATGATGCAGGAACTCAACCGTGAAGCCAACACCGTCGGCTCCAAGGCAGCGATCAAGGAACTCGCCGACGCCTCGATGGAACTCAAGCTGCTCATCGACCAGATGCGCGAGCAAGTGCAAAACCTCGAATAAACACCGCATCGCCGGCGCTGCAGGAACAGGGTTTCTGCAGCGCCTTCATCCTCCTCGGAAAAAACCCCGCCTCGCCTCCGCCTGATCCTACAGGCAATCACCATTAGCATTATTGCAATGCCAGCCGCCCTTGCGTAGCATCGACCTCGATTAAATGTCAAATAAATAACATTCATCCGATCTGCGAGCGCCCGTCGCCCAGCTAGGGTGCGAGGAGACTATAGTGAGAATCCATGATGCAGCGCGCTATCTCACGCCGCTGGCGGCCATCTCAATGATGAACACCCCTGCGGCGGGCGCCGAAACCGGCACTAGCCATGCGACCGCAGTCGCGGTGCATGCCCGCCCCGCCGGCGGGGCCGAAGAACACGGCGAGCATGGCGTGATCGATGGCGACGCTATCGATCAAACCCATTCCGCACCGGTTTCGCCGGTGACGATGTCACGGCAATACGACAGCCAGGGCCTGCTTGCCGGCAGCCATCTGAAATTCCTGTTGCGCAGTTATACAGACCATCTCGAAACCCGGGGAGGCAACACACGCAATGCCTGGGTGCTCGGCTCCCAGCTGAATTTCGAATCCGGTTTCAGCACCGGCCCCATCGGCTTTGGCGTCGATGCCGGGCTGTTCAGCGCATTAAAACTCAATGGCGGCAGCGGCGCAGGCAATATGGTGCACGTCGATCCCGACGGCGGTGGCGGCAACCAGGCGGCCTGGACCTACCTTGGACTGTATGACTTGAAAGCGCGCGCCTCGAACACGGTCCTGAAATACGGCGCGCAAATATTGCACAACCCTTTCCTGGAACCGCACGACAATCGCGCCCTGCCGCCGACTTTCCTCGGCACCTCCATCAGCAGCGCGGAGATCGCCAGCCTCAATCTTGTCGCCGGCAGCTTCACCAAAACCTATCCGCGCGGACAAACCCGGCCGCAACCGTTGGGCACGGCCTATGGCGGCACGGAATTCAAGCGCTTCAGCTACCTCGGCGGCGATTACAGTCACGATGCCGACACCCGGTTTTCGCTGTATGCCAGCCGCGCCGAGAATGTATGGCACCAGTATTATTCCGCCCTCTCGCATAGCATAGGCGACGCCAAAGCCATCCGGTGGACCGGCCAGCTTAACTACTACGCCACCCGCAACCAGGGCAGCAGCCAGCAGGGACCAATCAACACCAATGCCTACAGCGTCGCGCTCAGCGCACAGCACCAGGCGCATACGGTGATGCTGGCTTACCAGAAAATCCAGGGCAGACAATTCTTCGATTATGTCGGCGAAGGCGCAGGCGATTTCCTGAGCAACTCCATGAACGTCGATTACAACGCGCCTGGCGAACAGTCGCTGCAGCTACGGCATACGGTCGACTTCGGCAGCTACGGCCTGCCCGGGCTCAAGATCATGAGCTGGCTGGTGCAAGGCTGGGGCGCCGATGCCTCGGCGGTCGCCGCCAACTACGCCGATCCTGCCAGCAGCTTGCACGGGCTGTACTGGAAAAATGGCGAGGCGGTGCATGGCAGGCATTGGGAAATCGGCATGATCCCGACTTATGTGATCCAGGGCGGCAGCCTGAAAGGCAGCAGCATCAACCTGACCCTGATGCACCACCACGCCACCTCGCATTACTCGGATCCCAGCAACAATATCTACCGGCTGGTGCTGAACATGCCGTTCGACATATTCTGATGCGGACGAAAAAAAACGCAGCCGATTATTCATCTGCTGCGTTTTTATCAGAGCGTGGAAGCGCCGCTATGTTTCCATCGAAACAGCCGCTTAGCCCAATTCTTCCAGCCGGATCTTGGTCACTGTGCCGACCACGGTCGCCAGTGCTTCGATCTTGACGATCGCCGCTTCGACATTCTTTTCCTGGGTCTGGTGCGTCAGCATGATGATGTCGGTGCGGGTCTCGCCCGCGGCCGGTTCTTTTTGCAGCATGGCGTCTATCGAAATCGACGAATCGGCCAGGATCCGCGTGACATCCGCCAGCACGCCCGGCTGGTCGGCCACATGCATGCGCAGGTAATAGCTGGTGGTGATTTCCGCCATCGGCAGGATCGGCGTATCGGCCATGGCGTTCGGCTGAAACGCCAGGTGCGGCACGCGATGTTCAGGATCGGCAGTGGCCAGGCGCGTGATGTCGACCAGGTCGGCGATCACTGCCGAAGCGGTCGGCTCGGCACCGGCGCCCTTGCCGTAATACAGCGTATCGCCGACCGCGTCGCCGCGCACCAGCACCGCATTCATGGCGCCTTCGACATTGGCGATCAAACGCTTGCTCGGAATCAGGGTCGGATGCACGCGCAGCTCGATGCCGCCGGCGGTGCGCTTGGTGATGCCGAGCAGCTTGATGCGGTAGCCGAGCTGTTCGGCGTAGCGGATATCGGTCGCCTGCAGCTTGGTGATGCCTTCCACGTGCGCCTTGCTGAACTGCACCGGGATGCCGAACGCGATCGAGGCCATGATGGTCAGCTTGTGGGCGGCGTCCACGCCTTCGATATCGAAGGTCGGATCGGCTTCGGCGTAACCCAGGCGCTGCGCTTCTTTCAGCACGACGTCAAAGTCCAGGCCCTTGTCGCGCATTTCGGACAGGATGAAGTTGGTGGTGCCGTTGATGATGCCGGCGATCCACTGGATGCTGTTCGCGGTCAGGCCTTCGCGCAACGCCTTGATGATAGGGATGCCGCCGGCCACCGCCGCTTCGAACGCAACGATCACGCCCTTCTCTTGCGCCGCCTTGAAAATCTCGTTGCCATGGGTCGCGATCAGCGCCTTGTTGGCCGTCACTACATGCTTGCCGTTGGCGATCGCCTGCAGCACCAGGTCCTTGGCGATGCCGTAGCCGCCGATCAGCTCGATGACGATATCGATATCGGGATTGTTGACCACCAGCTTGGCGTCGTTGACCACGGTCACTTCGCCATTGGTCAGCTGCCTGGCGCGCTCGACATCGAGATCGGCCACCATGGTAATTTCAATCGCTCTCCCTGCGCGCGCTGCAATCTCTTGCTGATTGCGCTTCAATACGTTGAACGTGCCGGAACCGACCGTACCTATGCCAAGCAAACCTACCTTGATGGATTTCATGATCTCTGCTGTCTGTAAAAAAATCTGCTGATGCCGGGCTGGCTGCCGAGCCAGTCCGGCGGGTTTAATAAAAGACTTCTGCTGCGGGCCGGGTCAAGCCGGGTCAAGCCTTACCGTGGCGGCGGCGGTAACCTTCGAGGAAGCTGGCGATGCGTCCCATCGAATCCGCCAGGTCGTCGGTGTTCGGCAGGAACACCACGCGGAAATGGTCCGGCGTCGGGCAGTTGAAACCGGTGCCCTGGACGATCAGCACGCGCTGCTCCGCCAGCAATTCGTAGGCGAAATCCTGGTCGTCCGTGATCGGATACATCTTCGGGTCCAGCCGTGGAAACATGTACAGCGCGGCCTTCGGCTTGACGCAGGTGACGCCCGGGATGTCGGTCAGCAGCTTGTACGCCATGTCACGCTGGCGCGCCAGGCGGCCGCCCGGCGCGACCAGGTCGTTGATGCTCTGGTAGCCGCCCAGCGCGGTCTGGATCGCATACTGGCCCGGCGCATTGGCGCACAGGCGCATCGACGCCAGCATGTTCAAGCCCTCGATATAATCCTTGGCGTGTTTTTTCTCGCCCGACACCACCATCCAGCCGGCGCGATAGCCGCAGGAACGATAGTTTTTCGACAAGCCGTTGAACGTGATGAACAGCACGTCGTCGGCCAGCGCCGCCAGCGAGGTATGGGTTTCGCCGTCGTACAGCACCTTGTCGTAGATCTCGTCGGCGAAAATGATCAGCTGGTGCTGGCGCGCCAGGTCGACGATCTGCTGCAGCAGTTCCACCGGGTACAGGGCTCCGGTCGGATTGTTGGGGTTGATGACGACGATCGCGCGGGTATTGCTGTTGATTTTCTTCTTGATGTCTTCGATATCGGGAAACCAGCCGGCCTGCTCGTCGCAGATGTAATGGCGCGGCGTGCCGCCGGACAGGCTGACCGCGGCGGTCCACAGCGGATAGTCGGGCGCCGGCACCAGTACTTCATCGCCGGTGTTGAGCAAGGCGTTCATGCTCATCACGATCAGCTCCGAAGCGCCGTTGCCCAGGTAGATATCGTCGATCGTGACGCCCTGTATCTTTTTTTGCTGGCAATAATGCATCACCGACTTGCGCGGCGCGAACATGCCCTTGGAATCGGTATAACCGGAGGCGTTGCCCATGTTGAGGATCATGTCCTGCACGATTTCATCGGGCGGCTCGAAACCGAACACGGCCAGGTTGCCGATGTTCAGCTTGATGATCTTGTGGCCTTCTTCTTCCATTTGCCGTGCTTTTTCCAGCACGGGGCCGCGGATGTCGTAACAGACATCATCCAGTTTTTTCGATTTTTGAATCGGTCGCACAGCACAATCCCTTGTATTTTACGCAACATTATCCAGCATTAAAAAGCTGTCTGGAAAATTGGGTTATCGTCACACGGGGGTCAGTGCGCCGCAACAAATGCCTGTAACAACCCCTTGTAAGGGCGCTCCAAGTTATTTCACGACTTTTCAGACAGCTTTTCGGCGGTGCACAATTCACCGCCCGAACCACCCATTCTGCCGAAAGCGTGAGGTTTTATCAATCAATACTGCAAGTTCCGGGGCGGAAAACGCTACAATGCAGCACTTTATTTTCCATTTTCCGGGAATTTGCACATCGTCTGCGGTCTATCCTTTGGTTTAGCTAAGTATTCGTGGATAGGATCAACCCCTCAACGTGTAAAGATAATGCAATGAAGCTACATACCACCCCGACCCAACAGTATCAGACAGTCACGGCCTACGACGACAAGGGCGTGGAAATCAACGCCGTCCGCTACGAGCATAGCCTGCTGGTGCTGCCGGAAGCAGCGCCGGTGCCGTGGCCGGTGCGCGACTTCGACGCCCTCCATGCCGAACATTTCGCCCATATAGACAGCACCCGGCCCGACGTCGTCATCCTCGGCACCGGCGTGCGCCAGCGGTTTGTCCATCCCAAGCTGACCAGCGTGCTGACCGCGCGCCGCATCGGGGTCGAATGCATGGACAACCAAGCCGCCTGCCGCACCTACAACATCCTGATGGCCGAGGGACGTAAAGTCGCCCTGGCCCTGATTTTCAATACCGACAAGGAAACCGCCCAAGATGCGTGAACTGCATAAATCAAAAACTTTCGTCTGGCTGTTGTTCCTGCTGTTCTGCATCGTCTGGTTTTACATGCTCGGGGCCCGCACGCTAGTGCCCACCGATGAAGGCCGCTACGCCGAAATGGCGCGCGAAATGGTCGCCACCGGCGACTGGATCACCTTGCGCCTGAACGGCCTCAAATACTTCGAAAAGCCGCCGCTGCAAACCTGGATGAACGCCCTCACCTTCGAGCTGTTCGGCCTCGGCGAATGGCAGGCGCGTTTGTGGACCGGCTTGTGCGGCTTGCTGGGCGTGGTATTGGTTGCATTCACCGGCGCCCGCCTGTTCTCGCCGCGCATCGGCTTCTACGCAGCGCTGGTGCTCGGCTCCAGCTTCCTGTGGGCCGGCCTCGGCCACATCAATACGCTGGACATGGGCTTGTCCGGCATGATGACGATTTCCCTGTGCGCCCTGCTGCTGGCGCAGCGCAACGACATCAGCCACGCCCAACAGCGCAACTGGATGCTGCTGTGCTGGGCCGGCATGGCGCTGTCGGTGCTGTCGAAAGGCTTGATCGGCTTGCTGATTCCCGGCGCGGTGCTGGTCCTGTACACCTTGTTTTCGCGCGACTGGTCGATCTGGAAACGCCTGCACCTGGTGCTCGGCCTGATCCTCTTCTTCCTGATCACCACGCCGTGGTTCGTGCTGATCTCGCTGAAGAATCCTGAATTCCCGCAATTCTTCTTCATCCACGAGCAATTCCAGCGCTTCACCAGCAAGATCCATAACCGCTACGGCCCGCCGTATTACTTCATCCCGATCCTGATACTGGGCATCGTGCCTTGGCTCGGCGTCCTGTTCCAGAGCTTGTGGAACGGCGCGCGCGAACGCAGCGCGGCGTCGGGCTTCCAGCCGAAAAAGATGCTGCTGATCTGGAGCATTTTCATTTTCGTGTTCTTCAGCATTTCCGATTCCAAGCTGCCGTCGTACATTCTGCCGATCTTCCCGGCGCTGGCGCTGCTGATTGCCTGCCACCTGGATAACGCCAGCAACAAGTCGGTGCAGGCTTCGGCGCTGTTGCTGCTGGTGCCGGCCGTGATCGGCCTGGTCCTGTCGCACAAGATCCCGGGCCTGGCCAAGGACGCTTACAGCCTGCCGTTGATGCAAGCCCACGTGCCTTGGGTGTTCGCCGCTTCGGCGGTGGCCTTCATCGGCGCCGTCGCCGCCTTGCTGCTGGTGCGCCGGCAGCGGGAATGGGCCATTGTCGCGCTCGCCGCCAGCGGTTTCATCGGCGGCCAGCTGCTGATGTACGGCCACGATCCGCAAGGACGCTATTCGGCCGGGATCGACCTGGTGCCAGCCATCAATGCCGAAATCACGCCGGAAACTACACTGTATGTAGTCGGCAAGTATGAACAGGCGCTGCCGTTCTACCTGCGCCGCACGATGACCATGGTGCAGCATATGGATGAGCTGGAATTCGGCATCGGCCAGCAGCCGCAGCTATGGATCCCGACCATCGATGCGTTTGTCGTCAAATGGACTGCCGACCATGCTGCCGGCAAGAAGGATATCGCCATCATCCGTCCGGAAAACTACCGCGAGCTGGAACAGCGCGGGGTGCCGATGCGGGTCATCGGCCAGGATCCGCGCCGCGTGGTGGTGACCAACCAGGGCATTCCTGCCGCTGCCGTTCCTGCACCGGAAGCAAGCCCGGCTCCCGCGGCTGAACCTGCCGCGGCGGCATCCGCAACCTCATCTGCAACCTCGTCCGCACCATAACCAGCGATGCCAATGAACCTCACCACGTTTGCCTTCATCTTCAGCGGCGTCTGCCTCAACGCCGTGGCGCAGCTGTTGCTGAAAGCCGGCACCAATGCGGTCGGCGTAATCAGCCTGACACCGCAGAACTGGTTTGCCACCGGCATCAAGCTGGCCACCCAATTGCCTATCCTCGGCGGCTTGACCTGCTACGTCATCTCGCTGATAGTCTGGATCATCGGCCTGTCGCGGGTTGATGTCACCATCGCTTACCCGATGCTGTCGCTGGGTTATATCATCAGCGCCGTCGGCGCCTGGTATTTCCTGGGCGAAGCGGTGTCGGCGCAGCGGCTGGTGGCGATCGGCGTCATCATTGTCGGCGTGGTGCTGCTGACCCGCAGTTGATGCGTCCAAACCAGCCGTCGTTTTTCCGCCGTGCTTTTAATTTACATCGTTAATTTACATCGGATTCCACAACCAACATGAGCCAACTACCTTTCCTGCCGTTTGCCAAACCCACCATCGACGAAGCCACGATCGCAGCGGTTGGCGACGTCTTGCGCTCCGGCTGGATCGCCAGCGGCCCCAAGGTGCTGGCATTCGAAGCGCAATTGTCCGAGTATTTCGGCGGCCGTCCGGTACGTACCTTCAATTCCGGCACCTGCACCATGGAAATCGCGCTGCGCGTCGCCGGCATCGGCGCCGGCGATGAAGTCATCACCACGCCGATTTCCTGGGTCGCCACCGCCAATGTGATTATCGAAACCGGCGCCACGCCGGTGTTCGCCGACATCGATCCGGTCACCCGCAACATCGACCTGGCCCAGGTCGAAGCCGCCATCACGCCGCGCACCAAGGCCATCATCCCGGTTTACCTGTCGGGCCTGCCGCTCGACATGGACCGCCTGTATGCGCTAGCCAAGAAACATAACCTGCGCGTAGTGGAAGATGCGGCCCAGGCCCTGGGATCGAGCTGGAACGGCCAGCGCATCGGCGCCTTCGGCGACTTTGTCTCGTTCAGCTTCCAGGCCAACAAGAACATCACTTCATCCGAAGGCGGTTGCCTGGTGCTGAACAACGCCGAAGAAGCGCGCCTGGCGGAAAAATACCGCCTGCAAGGCGTCACCCGCAGCGGCTTCGACGGCCTCGATGTCGACGTTCTGGGCGGCAAGTTCAACATGACCGACGTCGCCGCCGCCATCGGCCTCGGCCAGTTTGCCCATATTGAAGCGATTACCACCCATCGGCGCGAGCTGGCGCAGTATTATTTCACCTGCTTCGGCAGCGATTTCGAAGCGAAATACGGCGCCCAGCTGCCGGTTCCCGACTTCGCCAACAGCAACTGGCACATGTTCCAGCTGGTGCTGCCGGAGCGCCAGGACGGCAAACCGGCGCGCGCCGCCTTCATGGAGCAGATGCAGGAACGCGGCATCGGCATCGGTTACCACTATCCGGCGATCCACCTGCTGAGCATGTATCGCGCACGCGGCTTCAAGGAAGGCATGTTCCCGGTCGCCGAAAAGGTCGGCCGCCTGATCGTCTCGCTGCCGATGTTCAACGTCATGACGAAGAACGATGTCGAACGTGCAGTGTCCGCGGTAAAATCCGTGCTTCAATAAATTGAACGATCGCTTGATGAAACCAGAACTTTCCGTCGTCATCCCGGTATACAACGAGGAATCGGGCCTTGCCAAACTGTTCGAACGCCTTTACCCGGCGCTCGACGCACTTGGCATCAGCTATGAAATCCTGTACGTCAACGACGGCAGCCGCGACAAGTCGGCGGCGATACTGGCGGAACAGTTCCGCCTGCGTCCGGACGTCACCCGCGTGGTCCTGTTCAACGGCAATTTCGGCCAGCACATGGCGATACTGGCCGGTTTTGAAGCCACCCGCGGCGACATCGTGGTGACGCTCGACGCCGACCTGCAGAACCCGCCGGAAGAAATCGGCAACCTGGTGGCCAAGATGCGCGAGGGCTACGACTACGTCGGCTCGATCCGCCGCAAGCGCCAGGATTCGGCCTGGCGCACGGTCGCCTCCAAGGCCATGAACCTGCTGCGCGAGAAAATCACCGGCATCAGGATGACCGATCAGGGCAACATGCTGCGTGCCTACGGCCGCAACGTGGTCGACCTGATCAACCAGTGCCAGGAGGTCAACACCTTCGTGCCGGCGCTGGCGTACACCTTTGCCCGCAAAGAGACTGAAATCGTGGTCGAGCACGAAGAACGCTCGGCCGGCGAATCGAAATACTCCTTGTATAGCCTGATACGCCTGAATTTCGACCTGGTCACCGGCTTTTCCATCATGCCCTTGCAGCTGTTCTCGCTGATAGGCATCGTGCTGTCTTTCGCTTCCGCGGCGCTGTTTTTCATCCTGGTGGCGCGCCGCTTCCTGTTCGGCGCTGAAGTGCAAGGTGTGTTCACCCTGTTCGCGTTCGCCTTCTTCCTGATGGGTATGATCCTGTTCGGCATCGGCCTGGTCGGCGAATATGTCGGCCGCATCTACCAGCAGGTGCGGGCGCGGCCGCGGTATGTGGTGCAAGCCATGCTGGAGCAGTCGTCGGCAGAGGACAAACAAGCATCATGAAAGCCGTCGTTTTTGCCTATCACAATGTCGGCGTGCGCTGCCTGAAAGTCTTGCTGGCGCGCGGCGTCGATATCGCGCTGGTGGTTACCCACGAAGACAATCCGCAGGAAACCATCTGGTTCGAATCGGTGTCGGCGCTGTGTCGGCAGCACGGCATTCCCAGCATCGCTCCGAACGATCCGGCTGCGCCTGAGCTGCTGGCCCAGGTGACCGCCCTGCAGCCGGATTTCATCTTCAGCTTCTATTACCGCCACATGCTGCCGGTTGCCTTGCTGGCGCTGGCGAAACACGGCGCCTACAACATGCATGGTTCGCTGCTGCCCAAGTATCGCGGCCGGGTGCCGATCAACTGGGCCGTGCTGCACGGCGAAACCGAGACCGGCGCCACCTTGCACGAAATGGCGGCCAAGCCGGACGCCGGCGCCATCGTGGCCCAGACCTCGGTGCCGATCCTGCCCGACGATACCGCCTACGAAGTATTCGGCAAGGTCGTGGTCGCCGCCGAACAGACGCTGTGGAATGCATTGCCAGTGATGCTTAAAGGCAATATTCCGCGCTTGCCGAACGACCTGTCGCAAGGCAGTTATTTCGGCGGACGCAAGCCCGAGGACGGCAAAATCGACTGGAACCGGCCGGCGCATGAGGTCTACAACCTGTACCGCGCAGTGGCGCCGCCCTATCCCGGCGCCTGGACTATTGTCAAAGAGCGCACTTTTATCGTTGGAAAAGCTTATTTATCAGCCAAACTGGTGGAAAACCTCCCGGCAAATTTGCCTCGGGGCTTGGCGGTAGTGGATAATCGCATTGTTGGCGTCTGTGGCGATGGCCGCGCGCTGTTGATCAACGAATTGCTGGCGGACGGCCAAACCGTCACGCCAGAAGCATTAAAAAACATCCTTTTATAAAACCGGCTGCTTTCGCGGGCGAAGGGTTAGCACCCTGCCCGGCAAGAACTGCAGCGTTTGAAATCCCGCTTTGCGGAATGCCAATCCAACAACAATAGATCATTATGAAAAAAGTCCTCATCCTCGGCGTCAACGGTTTCATCGGCCACCACCTGTCCAAGCGGATCCTGGAAACCACCGACTGGCACGTCTACGGCATGGACATGATGACCGACCGTATCCGCGACCTGCTGGACAACGAGGCTTACAAGTCGCGCATGCACTTCTTCGAAGGCGACATCACCATCAACAAGGAATGGGTCGAGTACCACGTCAAGAAATGCGACGTGATCCTGCCGCTGGTGGCGATCGCCACGCCGTCGACCTATGTCAAGCAGCCGCTGCGCGTATTCGAACTGGATTTCGAAGCCAACCTGCCTATCGTGCGTTCGGCCGCCAAGTACGGCAAGCACCTGGTGTTCCCGTCGACGTCGGAAGTGTACGGCATGTGCCACGACGAAGAATTCGATCCGGAGCAATCCGAACTGATCTGCGGCCCGATCAACAAGCCGCGCTGGATCTACTCCTGCGCCAAGCAACTGATGGACCGCGTGATCTGGGGCTACGGCATGGAAGAAGGCTTGAACTTCACCCTGTTCCGTCCGTTCAACTGGATCGGCGCCGGCCTCGACTCCATCCATACGCCGAAGGAAGGCAGCTCACGCGTGGTGACCCAGTTCTTCGGCCATATCGTGCGCGGCGAGAATATCTCGCTGGTCGACGGCGGCCAGCAGAAACGTGCGTTCACCTACATCGACGACGGCATCGATGCGCTGGTCAAGATCATCGCCAACAAGGACGGCATCGCCAGCGGCAAGATCTACAACATCGGCAACCCGGTCAATAACTACTCGATCCGCGACCTGGCCGACATGATGCTGAAACTGGCTGCGGAATATCCTGAGTACGCCGACTCGGCGAAGAAGGTCAAGCTGGTCGAAACCACTTCCGCGGCCTACTACGGCAAGGGTTACCAGGACGTGCAGAACCGCGTGCCGAAGATCACCAACACTTGCGACGAACTGAACTGGAAGCCGACCACCACCATGGCCGACACCCTGCGCAATATTTTTGATGCGTACCGCGGCCAGGTGGCCGAAGCACGCGCTTTGATGGACTAATAGACGGACTAAGACCGACGCTGCTGCCCGCGCAAGCCACGACGCTGTTTCGTCGCTGTTTCGTGTATATCGTGTGTTTCGCGGGCTCTGTTTTTCCTACCACTGCCAGACCAGACAACTTGCCCCTCCTCACCTTAAAAATCGACGCCGACACTTATCGCGGCACCCGTGAAGGAGTGCCGAATCTGGTGCGCCTGCTGAGCAAATACCAGGCGCGCGCCACTTTCCTGTTTTCGCTCGGTCACGACCATACCGGCTGGGCGCTGAAGCAAGTGTTCCGCCCCGGCTTCTTCCAGAAAGTATCGCGCACTTCGGTGGTCGAACATTACGGCCTCAAGACCCTGATGTACGGCGTGCTGCTGCCGGCGCCGGATATCGGCAAGACTTGCGCCAGCTACATGCAGGCGGTGCGCGACGCCGGTTTCGAATGCGGCGTCCACACCTGGGATCATCGCGTCTGGCAAGACCATGTGCGGCAACGCGGCGCCGACTGGACAACCCAGCAGATGCAGCGTTCGTTCGACCGCTTCACCCAGATTTTCGGCCAGGCGCCGAAAACCCACGGCGCCGCCGGCTGGCAGATGAACCCTTACGCGTTCGAGCAGCTGGAAAAATTCGGCATCGCCTATGCCTCCGACGGCCGCGCCATGCTGGCGGACGACGGCGCGCTGGCTGACCAGGCCGCCGGCCCGCATCGCCTGCAGGTTAACGGCAAGACGCTGCCATGCATACAGTTGCCGACCACCCTGCCGACGCTGGATGAATTGCTGGGCCGGAGTTTCGGCGGCGTTGAACTGACGCCGGCGAATATCGCCGCCCATATCCTGGCCTTGACGGCAACGCCGCGCGATCATGTATTTACTCTGCACGCAGAGCTTGAAGGTCAAAAACTCGCCCCCATATTCGAGCAGTTGCTGCAGGGCTGGAAGGCGCAGGGCTATGATCTGGTCGCGATGGAAGACTATTACCGACAGGTCAAAGACCAGCAATTACCCACCGTCCCTCTCGCATGGGCGGAGTTGCCGGGACGATCGGGCGAGATGATCATGCAGGCAAGCAGCAGCTGATCAGCGTGTAGTGCAGGACCCTGATTGGCGACCGATTCATCATCATTCAATGAACAGGACAATACAGTGGCAGACCATCCTTCCATCATCAACATGACGGTGCCCGACTTCTCTGCAGCCATGACCGGCGGGCAGACATTCAAGTTGTCGGACTATCATGGAAAAAACATAGTGTTGTATTTTTACCCCAAGGACAACACGCCTGGCTGCACCACGGAAGCCATGCAGTTCCGCGATCTGCACCAGGAATTCCAGCAGAAAAACACCTTGATATTCGGCATCAGCCGCGACAGCATCCGCTCCCACGAAGGTTTCAAGGCTAAACTAGGGCTGCCTTTCGAGCTGATCGCCGATCCCGACGAAACGCTGTGCGCCATGTTCAATGTCATGAAAATGAAAAATATGTACGGCAAGCAAGTACGCGGCATCGAGCGCAGCACGTTTGTGATTGACGGCGCCGGCACATTGGTGAAAGAATGGCGTGGAGTGAAGGTACCAGTGCACGTTGAGGAAGTATTGGAGTTTGTAAGTCATTGAATTCAAAAAAAATCATTCTGGAAGCCGTTTGCGGAAAAGGCCTGAGGGCCTTCCCAAACGGCTTTTTTACTTTTTAATTTGTGTTTTGTTAGCCAGGCCGCTTCATTCCTGATGTTTTTTAAATATATTTAAGTCGTACCCGCCGTAGCTTCACCCGTTTGGTCCGGTTCGTGTTATCACCAAAGCGAACACTTTTTTCATCTTTAAAGCGAGGTTCTGATGCCCTTACCAAAATTACCGACCAAACCCGCTGCTTTACTCTCCGTGCAAGATTATCCGAAAGCGGAAGCCGGCAAAGCCGTCAAACCACGTATCGCTGTCGTTGAACCGATTACCCGTAACAAGGAAGTTGCCCCACAAGCTCGCAACAAACCGGTAGAAAGCCGTAAAACCGACAAGGCCCCCGCGGAAAATTCGCGTGCCGTTGCCGACAAGCCCGCAAAACCGGCGGACACCCGGCCGAAATCAAGCACCAGCCGCGCCGCCGACAAATCCGGCACGACCAAACTGTTCGTGCTGGACACCAATGTGCTGATGCACGACCCGACCTCCTTGTTCCGCTTCGAGGAACACGACATTTACCTGCCGATGGTGACGCTGGAGGAACTCGACAACCACAAGAAAGGCATGTCGGAAGTCGCACGCAATGCACGCCAGGTATCGCGTTCGCTGGATGCACTGGTGGGCGATATCGTCGACGACCAGATCGACCATGGCATTCCGTTGTCGAAGCTCGGCAACAAGGACGCCAAAGGCCGCCTGTTCTTCCAGACCAAGCTGCAAAACGCCGACCTGCCTGAAGGCCTGCCGGTAGGCAAGGCCGACAACCAGATCCTCGGCGTAGTGCGCGGCCTGGAAGCCGAAACCCCGGGCCGTCCGGTGGTGCTGGTGTCGAAAGACATCAACATGCGCATCAAGGCGCGCGCCATGGGCCTGCCGGCCGAAGACTATTTCAATGACCATGTGCTGGAAGACACCGACCTGCTGTATTCGGGCATCCAGCAATTGCCGGACGATTTCTGGATCAAGCACGGCAAGGGCATCGAATCCTGGCAGGAAAACAAGCACGGCACCGGCTACACCTACTACCGTTTGAGCGGACCGCTGGTGCCGACGCTGCTGGTCAACCAGTTCGTTTTCATCGAACCGAAAAACGGCGAACCGGCGTTCTACGGACAAGTCACGCAGATCAACGGCAAGACCGCAGTACTGCAAACCCTGCGCGACTACGGCCATGCCAAGAACAGTGTGTGGGGCATCACTGCGCGCAACCGCGAGCAGAATTTTGCCCTGAACCTGCTGATGAATCCGGACTGCGACTTCGTCACCCTGCTGGGCCAGGCCGGCACCGGCAAAACCTTGCTGGCGCTGGCGGCTGGCTTGGCGCAAGTGCTGGAAACCAAGACCTACAACGAAATCATCGTGACCCGCGTCACGGTGCCGGTCGGTGAAGATATCGGTTTCCTGCCGGGCACCGAGGAAGAGAAGATGGGGCCGTGGATGGGCGCCTTCGACGACAACCTGGAAGTGCTCAACAAGTCAGATTCGGATGCCGGCGAATGGGGTCGCGCCGCCACCCAGGACCTGATTCGTTCACGCATCAAGATCAAGTCGCTCAACTTCATGCGCGGTCGTACCTTCGTCAACAAGTTCCTGATCATCGACGAAGCGCAAAACCTGACGCCGAAGCAGATGAAAACCCTGGTCACCCGCGCCGGTCCGGGCACCAAGATCATCTGCCTCGGCAACATCGCCCAGATCGATACGCCGTACCTGACCGAGGGCTCGAGCGGCCTGACGTATGTAGTCGATCGTTTCAAGGGCTGGTCGCACAGCGGCCATGTGACGCTGGCGCGCGGCGAACGCTCGCGCCTGGCCGACCATGCCAGCGATGTACTGTAACCAGAGCTGAAGGACGGCGCAGCGATGCGCTGGCCGGATAGCTGAACGGGTGCAATTCAATTTCGGTTGAATTGCACCCATTTTTATTTGATGATGTAATTTCCCGCCATCTTCCGTGAAGAAAGCCGCCATGAAACTCGCCATCCTGTCCGACATCCATGCCAACATCTGGGCGCTGGAAGCCGTCCTGGCGGACGTCAGGAAACAGGGAGTCGACCTGATCGTCAACGCCGGCGATATTCTGTCCGGCCCGCTGGAACCTTCAGCTACCGCGGACCTGCTGATGTCCCTGCAATTGCCTACCATCCGCGGCAACCACGAGCGCCACCTGTTGGATTGCGAACGGCGCCAGGGGCATCCCACCGACCAGTTTGCATTCGAGCACACGACACAGGCGCAGCGCGACTGGATAAGGGGATTGCCTGCTACCTTGGTTGTTTCCGACGAGATTTTCATGTGCCACGGCACGCCGGCCGACGACCTGGTGTATTTCCTCGAGCAGGTCGACCAGCAAGGCTGCCGCATGGCCGCGGCGGCGGACATCGAGGCCCGCGCGGCGGGAATCGGCCATAGCCTGATCATTTGCGGCCATACGCACAAACCGCGTGCCTATGCGATCTCCGGCGAACGCCTGGTGGTCAACCCCGGCAGCGTCGGCCTGCAAGCTTATGACGACGACCAGCCCTACTTCCATGCTATCGAAAACGGCAGCCCGCACGCCCGTTACGCCATCTGCGAAAAAACCGTCCATGGCTGGGATGTCAGCCACATCAATATCAGCTATGACCATCACAAGGCTGCAGCTACGGCGCTGAAGAACGGCAGGGCCGACTGGGCTACATGGCTGTCGACGGGAAGAATTTAGGGCATAAAAAAACGGCGCATTGGAAAAATGCGCCGCAACCTTAAGTCACTAACCTTCAGTTAGAAACTAGAATGCCACAGGACGCCATTTAAGCAAACGTTTTTCCAGCGTCGTCAGCAAATAATCCGCCGCCAGGGCCACCACTGCCAGCACGATCATCGCCGCAAACACGCCGCTGGCGTTGAAAGCGCCCTGGGCGGTGGAAATCAGCAAGCCTATGCCCTGCTTGGAACCGAGGAATTCACCCACCACGGCGCCCACCAGGGCAAAACCGAAACTGACGTGCAGGCTGGCCAGGATCCAGCTCAGCGCCGATGGAATCACCACCGACATCGTGACCTGGCGCGGCGAGGCGCCGAGAATCTGGGCGTTGGCAATCATGTAACGATCGGCTTCGCGCACTCCCTGGAAGGCGTTGCCGAACACGACAAAGAACACCATCACCACCGCCAGCGCAACCTTGGAAGCCATGCCCAAGCCCAGCGCGATCACGAAAATCGAGCCCAGCACCACCCGTGGAATCGAATTGGCGACCTGGATGTAAATGCTGAAGACATCCGATAGCAATTTGTTACGGCCGAGCAGGATGCCGCAGATGACGCCGGCGACCGAGCCGATCAGGAAGCCGAGCACCGTTTCTTCCAAGGTCACCAGCACCTGCGTCCACAACGGTCCTTGCGACGTCCCTTCCACGATCCAGTCATAAATCTGCACCACGATCAGCGACGGCTGCGAAAAGAAGAACGGGTCTATCCATTGCAGCCTGGCTGCCAGTTCCCAGCCGCCCAGGGTCAGCACCAGGATGGCGACACGCAGGGAAATCACCAGCCAGTAGCGTTGCTTGATTTTTCGTTGGGCCTCTTGTTCGACAGTGGCCAGGCTGGCCGCACTGAGTTTGTCGATTGCTTGTACTTGATTCATAGATTGCCTTTTTCCTCTCGCTTGTGGGACACCTGCATCGTCACAAGCGGCGGTATGTAAATGGAGAATTACCTGTAATTAGCTGATGTGCACTTCTTCGCGCAGATCGGCCCAGATCTTGCGCGAGATGTCGATGAAGCGTTGTTCATAACGCACCTCGGACATTACGCGCGGCCGCGGCAGGTCGATCTCGTACACGCTCTTCAAAGTGGCAGGACGCGCGGTCAGCACATAGACCTTGTCGGCCAGTGCAATCGCTTCTTCCAGGTCATGGGTGACGAACACCACCGAACCGGCTTGCGACGACCACAGCTGCAGCAGTTCGTCCTGCATCAGGGTGCGGGTCTGCATGTCGAGCGCGCTGAACGGCTCGTCCATCAGCAGGATTTCAGGGCTGTTGATGAATGTCTGCGCCAGCGCGACGCGCTTGCGCATGCCGCCGGACAGTTGATGCGGGTAATGGCTGGCGAATTTATCGAGGCCGACGCGGCGTATCCATTCTTCCGCCAGCGCATACGCGGCGTCTTTCGGCTTGCCGCGGAACAGCGGTCCCGCCGCCACGTTGTCGATCACGCTGCGCCAAGGGAATACCGCATCGTTCTGAAAGACGAAGCCGATGCGCGGATCGATGCCGTTGACCGGCTCGCCCATGATGCGCACCTCGCCCACGGTCGGCTTGAGCAAGCCGGTGATCATGCTCAGCGTGGTCGATTTGCCGCAGCCGGTCGGCCCCACAACGGCCACGAATTCGCCGCGCGCCACGCTCATGCTGAAATCGCGCAAGGCCACGGTGGCCTTGCCGTCAGGGGAGATAAAGCGGCACGAGACATTGCGCAGTTCGATGGCGGGCGTGTCCCGCAACACCTGCGGCGCCGGCGTGGTTGCCGCTGGCGTTACCGGAGGCGAGTCATATGCTGCTTGAGTCATTTTAAATTCCTTTGCGGTGCAAGTCGGAGCGGTTCGCTGGACGCGGGTCTCCCCACTCGGAAGCCGCGCTTCCGACCTGCTGGATGGTTAAGCT
The DNA here is from genome assembly GCF_028292705.1 of Collimonas fungivorans. Classification (GTDB taxonomy): domain Bacteria; phylum Pseudomonadota; class Gammaproteobacteria; order Burkholderiales; family Burkholderiaceae_D; genus Collimonas; species Collimonas fungivorans_B. The sequence goes on along the minus strand of NZ_JAQGLV010000326.1, from coordinate 2,951 downwards.
TCGGCCTTACTTGGCTTGGCTGACAAACTCGTTGGTATAGGTCTTGGCAAGATCGATATGCTTGCCCTTGACGTTAGGATTGAAACCCGACAGCACCTGCAGCACGGTTTCCGGGCCGCCCGGCGGCATTTTTCCGTCCGCCGAAAACATCGGCAGGGAATTCTGCAAGGCCTGTACATACATCGGCTTGTTATTGCCGTAGTAATCCTTCGGCATCTTGTCCGCGATTTCGGCGGCGCTATGGGTATTGATGAATTTCAGCGTCTTGACGAAAGCGTGCGCCAGCTTGGCGGCTTCAGCCTTGTGCGCCTTCAGCCACGGGCCTTGGACATACAGGCTGGATGCCGGATACAAGCCGCCCAGCGCCTTGACCGTACCTTCGACGGTGCGCATGTCGACCAGCACCGAAGCTTCGCCGGTTTTCAGCAGCTGCGACACGGTCGGCTCGGTGGTCATGCCGGCGTCGATGCGGCCTTGCTTGATGGCGACGATGAATGTATTGTCGGCGCCCACCGGCAGCACCGAGTACTGGCTGGAAGTGATGCCGGCCTTGGCCGCCAGGTATTGCGTCAGGAAATTGGTCGATGAACCGAGGCCGGTCACGCCCAGCGTCTTGCCCTTGACGTCTGCCATGCTCTTGATGCTGGCGGCAGCTTTGGTCGACACCATTTCCACTTCGCCCGGGACCTGGCCGAAGATCGTGATCGCCGTGACTTCCTTGCCCTTGCTTTGCAAATCGATGGAGTGGTCGTAGAAGCCGACTACCGCCTGCACCGCGCCGGCCAGCAGTTCATTTTCCGCATCCACGCCAGCCGGCTGCGACTGCAGTTCGACATCCAGGCCCTCTTCCTTGAAATAACCGAGCTGCTCGGTCAGCTTGGCCGGCAGGTAGATCATCTTGGTGATGCCGCCGACCATGATGGTGATCTTTCCCGAATCGGCTGCCATGGCCTGGCTCGCGCCAAGCACGCCGCTGCCAAGCAGCACGGCGGAAAGCAGGGACCCGCGGATGAGGGTATGCATTGAGTTGTCTCCGTTTGTTTTTTTGGGATAATGACCGGATCCGCAGGACAGCATGCCATTGTTCCAGTCTTGGGCGTATTCTAGGATGCGCTAACTTTCATCCAGCTTTCCAAATCCGCCTTATTTAACTTGCAGTGCAACATAACTAGCCGCATCCATGAAACTACTCCTGATCGAAGACAATCCACCGCTGGCGCTATGGCTCAGCAAGATTCTCAAGGAAGACAAATTCACCATCGACCTCGCCAGCGACGGCGAAGCCGCCGATCGCCTGCTGCAAAGCGAAAGCTACGATGTGGTCCTGCTGGATCTGCAGCTGCCGAAGATGAACGGCAAGGCGGTCTTGCGCCGGCTGCGCGAGCGGCACAACAATGTGCCGGTCATGATCCTCACCGCCAGCGGCTCGGTTGACGAAAAAGTCGATTGCCTCGGCGCCGGCGCCGACGACTACCTGGTCAAGCCGTTCGAAGTGCGCGAACTGGTGGCGCGGATCAAGGCCCTGATCCGCCGCCAGACGCCGGACAAGGCGGCGGAAATGCATTGCGCCGACCTGCGCTACGACAGCAACACCCGGCAGTTTTCAATCGCCGGCCAGTTGCTGGCGCTGCCCGGACGCGAACACGATGTGCTCGAAATCCTGATGCTAAAACAAGGCAAGACCGTCTCCAAGACTGCCTTGATGGACGGTGTATTCGGACTCGACGACGAACCTAGCGCCGACGCCATTGAAATCTACATCCACCGGCTGCGCAAGAAACTGGAGCACTGCCAGGCCGCCATCATGACCTTGCGCGGACTCGGTTACCTGCTCAAGCAGAAAGACGTCAATTGATCATCAGCCTACGCCTGCGCTTGCTGCTGTGGCTGCTGATTCCGCTGGCGGTGTTTGTCGCCATCAGCGCCACGCTCTCATACCGCAGCGCACGCCAGACAGCGGACCTGATCCAGGACCATGCGCTGCTGGCGTCGGCGCAAGTGATCGCCGGCGAGATCCATTGGCTGGACGGCGTGCCGCATGCCAGCATCCCGCCGGCGGCGCTGGAACTGCTGGTCTCGCCCATGCAGGACCAGGTGTACTACCAGGTGATTACCGACAACGACAGCCTGCTGGCCGGCCGCCCCGATTTCCCGCAAGCGCTGCGCTTCCCCTTGAGCACACCGGCGTTCAGCACCATCGATTACCACGGCCAGATACTGCGCGTGGTGAGCCAGGTGCGCATCTTGTACAACGCCGGCCAGCTGCGCAAGATCGCCGTGTTGGTCGGCCAGACCACCGGCGCCCGCGACCAGATGCTGGCCGACCTGTGGCGCCCTGCCCTGCATCGCCAGATCGCCATGCTGCTGCTGGCCGCGGCGTTGGTAGTGATCGGCCTGAGCATGGAACTGCGGCCGCTGATGCATTTGAAAAACCAGCTGGCTGCGCGCGATGCAACCTCGCTGTCGCCGATCAAGGCCGGCCAGCTGCAGCTGGAGCTGCGGCCCATCGTCGAAGCCATCAACCAGACCATCCAGCGCCTGAATACGCAGGTGTCGGCGCAAAAGCGCTTTATCGCCGACGCCGCCCACCAGCTGCGCACGCCGCTGACCCTGCTCGATTCGCAAATCCAGTTTGCGCGCCGCCTGGGCGATGAAAACAGGCGCACCGAAGTGCTGCAGGTGCTGCAGGCGATGCACGAAAGCAGCAGCAACATGACCGAGCTGACCAACAAGCTATTGCTGCTGTCGCAGGCGGAAGCCTCCGACACCACCGCCTTCCTGCGCCAGCCGGTGGACCTGCTGGCGGTGTCGGCCGCGGTGCTGGAAGAAATCGTCGACCTGGCGCAGCGCAAGAATATCGACCTCGGGCTCGAGACCACGATGCAGCATGCATGGGTGATGGGAAACGAAGCCTTGTTCAGCGCCATGATGATGAACCTGGTCGACAACGC
>NZ_JAQGLV010000306.1 GCF_028292705.1 Collimonas fungivorans | reverse complement strand
CCGGCACGTCGCCGGCCAGCTTGTAGGCACGCTCGGCCGTCTCCAGCGCCTTCGGATCGTTTTCCTGCTGGTAGGTCCAGGCCAGGTTGTTGAGCGCGGCGGCGTTATCCGGAGTCTTCTTGAGGATCGCCTCCAGTTGCGGAATCGCGGCCTTGTACTGCTTCCTGGCAATGTTGCCTTCGGCGACATACATCGCCGTCATCACATCGTTTGGATTGTCCCGGCTCCATTGCGCCAGGCGCTGCTCGGCTTCCTTCTCCTTGCCCGACTGCGCCAGCAGGCGGTGGATGTTGATCATCAGCTTGGGCGACTTGGCCAGCGCGAAGGCCTTTTCATACAGCGGCAGCGCCAGCGCCGGCTTTTTCTGCTGGAGCTGCACATCGCCTTCGAGTATCAGGCCGACGGCTTCCTGGCCAGGCAGCTTCTGGACCTGGCGCGCCGCGGCGAGCGCGTCGTCCGGGCGGTTGCCGCGCAGCGCCATTTCGGCCTGGGCCAGGTAGGCCGGGACGAAGCCGGGCTGCAGCGCGATCGCCCGCTTCAGGTCGCCGGCGGCGGCGGCATCGTTTTTCATCATCAGGTGTACCGTCGCCAGGCGGAACTGGGCGGGCGCCGATTTCGGCGCCACGTTGACCAGCTTGCCATAGGTTTCCAGCGCCCCGGGCAGGTCGTTGCTGGACAGCTGGGCCTGGCCCATCAGGTCCAGCAGATCGGCGTTGGCCGGATTGGCGGTCTGCATCTTGCGGGTCAGCGTCAAGGCCTTGGCCGGCTGCCGGGTGCGCAGGTAGTGGGTGGCCAGCTGGATCGCCGGGCCGGTCGCTTCGGGACTTTCTGCGTTGGCTTTTTCGAGCCAGGCGGTGACCTCGTCCGGCTTGTTCTGGGTCAGGGCCAAGCCTGCCAGCGCCGTCATCGCGCTGATGTTTTTCTTGTCCTTTTCCAGGAACGCCACCAGGCGCTGTTTCGCCGCGTCCGGCTTCTTGTCCTGCACGTCCATCTGGGCCAGGTTCATCGCCGCTGCGAAGAAGCTCGGCTGCAGGCTGACGGCCTTGTCGAAGCTGGCGCGCGCCGCCGCGCGGTCGCCCTTGCTCAGGTGAACGCCGCCTTCCAGGTTGCGCACCACCGCGTTGTCCGGCTGCGCCGCCACCAGTGCCTTCGCCGCGGCCAGCGCCTTGTCGTAGTGTTTCAGGGCCAACTCGGCCCGGACCAGCGCGACGCCGGCCTGTTCCGATTTGGGGTCGAGCGCGGTGGCGCGTTCCAGCTCGCTGATCCCCTTGGCCTGGTCGCCCTGGCCCAGCCTGGACAGGCCGAGCGAGGTATGCAGCGTCGCCGCGTTCGGCGCCAGCAACGCGGCTTTCTCGAAATATCCGGACGCCTTGCCGAAATCGCGCGTCCGCATCGCCGACTCGCCTGCCAGCGCCAGCAACTGGGCGTCCTGGGTGCTGTCCTTGAGCAGCGGCGCCAGCGTTGCGACGGCGTCGGCCGGTTGCGCACCCTTGAGCTGGACCTGGGCCAGGAGCTTGCGCGCGTAGCCATTGTCGGGGAATTTCTCGAGGTATTTCTTCAGGTGCTGCTCTGCTTGCTGCAGCGAACCGAGGTTCATTTCCACGGCGCCCGCCAGCAGGATCGACGGCAGGTGTTCGGGCGCCGCACGCAGCACCTTTTGCAGCGATTCCTGGGCGGCGCCATACTTGCCTTGGGTAAAGTCGAGCAGGGCCTGGGTATAAGTCACCTGCAGCGCCGCCGGCGCCGCCTTGCGCGCCGCGTCGATGTCGGTCTTGGCCGCATCGAATTTGCCGGTCGCGATTTCCATGTTGGCGCGTTCGATCAGCGCGTTCATGTGGTCGGGCTTGAGCGTAATCGCCTGGCTGTAGGCTGCCAGCGCATCGGCGTTCTTGCCTTGGGCGCGCAGCAGCGTAGCATTGAAGAACCATACCGCCGGATCCTTCGGGTTGGCCGCGATCGCCTGTTCGACATAGCGGGTGGCGCCGTCGCTGTCCTTGTCGACCATCGCCAGCCGGGATAGTCCTAGCAAGGATTCGGCGGAACCGGCTTTTGCGGCGAGCGCGCGCTGGTAGGATTCCTTCGATTTGGCGATGTCATTGAGCGCCAGATAGGCGTCGCCGCGGACCGCCAGCAACGCCGGATCGCCCTTGGCCGCCGCTGCCGCCGTTTCATCGATCGCCTTCTGCGCCTGGCCCTGCATCTGCAGCGCCTTGGCCAGCACCGGTGCGGCGCGCGTGCTGTCGCCACCCAGGCTGATCGCCTTGCGGATTTCCTTTTCGGCCGACACGGCGTCGCCCATCGTGTTGTACAGCGCCGCCAGCGCGAAGCGCACTTCGGCGTCCTGCGGGTTCTGGGCGGCCGCGTTCTTCAACTGGATCAGGGCCGCCTTGTTGTCGCCCTTTTGCTGGTACTGCTTCGCTTCGGCCATCAAGGTGGCGCTCGACTCGGTCTTGCCACAGCCGGACAGGCCGGCCGCAAGCATCAGGGTGGTCACGACAACGGAGGCGCGGATGGCCCATTTTTTTACACTACGCGGCATATGGTTTCCTTTGAGTCGAGCCGCGTGCGGGGCACATCGGGCTCAGGTATTCGATGTTTCGTTTGTTAGAGATTAATAATACCTGAGGGAATAAGTTATTTCTTCCATAATTGAACGATGTTGCGATTAGGAAACACGGAAAGGCCTTATTCCGGCTTGCGCAGCCGGCTCAGCAGGGCCTCGACCCCGTCGCTGACCGGTAGGCCGTGCCGCCGCAGCAGCTGCAGGTGCAGCACCAGGTTTTCCAGTACCAGTTTGGCCGACACCGCCAGCAGGGTCAGCATGCGATCCTCCTGGCTGAAGGTCTCCATCGCGCCGGCCATTTCGCACAGGTGCGCGGCGACCAGCGCGCGCAGCTCGTGTTCTTCGAAGGGCAGGTCGGCAAAATCGATCGGATCCTCGATCTCGACTTCATGCATCAGCGCTGCTAATTGCTCGGGCTTGATCGGCATGGTGGGCTCCGCAGATTGGCTTGAATTCATTTTAGGCCAGCGGCCGCCGGATGGCGACATTGGCGGCAAATCGGCATAGAATCGCGGTTCACCTAACTTATCCGTTCGGCACCATGGCGCGACTGATGTTTACCCAGCAGCTAGCCCGCTTCACGAGCTTGCCGCAGGTCGAGACCCGGGCCGGCCGGCTGCGCGCCGGGCTCGACACCGCCTTCGCCGCCAATCCGCTGCTGCGCGGCTATGTGCTCGACGAGCAGGGCCACCTGCGCGAGAACGTGGTGATCTTCATCGACGGGCGCCGCTGCACCGACCGGGTGGCGCTCGACGATCCCCTCAAACCCGACAGCAGGGTCTACATCCTGCAAGCAC
>NZ_JAQGLV010000281.1 GCF_028292705.1 Collimonas fungivorans | reverse complement strand
GTGGTTTCCGGATTGCCGAACATGACGCCGATCTTCATGCGGATCTGGTTGATGAAGATCACCAGCGTGTTGGTGCGGTTGATGCTGCCGGTCAGCTTGCGCAGCGCTTGCGACATCAGGCGCGCTTGCAGGCCAGGCAGGGAATCGCCCATGTCGCCTTCGATTTCGGCGCGTGGCGTCAGTGCCGCCACCGAGTCGATCACGATCAGGTCGACGCCGCCCGAGCGCACCAGCGCATCGGTGATTTCCAGCGCCTGTTCGCCGGTGTCCGGCTGCGAAATCAGCAGCTCGGACAGGTTGATGCCCAGTTTCTGCGCATAACCGACGTCCAGCGCATGTTCCGCATCAATGAACGCGCAGGTGCCGCCCAGCTTTTGCATCTCGGCGATGGTTTGCAGGGTCAGCGTGGTCTTGCCCGAGGATTCCGGACCGTAGATTTCCACTACGCGGCCGCGCGGCAGACCACCGACGCCCAGCGCGATATCCAGGCCGAGCGAGCCGGTCGAGACCACTTGCACTTCTTCGACCACGGCGCCGTCGTCCATCCGCATGATCGAACCTTTGCCGAATTGTTTTTCGATCTGCGCCAAGGCCGCGGCAAGGGCCTTGCTTTTATCCGGATTGGCTGCGGATTTTTTATCGTCCATGGTTGTTCTTTCGGCAAAAATGGTGAGTGATTCGATACCTGCGATGAGGCTTCAGGTAACACTGTATAAAAAAACAGTGATTTATGCAAGCATTGTCGCAAATTTTTAAAAACCTGATGCATATTGTATGTGCAGAAACTGCCGCCGGGGATGCGCACCACCCTAAATCCATCGCAAAAAATCACGCTTTAGGTGCGGACTTATTGCCGTCCCCTTCGATGCATCGGGCGCATTTTATGCTTATTACGCATATCGTCATCCGGAAAAGTAAAAAGGATGCCGGATGCGCAAGAGGATGCAATAATCGTGACGCACATTTTGCTTCGGCCGCCAGTCCGCCGCCGGGCAATGCGCCATATTTCGAGACAGGGGCAAGCGGCTTGCCCACTAATAACGGGGAGAAGGTATGCGTATTACATATTGGATGAAACCATTGGCGGCGTCGGCGCTGCTGCTGGGTTTGCTGGGCACGGTCCAGGCAGCGTCCGCGCCTGCGGTCGAGGCGAAGAACGGCATGGTGGTGACTTCTCAGCACCTGGCGTCGCAGGTCGGGGTCGACATCCTGAAGATGGGCGGCAACGCGGTCGATGCGGCGGTAGCGGTCGGTTATGCGCAGGCTGTGGTGAACCCATGCTGCGGCAATATCGGCGGCGGCGGTTTCATGACCATCCACCTGGCCGACGGCCGCGATACCTTCATCAATTTCCGCGAAACGGCGCCGGCAGCGGCCAGCGCCAACATGTACCTGGACGCCAACGGCAAGGCGATCACCAACGCCAGCCTGTTCGGCTACCTGGCGGCCGGCGTGCCGGGCACCGTGCTTGGACTCGACAGCGCACAACGCAAATACGGCAAGCTGACCCGCGCCCAGGTGATGCAGCCGGCGATCAAGCTGGCGCGCGACGGCTACATCCTGAACCGCGGCGACACCGACATCCTCGACACCACCATCGCCCAGTTCAAGAAGGACCCGGAAGCAGCGCGCCTGTTCCTGCGTCGCGACGGCACGCCGCTGCAGCCGGGCGACCGCCTGGTGCAAAAGGACCTGGCCAAGACGCTGGAAGCGATTTCGCGCAACGGCCCTGACGCCTTCTACAAAGGCGCGATCCCGGCCGCGGTGGAACGCGCTTCCAAGGCTGGCGGCGGCATCATCACCGCAGCCGATTTCGCCGGCTACAAGATCAGCGAAAGCGCTCCGCTGTCGTGCAATTACCGCGGGTATGTGTTCGTCTCCGCACCGCCGCCCAGCTCGGGCGGCGCCACCATGTGCCAGATCCTCAACATCCTTGAGGGCTACGACATGAAGGCGCTCGGTTTCCACTCGGCGTCGGCGGTGCATTACATGACCGAAGCGATGCGCCATTCCTACATGGACCGCAATACTTTCCTCGGCGACCCGGCTTTCGTCAAGAATCCGCTGGACCGCTTGCTGAGCAAGGAATATGCGGCATCCATCCGCGAGAAAATCACCGCCGACAAAGCCACGCCGTCGGTAGAAGTGCAGCCAGGCATGGCGCCGCATGAAAAACCTGAAACCACGCATTATTCGATCGTCGACAAGGACGGCAATGCGGTGTCCACCACCTACACCATCAACGGCCGCTTCGGCGCCGTGGTGATCGCGCCGGGCACCGGCTTCTTCCTCAACGATGAAATGGATGACTTCACCGTCAAGGCCGGCGTGCAGAACCTGTTCGGCCTGGTGCAAGGCGCCACCAACTCGATCGCGCCGGGCAAGCGTCCGCTGTCGTCGATGGCGCCGACCCTGGTCACCAAGGATGGCAAGACCTACATGGTGCTTGGCTCGCCAGGCGGCTCGCGCATCATCACCATCACCCTGGAAACGGCCCTGAACGTGATCGACTACGGCATGGCGCCGCAGGAAGCGGTCGATGCGCCGCGCATCCACCACCAATGGCTGCCGGACGAGGTCTACTACGAAACCCGCGGCCTGTCGCCGGATACCCTGAAAATCCTGGACGGCATGGGCTACAAGATGAAGGAGCAAACCCCTTGGGGCGCGGCTGAGCTGATCATGATCGGCCTGCCGGGCGCAGCCGGCGTCGCCGGCGCCAGCTCGGGTAACGATGCAGGCGTATCGGGCGCTGTCCGTCCGGGTCTGTATTACGGCGCCAACGATACACGCCGTCCTGCCGGCGCTGCCATCGGTTACTAAAATTACCGCTTGATCCGAAAACGGGTGCTTTGCACCCGTTTTTTTTTCGCCCGATCATGAGAAAAACGCATTGATCCATCAGTATTAATCGTTTTATCCGGCTTCAAATCAAATTTACACTGCGCCTATCCTCCCTCGATAAAGAGCGCGCATGTCCTCCACCAACCTGCCCACTAATCTGCAATATATGCTGACGTCGCTGCTGGGCGCCGAGCATGCCAATCAATTATTCGATCTGCTGCAGATCCCGGCCAGCACCCTGCGGCCGCGCGCCGATACGGTTTCCCGCATCGAAATCGCGCAGGCGCTGAACATGCTGCTGTTCGAGAAACTGCTGAAAGCCGTCCCGCAAGGGAACGACTATGTGCAGGACTCGGTGCGCGCCGGTAACAAGATCCGCTTCGACCATGGCGCTTTGCGCACCGTGCTGGGCATCAGCACCGGCACCCTGCCAGCCGGCGAAGCGGCGTTCACCCGCATCTTGCGGCCGCTGGGCTACCGCGTGAACGGCATCTATCCTTTGCAACGGATCAGCATGACCGGCCGCGCCTACGCGCATGAAGACGACGCCGAAGAAATCGCCCAGTTCTTCCTCAGCGAACTGCACCCGCATCATTTCTCCAGCGAATTCCAGGCCACCGTCAACAAGGTCTTGTCGACCTCACAAGATCCTGTCGATGCGCACTCGGCGCAGCTGTTGCAGCAGCTCGGCAACAACAAAAGCTTGCCGCTGGCCGATGCGCTAGCCTTGCTGCCGGTGCTGGTAGCCTGCTTCGACCGCCAGCATGCCCTGCCCAGCATCGCCGAATACCAGGTCTTGCTGGCCGAATCGGCCGAAATGGCCTGGATTTCGACCGAGGGCAACGCCTTCAACCATGCCACCGACCGCGTCGCCAATGTGGAGCAGGTAGCCGATGCGCAACGCGCACTGGGCCGCGCCATCAAGGAAAAGATCGAAGTGTCCCGCAACGGCCGGGTGCGGCAGACCGCTTTCCGCGCCAGCACCGTGACGCGCCCGATGCGCGACGAGAACGGCGCCATGGTCGAGATGAAGGTGCCGGGATCGTTTTACGAATTCATTTCACGCGACCGCTACCTGGACGAGGAAACCCAGCGCGAAAAACTGGACCTGACTTTTGACAGCGGCAACGCCCAGGGCATCTTCAAAATGACCGCCTCGGCTGACGCCGCATCCTGCTGAAGGCCGACATGAGCGATATCAGCCTGGTCCTGCAACGCATCGGCGACCTGCTCGGGCCGCAAGGTTGCCTGCTCGCCCCCGACCAGCGCCAGCCCTATGAAAAAGGTGCGCGCTACGGCGACGGCCGCAGCCTGTGCATCGCACGCCCGGCCAGCGTCGACGAAGCAGCCGAGCTGATGCGCCTGTGCGCCAGAGAAAAAATCCGCATCATTCCCCAGGGCGCAAATACCGGCCTGGTTGGCGCGTCGTCGCCGGATCGTTCCGGCTTCGACGTGGTGCTCAGCATGGAGCGCATCAAGGGCGTGACAGACATCGATCCGGTCGACCGCGTGGTGCAAGCCTATGCCGGCACCCGCCTGTCCGACCTGAACCAGGCGCTCAAACAACATGAGCTGTACTTCCCGATCGATCTGGCTGCCGATCCGTCGATCGGCGGCATGCTGGCGGCCAACACCGGCGGCGCGCGCCTGATCCGCTATGGCGACGTGCGGCATAACGTGCTGGGGCTGGAAGCCTTGTTGATCGATCCGCCCGGCCAGCGCCTGGACCTCACCAACCGCCTCAGGAAAAACAATACCGGCCCCGACTGGAAACAGAATTTCATCGGCAGCGGCGGCGCCTACGGCATCATCACGCAAGCGGTGCTGCAAGTGCATCCGCTGCCGCAGCAATGCGCCACGGCGCTGGTTGTTCCAGCCTCGCTGCAGGCTGCAGCCTTGCTGCTGCGCGACGCCGAACGCAATTTCTCGGATTTCCTGAGCGCGTTCGAAGGTATCTCGCACAATGCCATGCAAGCCGTATTGCAGCACATCCCTTCGATACAAACGCCGTTCGAGCCGCTGCCGCCCTACGCTTTCCTGATCGAACTGAGCAGCGCGCGGCCGCGCAGCGCCGATTTCGACCTGGAAAAACTGTTCGGGGCCTGGCTCGAAGCCTGTTTCGGCGACCTGATCCTGGATGCGGTGATCGACAAACCGGAAGTCCTGTGGCGCATCCGCCATGCCATCACCGACAGCGTGCGCCAGGAAGGCAAGGTAATCGCTTTCGACATCGCCGTGCCGCGCTCGAAACTGGCCATTTTCCGCGATGAAGCGATAGCGCTGCTGGAACAGTCTTATCCTGGCGTCAAGGTATATGACTTCGGCCACTGGGGCGACGGCGGCCTGCATTTCAACCTGGTGCTGCCGCAGCAGCTGGCCGACGACTATCCGCCGCAGCGCATCCATGCCCTGCGCCAGGAAATCTACGACCTGGCAGTCCATAAATATCACGGCAGCTTCAGCGCCGAACATGGCGTCGGACCGTTCAACCGGCAGTTCTATGAACGCTACACAATGCCTGAATCGCAGGCGCTGGCGGCCAGGATGCAAACCGTGTTCGACCCGGCCGGACTGCTCGGCTTGACCCGTTTCGGTACGGCGCCGTAAAGCTCATGCCTGACTCCCTGCGCAGCCAGGCTGGAACCGCCATTGAAGGTAAAGCTGAAAAGCGCCGCCGCGTTTGGTATAGTGCCTGCTCGACAGCAAGCACGGCAGCACATACCTACTCGGCACCAAGAAAAATGCGCAGATTCATCCCTTCCACCTCCTGCCTGATCGCTTTCGATACGGCAGCGCGCCACCTGTCGTTTACCAAGGCCGCCAACGAACTGCACATGACCCAGGGCGCAGTCAGCCGCCAGGCCGCCATCCTGGAGGATTATCTTGGGGTAAAACTGTTCGAGCGCATCAACCGCCGCCTGATACTGACCGCGGCCGGCGCCGAGTATGCGACCCAGGTTGCCGCCATCCTCAAGGAAATCGAGATGGCGACCTTCCAGGTGATGGCGCACAAGAATTCCGGCGGCGTGCTCAATCTGGCAACATTGCCGACTTTCGGCGTCAAGTGGCTGATTCCGCGCCTGGCCAAGTTCACCGCCGCCCATCCCGATGTGATCCTCAACCTGAGCACCGAAGTGCTGCCCTTCGATTTCAACAGCCGCGCAGTCGATGCGGCAATTCACTTCGGTGAGCCGAACTGGCCGGGCGCGGTCATGGTGCGGCTGATGGGCGAAGAGGTGCTGCCGGTGTGCAGCCTGGAGCTGAGCCGGAAAATCAAGCGTATCGAAGA
>NZ_JAQGLV010000245.1 GCF_028292705.1 Collimonas fungivorans | reverse complement strand
TGTGGTAATCCTGGCCTTGCCAAATTTCTGGAAATCCTGCACTATTGGCCTTGATTTTAATAATCCTTTACTGAAAAACATGTCTTTCGCACGCGCTTACTTCTTTTTTTACTTTAGCTATTCCAGCCCCACGGCGGTGAAAAGCGGTAAGCGTTCGTAAGTAAAGAGCAAACCGAAATTTCTAAAAAACCGCCAGCGATGGCGGTTTTTTTATACCCAGTCACTTTTTGAGCCAGGAGAAAAACATGCTACGCACCGACGATCTGCGCATACGAGAAATGAAAGAATTAGTTCCACCGTCCCATCTGATCCGCGAATTCGGCTGCTCCGAGAAGGTGGCCGATACGGCTGCCAATTCGCGCATTGCCTTGCATCGCATCTTGCACGGCCAGGATGACCGCCTGATGGTGGTGATCGGTCCATGCTCGATCCACGACACCAAGGCGGCGATGGAATATGCCGGCCGCCTGGTCGGCGAGCGCGAGCGCTTCAAGGGCGAGCTGGAAATCGTCATGCGCGTGTACTTCGAAAAACCGCGCACCACGGTAGGCTGGAAGGGCCTGATCAACGATCCGTACATGGACAACAGCTTCCGCATCAACGACGGCCTGCGCATGGCGCGCGAGCTGCTGCTGAACATCAACGAGCTGGGTCTGCCGGCCGGCACCGAGTTCCTGGATGTGATCAGCCCGCAATATATCGCCGACCTGATCAGCTGGGGTGCGATCGGCGCCCGCACCACCGAATCGCAGGTGCACCGCGAGCTGGCTTCCGGCCTGTCGTGCCCGGTCGGTTTCAAGAACGGCACCGACGGCAACATCAAGATCGCGGTGGACGCCATCAAGGCCGCTTCGCAGCCGCATCATTTCCTGTCGGTGACCAAGGGCGGCCACTCGGCGATCGTGTCAACCAACGGCAATGAAGACTGCCATATCATCCTGCGCGGCGGCAAGGCGCCTAACTACGATGCGGCCAGCGTCGATGCGGCTTGCAAGGATATCGCCAACAGCGGCCTGGCATCGCGCCTGATGATCGATGCTTCGCACGCCAACAGCTCGAAGAAGCCGGAAAACCAGATTCCCGTATGCGCCGATATCGGCAGCCAGGTTGCTGCAGGCGACGGCCGTATCGTCGGTGTCATGGTGGAATCGCACCTGATCGCCGGCCGCCAGGATCTGGTGCCGGGCAAGGAACTGGTCTACGGCCAGTCGGTGACTGACGGCTGCATCAACTGGGAAGAAAGCGTGGCGGTGCTGGAAGGTTTGGCGGCAGCGGTAAAACAGCGCCGTCTGCTCAATAGCAGCCCGGCTTAAGCGGGCAGTTCAAAGGGCGGATATGTGATCCGCCCGCATGCAGACCGGGCGCTGTCAGAAGCGCTTGGTCAGCACCATCATCTCGCCTTCGCGTTTCATCTCGGTGCGGTTCAGGAACGACATGCCGAGCAGCGCGAACGGCAGCCCGGCTTCCTGCACCAGGGCGTCGACCTGGTTCATTTCGATATCGCCGATCTTGACGGTATTCAGCTTGACCATATATGCCGGCGCTGCGCCGTTGGCGGTATTGACCATGGTCATCCGGCCCTTCTTGTAGTCCACGCCGAGCCGCATCGCATCCGATGCCGGCAGGGCGATCATGGTGGCGCCGGTATCGACCAGCATGGTCATCATGGCGCCGTTGATCTGGGCTTGCGCCACAAAGTGGCCTTGCGGATTGACTTTCAGGGTGACGCTGGAAGTGGCGCCCGGGGCGCTGCGGCTGACATAGTCGCCGATGCCGATGACCTGGCGCTTGCCTTTGATTTCCAGCGTGGCGGTGGAGCTATTGGCTTCCACCAGCTTGACGTCGTCGGTGACCTTGCTGCCGACCGCGAAAGTCTTCGGCCCGGAGCCGTCGATCACCAGCACCGCCTTGCCCGGGAACAGGCCGACTACGCCGATGTCGGAAGCTTGAGCGGTGACGGAGGCAAACAGAAACAGGCTGGAGATCAGGGCAAGCGGGCGCATGGGGACCGACTTTCGTGGCAAGAGGTTGGGATAGCGCCGCTGAATTTGTGGTCAGCAGGCAACAGCAGGTGGATGATAACCTTATATGTTGCCTAGTTTCAATTTAGTCACGGAAATTATTGAATTCGAGTGGTAAATCGGCCACTTCCTTGCGCAACATCGCCATCGCTGCCTGCAAATCGTCGCGCTTGGCGCCGGTGATGCGCACGGCGTCGCCCTGGATGCTGGCCTGGACTTTCATCTTGCTGTCCTTGACGATGCGGACGATCTTCTTGGCCGCTTCGGATTCGATGCCGTTCTTGATCTTGATGACTTGCTTGACCTTGTCGCCGCCGATCTTTTCGATCTTGCCGATGTCGAGGAAGCGGGTGTCGACATTGCGCTTGACCAGTTTTGCAGTCAGCACGTCGCGCACCTGGCTCAGCTGGAATTCCGAGTCGGCATAGGCGGTCAGGTCGCGTTCTTTCAACTCGATGCGGGCGTCGCTGCCCTTGAAGTCGAAGCGGGTCGAGATTTCCTTGTTGGCCTGGTCGTTGGCGTTTTTTACTTCGACCAGGTTGGCTTCCGATACGGTATCGAATGATGGCATGGTGATATTCCTTCTGTATGTTCAAACAAAGCCGGCCGCGGTGGTGTGCGGCCGTCGAGCTATGCGCATTTTAGCGGACAAGAAACCCGAGGTGTCGGTCTTGCCGCGCTATTTTCTTGCTG
>NZ_JAQGLV010000413.1 GCF_028292705.1 Collimonas fungivorans | reverse complement strand
CCACGAAGTTTTCCAGCTCATTTGCCGCCAGGTCGGATACCGTCCAGTAGTTCATGCCGTCCCAGGTCCAGCGCACCAGGTGGTAGCCTTGATGATTTTGCAACTGCGGCGCCGCGTCGCGTTCGCTGCTCGGCCAGATGTATAAATTGATGGGATGCCTGGCGCGCCGATAAACCAGCGCGGCCACCGGCCGGCCGCCAAGATAGTCGAGGCGGCCGCCGACCAGCGGGAAACCTTGCGGCGCCAGGTCGACCACCGGCGGAGAAAAATCCAGCTTGCCGTTGAACCAGGGTTTTACCGTGTGCTGGTCGCTTGAAACCACATCCGACAGGTGATCGACCTGCAGCGAACGCACATGGCTGGCGACTACCTCGTCAGTCAGCCGCTCCTGGTCCGACGGCAGGTTGAGATACAAACCCAGGCTCCAGACCAGCGCCAGCCCCGCCGCCAGGGCGCCGCCCAGGCTGATCCAGCTGAAACGCCTGGAACCGGCGCGCGCCGGCTCCGGCGGCAAGGCGCTGCTGATGCGATGCGCCAGGTGCGGCGGAGCATCGAAATACACTGCCTCCTTCTTGAAGCGGGCGCTGACGATGCGCTGCGCTGCATACTCGCGCTGGCAATCGGCGCAGCTGTCAAGATGGCGCTGCACCTCCTGCGCTTCGACTATGCCGAGCTCCTGGTCTGCAAAAGCCGGCAACAGCTCCAGTGTTTCCTGATGATCCATCATGCCTCCTGCCTGGCCGGTGCAAGGATTGCCGCCAGCAATTTACGGCCGCGCCCCAAGCGCGACATCACGGTACCGATGGGAATGCCGACGATGGCGGCAATCTGCTTGTAGGACAGTTCTTCCAGTTCACGCATCACCATCACCTCGCGAAACTCCAGGGGCAAGGCGTGCAGCGCCTGCTGCAGCTGGCGCTCGCTGTCTTTCTGCATCAGCAGCGTCTCCGGATTGTTGTCGGCGAATGCCATGCCGGCCACGTCGACGGCGCTGAAATCATGCATGCCCTCGTCGAACGCCGTCTCCTGCCGCTGCTTCTGCTGCTCCTGGTACCAGGTGTAGAAAGTGTTGCGCACGATCGTCAGCAGCCAGGCGCGGCTGTCGTCGCCGTGAAAACCGTCGAAGAACTTGAAGGCGCGCAGGTAAGCCTCCTGCACCACGTCCTCCGCATCCTGGCGGCTGCGCGTGAGCCAGCACGCCAGGTTGAACGCAGAGTTCAAGTGCGGCATTACGTTGGTTTGGAATCGCTGTTTTTTGGTCGGAACTATCATTCACGCGTTTCCAGGGTTCATGAGATACAAGACCGCTGATGCGAAGAATTTATTCCCGAAAAAAAGTGATTTATGCGGGAATAAATCACAGGGTACACCGGTATAGGGTTTTGTCGATCAAGTGATCGCAATAACCACGGTAACCACGGGAGATATCATGGACCATGCCATCAAACGGCGCAGTTTCCTCAAGCTGGCCGGACTGGGCGGCGCTATCTACGTTTCCGGCCTGAGCGGCTGGGCCAGCGCCGCCGCCAAAGCAGGCAGCGCCTACCAGGACTTCTTTTTCGTCCAGCTGTCCGACACCCACTGGGGTTTCGAAGGAGCGCCCAATCCGGACGCCCACGGCACGCTGCAGAAAGCGGTCAAGGCCGTCAACAGCCTTGAGCAGCAGCCGGATTTCATCGTCTTCACCGGCGACCTGACGCACACCACCGACGATCCGCAGGAACGCCGCAAGAGGCTGCGCGAATTCAAGGAGATCGTCGCCGACCTCAAGGTCAAGGATGTCCGTTTCATGCCGGGCGAACACGATGCGTCGCTCGACAACGGCGCCGCCTACCAGGAATTTTTCGGCAAGACCCACTACAGCTTCGAGCATAAAGGCGTGCATTTCATCGTGCTCGACAATGTCTCCGACCCGGCCGGCAGCATAGGCGAGGCGCAACTGGCATGGCTCGCCGCCGAGCTGCAGCCGTTGCCGGCCGACGCCAACATCGTGGTGTTCACGCACCGCCCCCTGTTCGACCTGTATCCGCAATGGGACTGGGCCACCCGCGACGGCGCCAAGGCGGTGGAACTGCTGATGCCGCATGCCAACGTGACCGTGTTTTACGGCCATATCCACCAGGAACACCACCACATGACTGGCCACATCGCGCATCACGCTGCCAAATCGCTGATCTTCCCGCTGCCGGCGCCCGGTTCGCAGCCGAAACGCACGCCGCTGGCCTGGGACGATGCGTATCCCTACCGCGGCCTCGGCTATCGCGAAATCGACGCGGAAGCCGCGCCAAAGACGGATTTCAAGATCGTTGAATTGCCGGTGCAGAAAGGATGACCATGGCTATCAACCATAAACGGCGCCTGCTGTTGGCCGGAGCAGGCGCAACCGGCCTGGCGATTTCTGCCGCTGCAGTGATCGCCCAGACCCAGGAGCGCGTCATCAAGGTGGTGGCAAAAAAATTCGATTTCACGCCGGGCGAAATCCGCCTGAAAAAGAACCAGCCGGTGACGCTGGAATTCACCACGCTGGACGTGGTGATGGGATTCGCCCTGTCCGACTTTGGCGTGCGTGCCGACATCCTGCCGGGGACTACCGCACGGATCCGCTTCACGCCCGACAAGACCGGGCAGTTCCCTTTCCATTGCGATATATTTTGCGGCTCCGGCCACGAAAGCATGACCGGCACGGTGATCGTCACCTGAACCGGGGCAGCAGGAAGCAAGGATTCAAGGATGGAATTTCTCGTGTCTTTCGAGCATCAGAGTGAAATCCTGAATCCGTTTGGCACGCGTCTCTGCTTTCTTGGCGGTCTGGATCCTGAACAGTAGCGCGTATCGATTGCCGCTATTAAGGGTAGTAAAAAACGCCAGCGCCTGCGGACTGGCGTCCAGCGCCGCCTGGAAATCGGCCGGCACGGTCGACTTGCTGGCCGAGTCGTAGGCAGCATCCCAGCGCCCATCGCTTTGGGCGCGCTCGACTTCCTTGAGTCCGGCCGGCGCCATCCGGCCGCTCTCGATCAGCAGCAAGGCCTTGTCGCGGTTGATCTTGGACCAGATGCTCCTGGCTGAACGCGGCGTGAATTTCTGCACCCAGTAATCTGCATCTTCAGCCCTTTTCAAGCCATCGATCCAGCCGTAGCACAACGCCGACTCCAACGCCTCCTGGTAGGAAACAGAGACCTGTTCAGAATTTTTCTTCGCCAGCCGCAGCCAGATGCCGGGCGATTTTCCATGGTTCTTTTTCAACCATGCGGTCCAGTCCTTTTGCTGGCCGAAAAGTTCTGTCGGTAACTCCACAACCTTGCTGCGATCCGGATTCATCTGCTCTTCCTGCGTTGATGGAAGTTGCATTTTATTACTATTTTCCTATTCGACAGGCCGATGTCAGCCTTGGGGAAATATATATCGTATTGTGATATATTTGCGGTCTCAAGAATTCCGCCACCCCGAAGAAGAAGCCGCAAGATGCCATCCCACACACTCTCAAAGCAAGACTTCGAAGCGCTGTCGACATTCCGCTACCAGCTCCGCAAATTCCTGCGCTTCAGCGAAGAAGCGGCCCAGGGCGAAGGCGTCACTCCCCAGCAGTACCTGCTGCTGCTGCATGTGAAAGGCACTCCCGGCCGCGACTGGGCCAGCGTCGGCGAGCTGGCTGAGCGTCTGCAGTCGCAACACCACAGCGTGGTGGCGCTGGTGTCGCGCTGCGAAAAACTCAAGCTGGTGCAGCGCCGCAACAGCGAGGTCGACCGCCGCCAGGTCAACATCCACCTGCTGCCGGCCGGCGAACGCTGCCTCGCCAAGCTAGCCGAATTGCACCATGCCGAGCTGAACACCCTGGCCGACATCTTCCGCGTACCGACCATCAACACCTGAGAACTCCACCATGTCCTCGAAGCAGCACTTCCACAAACGCGATTTTGCAGCCGACACGCGGCTGCTCAGGATTTCCCTGATCGCAGTGCTCATCGGCGGCTTCGGCACACTGGCGGCATACGCCTTGCTGAAGCTGATCCGGCTGTTCACCAACCTGTTCTTCTACCAGACGCTGTCTTTCGCTTCCCGCTCGCCCGCCGACCACCATCTCGGCGCCTGGGTGATCGTGCTGCCGGTCGTCGGCGGACTGATCGTCGGCCTGATCGCGCGCTTCGGTTCGGAAAAAATCCGCGGCCACGGGATTCCGGAGGCGATCGAAGCTATCCTTTTCGGCAAAAGCAAGATGTCGGCAAAGGTGGCCATCCTCAAGCCGCTGTCGTCCGGTATCGTGATCGGCAGCGGCGGCCCGTTTGGCGCCGAAGGCCCGATCATTATGACCGGCGGCGCCATCGGTTCGCTGATCGCCCAGCATTTCCACCTGACCGCGGCCGAGCGCAAGACCTTGCTGGTGGCCGGCGCCACGGCCGGCATGACCGCGGTGTTCGGTACGCCGGTTGCAGCGGTGCTGCTGGCGGTGGAACTGCTGCTGTTCGAATTGCGGCCGCGCAGCCTGCTGCCGGTGATCGTCGCCTGCGCGGTAGCCGGATTCACCCGGCCGCTGCTGCTGGACGCCGGCCCGCTGTTTCCCTTGCAGACGCCGGAAATCGGCCTCAGCGCCCTATTCTCCTGCGTCGTCGCCGGCATCCTCGGCGGCGCGTTGTCGGCGCTGATGTCGACCGCCTTGTACCGGGTCGAAGACTTGTTCGGCAAACTGCCGCTGCACTGGATGTGGTGGCCGGCGCTGGGCGGCATCGCGGTCGGCATTGGCGGCTATTTCGAACCGCGGGCGCTGGGCGTCGGCTACGATGTGATCGGCGACCTGCTCAACGGCAACCTGGCCTTGCAGCTGGCGCTGAGCCTGCTGCTGGTGAAAGCCGTGATCTGGGTGATTGCGCTCGGCTCCGGCACTTCCGGCGGCGTGCTGGCGCCGCTGCTGATCATCGGCGCCGGCCTCGGCACCGTGCTGGCGCCATGGCTGCCGGGCGGCGATGCGCATTTGTGGCCGCTGGTGTGCATGGCCGCGGTGCTGGCCGGCGTGCTGGGCGCGCCGCTCACCGCCGC
>NZ_JAQGLV010000195.1 GCF_028292705.1 Collimonas fungivorans | reverse complement strand
CGTGCATGTCGCTGCTGACGGCCGCGGTACAGCGTCACTGGGACATGCTGGAAGACGATTGTGTGCTGAGCCTGCCGCAGCACGGCGCGCTCGAATGCCTGTTCAGAAAACAGGGAATATGGCAGGGCGTTTGCGGCATAGCGATGGCGCCGGGCGCCGCGCTGGCGGACAGCATCGCCGCTGCCGCGCAATTGGCGCAAGCGGACAGCGCCGGTGAAAATGCCGTCCCGGTGCTGGCGGTGACGTCATTCTCCAGCAGCCTGCGCCAGGCGCAAGATAATTCTTCGTCGATACGCTGGCTGGCAGCGGCGCATCCCTGGCTGCAGGTCAGCCCAAACCATCCGGATGGTTTCGCTCGCAACCATGCGCGCGGCCCGGCGTTTGCTGCGCCCGCTGGCGTGCCCGCTGCCCGCTATAAGTGGGGCTACTGGGCCGCGGATAATCTGGTGGCGGAACAGTCGGGGCGCTACGGCGCATGGGGCAAGCTGGCATGGCGCCAGCCCTTGGACTGCTCTGTCCATGGCGTTGCGTATGTCAGGCCAGGTTTGCCGTTCGGGCGATGGCAGGAGAGGCCGCAATGAGCGATTTGCGCCAGGGAGTCAAGATGAGATCGGCGGACGCTAGTCCGGAGCTGGATTTTGTGCGCCCGCAAACGCATTCTGGCGTGCCATTAATGTTGTTGGGGGTATTGATGGCAGGGGTGCTCGGCTTCCTGGGAAACCGTTACTGGCAGCAAACGGACGTCCCCGTCGCCGCACTGGAAAAGCCTGTGAAAATACTGGCCGCGAAAGATGCCGGTACTGAGGAAAACAAGCCGGCCCAGCCTGTTGCAATTGATCAGGCAATCGAGGACAAGCCCGTAGCCGCCAGCGTTTTGCCGGCGCAAGATAACAAGGGGAAGGTCGTTTCCAAAGCGCCGCCAAAGCAGCGCCGGCCGGCCCCTCATCTGCCGTCGCGAGTTGCGGCCGCAAGCGTGAGAGAGCCAGTGGGCCCTGGCAGATCAGCGGCGGAGAGTGCGGAGCAGCGCGATCCGGGACCGCAGCAACAGATTGTCATGCATGAAGTAACGCTCACGCGCCATGTACGCCTGACGGCCGGCTCCCTCAACTAGGATTTGTTCAGGAGGCCAGGTCCGCTTCCGAAGTAAACGAATCCGCATAAAACTCTTCGGCCGGCAATTTGCACAGGGCGACAAAATCGCGCTGCGCCGATTCCACCACGACCGGCGCGCCGCAGGCGTACACCTGGTAAGCGGACAGGTCGGGCAAGTCATCGATCACCGCCTGGTGGACGAAGCCGTTGCGGCCCTGCCATTGGTCTTCCGCCTGCGCATTCGAAATCACCGGTACGAAAGTAAAGTTTGGCAGCGTAGCGGCCCATTCTTCGCACAGCGCCATCATGTACAAGTCTTGCGGCCGGCGGCCGCCCCAGTACAAGGTGATCGGCCGCTGCGACCCGGTATGGGCGCATTGTTCAATCAGGGCCTTGATAGGCGCGAAGCCGGTGCCGGAGGCCAGCAGCACCATCGGCTTGTCCGAATCCTCGCGCAGGAAGAAGGTGCCGAGCGGGCCTTCCAGGCGCAGGATGTCGCGCTCTTTCATCGTGGTAAATACCTGGTCGGTGAACAGGCCGCCCGGCATGTGGCGGATGTGCAGCGTCAGGTATTCATCTTTGTAAGGCGCGTTGGCCATGCTGTAGCTGCGCCGCTTGCCGTCGCGCAGCATGAATTCGACATATTGGCCGGCCAGGTACTGCAGGCGTTCGTTGGCCGGCAATTGCAGCGACAGGACGATGACGTCGTCGGCCACTTTGTCGAGCTTGACCACGCGGGTCGGCATCTTGCGCACCGGGAATTCGCCGATGCCGGCCACTTCACGCGCTTCGATGGTGACGTCGGAATGCGGCGTGGCGCAGCAGAACAGGGCGAAGCCCAGTTGCTCTTCCTTCACCGGCAAGGCTTTTTCCTGATGGGCGCCATGGCTGATGTCGCCGTCCAGCAGCTTGCCCTTGCATGAGCTGCAAGCGCCGTTTTTACAGCCGTAAGGTAGACCGACGCCGGCGCGTATGGCGGCGTTGAGGATGGTCTCGCCTTCGTCGCAGCTGAATTGGCGACCGCTAGGCTGGACAGTTATCTGAAAACTCATACAATCCTGTAATGAAAAATATAAAACAAAATCTTGGCCGTGATGGCGGGCTGGGTAAACCGCGCCTGCTGATCCTTGGTTGCGGCGACGTGGGATTACGCTTGCTGGGGCTGCTGAAACAGCGGTTTCGCGTATTTGCGGTAACCAGCCAGCCGGCGCGCTGCGCCGAATTGCGCGCCGCCGGAGCAGTTCCGCTGGTGGCCGATCTTGATCAGCCGGCAACATTGGCGCGCCTGGCTCGCCTGGCGCAGGTCGTCGTCCACCTGGCGCCGCCGCAGTCGACCGGAGAAAAAGACCGGCGCACCCGTAACCTGGCCGCCATTTTACCCGAGCGGGCCACTCTTGTTTACATCAGCACCACCGGCGTCTATGGCGATTGCGGCGGCGCCCTGATAGACGAAACCCGGGTGCTGGCGCCGCACAACGGCCGCGCCAGGCGCCGTGTCGATGCCGAACAGGTATTGCGCGGCTGGGCCCGGCGCCGCAGCGGACGCCTGGCGATCCTGCGGGTGCCGGGGATTTACGCCGCCGACCGGCTGCCGC
>NZ_JAQGLV010000185.1 GCF_028292705.1 Collimonas fungivorans | reverse complement strand
ATTCCTTGCCGGACAAATCGGAGCCTTTGCGGCCGGTGTACGAAACCACCACCCCCACAAAACCGACCGGAATGATGGTCTTCTTGATCAGCTCGACCGTCGCAAACAGGCGATTGATATAGTAGGTGCCCTCCACCAGCACTCGCTCCTGGCGGCCGCGCAAGCCGCTCGCAGCCAGGAATTTTTCCGGTTCCTGGAACGAGTTGTGGCTGTCGCCGACGTCCGGCGCCAGCAATTCATCCTTCGGCAACCCCGGCCCATCCTGCACCGTCACGATGGCCAGCTGGTCCGAATCGTGGGTGCCAGCCACTTCCTTCAGCACCACCGGGGTAAAACCGCTGCGCTCGTCCAGCACGCCGCGCATCTGTTCGTAGTAAGCCTTTTCCTTGGCATCCAGCGACAGCGAATAGGTCGCCTCTTCCGTCATGACGACAAACAGCGCCGGATTGATGATGTGCGTGCCTTCGCGCAGGATCTTGCGTTGCGGCCCCTTCTGGCCACCGCCTTCAAGAAAAGACCGCACGTCACGGAAATCCTCGACCTTGGCATTGTCGGCCAGCGTCTGCCCGGCAGGCAGGTCGATGCCGTCGCGCGCAAAAACATAACCGATCTTGCCCTGGGTGACGGAAACCATGGGATGGATATGCACCCGGAACTGGAAAGGCGCAAAGAAATGAAAACCGCCGCGCCTCAGGTCAGGCTGAAGGCCCGCCTCGCCATGCAAGGCCAGCAAACCGGCTTTGACCGATCCGCTGGAGCTCCACAATTTCTCGACCACGCCGATCCGGTCGTTTGGAATGTACCGGATGATGCCCGATACCGAAAAAAACACCGCAAGCACGATAGCAACTGCAACCAGAATGATAAGCGTCATGGGCAACCAGCCCAGGCTTGAGAATAGATTAGACATATCGTTTCTTTCTTTATTTTTTGTACGACTGTTTTTCCCTGCCGGCGCATCATCGCGCCAGCCGTCCTGCCATAGGGGATCCACGGCAGAATCATTTTTACTGCTTTCCGGAATTGGGTAACTCAGGAACTCCCGCTGCGATCCAGCGAAAAGCCGAAATCGCCATCCATCCAGGTATCTTTGTCGCGGATGATCGCCTGCGCCGGAAGCGCAGCGGTCTTGACCGAAAAACCCGGCATTTTTTTGACGGCGGTACCGATCGCCATGAATTCGACCAGCCCGCTGCCGATCTCGGCGATATAGGTCTTCACCCCAACCACTTCTTCCGCCCCGAGCTCATCGGCTTCGTCTTTCAGACGCGCGATGGCAATCTCGCGCGCGTCATGGATCAGCGTGGTCAGGTCGCTGATCTCGCCTTTGGTGAAAGATTTGAACGCGGCCATGAAGCCGCCCACCACGCCCAGCGAGTAGATCGAAGTCGACATCAGCAGCTTTACCGGGGCGTAGCCGAGACTTGTCATTGCCCACAACTCTTCACCGGTAAGATCGCTGGTGACCGGATTGCTGTCGGCGCTGGCCGGGAGCGCGCCGTGCCGCGACGCCGTGCCGGCCATCAGCATCTCATGCGTTCCCATCCACGGCAGAATGGTGGTGCGGATGCCAACCACAGCGTTGGCGCCATCAGCCTTGGCCTGGCTGACCAGCCGTTCCAGCGCTTTGTGGCGAGTCGTGTTGAAGATATTGCTGTATTCGGCGATTTCGCCGCGCACCAAGGTCTTCAGCGACCCCATGATGCCGCCGCCGACGCCCATGGAATAAGCGATGTTGCCGAACGCATGCTGGATCGGCTCATAGCCGGCGTCCATATGGCAATACAGTTCTTGCGCATCGCCGGCCGTGGTGAAAAAACGGCTGGACGCATCGCGCGCATGGATGCATGAACCGACAAACAAAAACTCCGTGCTGCCGCTGAACGATCTCAACTCGCTCGACACTCCCGCCACGCCAGAAGCGCCGTGCTGCGCAGCCTCCTTGCTCATGCGTTCAAATGCATTCGCGCGGCCTTCATGGATTGCCGCGGTCACTTGCGTAATTTCGCCGCCGAGCATGTTTTTCAGGCCGGCGCCTATGCCGCCGAGGAAGCCCATCGAGTTGACACTGTTGCCGACCACAATCTCGCCCGCCGAATAATTCTTTAACGCCAGGCAGAAAATTTCATTCCCGGATAAACCAGTTACTTTAGCCATACGCCTTCCTTTTTTCGACGATAAATGTCCAACTGAATGTCCAACGGTTCACTCCAAATATCCGGAGGAATGAACTGAGGACGAATTGATTCTGAACCTTAAAGCGGGTACTTGCTACTGATTTCAGAGGGTTGCGATTGGAGTATTTCTTCAGCCAGGGTGGCATGAATTACCGATATTCAGGAAGGATATTTCAGGGATTCTTTTTCGCTTGCGACGATAAAAATAGGCGATTGAATATTTTCGGCTTCATAAGATATCCAGCAGGCGAATGGCGCAATGAAATGGCCATTCGCCTGCAATCGTAGCGTGATTTAAAAATTGACGGCTGATTTTATCGACTGCACGGCTGCATTATTCATGAACAGATAAAAATCTTGCACTATCCCAAATGGCGCCACTTGAATCTGCGTTCCATCTCTTGTCAAGATTCCGCTATAAATAGCGCCATTACTTTCGTAGTAGACACGATAATCCTTCGTGACAGCGTTGGTAAATGGAGCAGTCGCTACCCAGGCCCGCACGCCGGACAACGTAACTATCTGACCGTCCCCGATTTGGTACGTCAATCCGTCGTTAGGACTCACATGAGGAAAAAACCCTTCCAACGCCGAACCCGTGCTGGCGCAAGGCGTGATGTTGGGCCCGGTTGTGGTCGGCTTCAAGCAATCACCAACGCCAAGCGTATCGCCGACGTACTGCCTGATTACCTCCATGTAGGCAGAACCGGTTTGCCAACTGGCTTGGTGATCGTACAGTGCAGTGCCATCGATAGTAGGTTCAAGCATGGCGAGCTTGCTCCTGTTAAAGAGTTCGGCCGATGTGGTCGCAATCAAACCCGACAGCGGCGTTACTTTGTAACTTGTTCCAAGCAGTGCGCGCACGACAGTCTTGCCATCCGTCGCCAGATACTTTTCAAGGACATTGTTACCTACATAAGTAACCTGGTTTTGCGTAGGAGACGCTGCAGTGAAAACTATGCCATTGATCAGATATCGCGACGGCACGCTTGATGGCGGTAGCGGCAAGCTCTTGGCTGTCGGACTGAAACCGACCGAAAGCGTTTGCGTTCCGTTCGCCGCTGACTGCGGAATACTTGAATCATTCGTATACAGGTAACTGCCGGGCGCAAACGATAACACCCCTGATGAGGAAACTGAATAATTGAGAACGCCATCAACGAAATGCAAGCCGCCGTTTGCAGCAAGCGCGAAACTCTCGTAGCTCGTTTGCACGCTGCTTAGCGCCGGTACACTTGCAGCACGGGAAGCGCTGGTTTCATCGTTGCCGCTACCGCCACCGCCGCAACCTGCCAGCGTGAGTGCTAGCAGGACACTACATGGGTATATCTTCATGAATAACCTTTGCAATTGAATTTCAACGAATTGAACTACATGGGGTATCAATAAGATCAATACAGACAGCTCGGTAACAAGTTGCTTTTTTTCTGCTGGCGCCAGCCGGTAGCCTCTCCGGTCGTTTCCATAGCACTCCCCCGCGTAAGCATTTGTATTATTTTCTTGATACGACTGAAACTGGATACTACACAGCAACATATTTATCTGATAATAAAAAAGTGTTACCAAATGTACATATTGAAAGAATTGACAATTTTGTTATCAAATAGAAACTAATGGGAACCGCAATCTCATCCGAACGTGAAGCCAGTTCTCGCTGCCCTCAGATAAACACCAGGTCACCGCATCGTTTTTCTAGATATGATGACGGACGGCAATCAGGCAATCCCTGAAATCCGTCGACCACCTAGCACTACCTACCGGAGTAGCACAGCGTGACCAACACCACCACACCGCCCCAGAATCGCCCCCGTGAGGCTGCGATGCCTTTCATCATGCTCACGGTGTTGATCGACATGATTTCAATCGGCCTGATCATCCCGGTGCTGCCGGTGCTGGTCGGGAAATTCACCGGCTCGCAAGCCGACCAGGCATTCTGGTATGGCGCGGTGGCTTTCGCTTTCGGCATCGCCAATTTTTTCGGCTCGCCTATCCTCGGCGCCCTGTCCGACCAGTACGGCCGGCGGCCGGTGCTGCTGCTGGGATTTTGCGGGCTGGCGCTGAATTTTTTTGCCACCGCGTTTTCGACTGCGCTGTGGATGCTGATCGTGGTGCGCCTGGTCGGCGGCGCCATGCAGTCCAATGCGGCGGTCTGCAATGCCTACGTAGCCGACATCACGCCGCCGGAGCAGCGCGCCAAGCGCTTCGGCATGATAGGCGCGATGTTCGGCGTCGGTTTTATCGTCGGTCCGGTGATGGGCGGTTTGCTCGGTGCGATCAATTTGCGCTTGCCGTTCATCGTGGCCGGCAGCCTGGCCTTGCTGAACCTGATGTACGGTTATTTCGTGCTGCCTGAGTCGCTGCCGCTGGAGCGGCGCCGCAGCTTCGGCTGGCGGGCCGCCAATCCGCTTGCCTCGCTGCAAGCCTTGTCGCGCCTGAAAGCGGTAGGACCGCTGGTCGCCGTGATCGCCTGCAACGGCCTGGCGCAGTTTATGTTGTTTACCACCTGGGTGCTGTACACCACGTTCAAATTCGGCTGGGG
Source organism: Collimonas fungivorans (assembly GCF_028292705.1). Taxonomy (GTDB): domain Bacteria; phylum Pseudomonadota; class Gammaproteobacteria; order Burkholderiales; family Burkholderiaceae_D; genus Collimonas; species Collimonas fungivorans_B. The sequence goes on along the minus strand of NZ_JAQGLV010000185.1, from coordinate 6,892 downwards.
GCCGCTGGAGAACGGCCAGTCGCTGGCCGCAGTCGGCATCATGTCGGTGATCGTGCAAGGCGTATTGCTGGGGCCATTGCTGAAACGCTTCAGCCCGCAACGGCTGGCGGTGATCGGGCTGGTCTCCTCCACCGCTGCCTATATCTTGTGGGGTGTCGCCAGCCAGTCGTGGATGATGTATGCGGTGATTTTCGCCAATATATTCGGCGCCACCGTGAACGCCTCGATCCAGAGCATCATTTCCGGCGCGGTGGATTCGCACAGCCAGGGCCAGACCTTGGGCGCGGTCAGCTCACTCAACAGCCTGATGGCGGTGATCGCGCCGGTTATCGGTGCGCCATTGCTGGGTGCGGTGTCGCACCTGCCGAAAGGCGACTGGCGGATCGGCGCGCCGTTCTATTTTTGCGCGGTGCTGCAGTTGGCGGCGCTGGTGCTGGCTTTCCTGCATTTCCGGCGCCAGCGCCGCCAGCGCGCCGAGGTCCAGCCAGCGGGCGCTGCGCTGAAGACCGAGGATGTGCTGTAACCTGCTGTAACCTTTAGGCAGTGGCAGGAACCCGCAACGGCGAACCGTGCTCCGGCGCACGCGCGGAGAGACGGCTGAGCGGGATCTCCACCCAGCGATAGAAAACCGCGCCGGCGCCAAGGCTTGCAGCCCAGGCCAGCACCATGCCGCCGGCCTGCAACAGCGGCTGCGCCGGCACAAACTTGGCGAAAGCCGCATTCACCACCAGGCAGACCGGGAAATGCACCAGGAAGATGGAATAGGAAATCCGTCCGAATGAGCGTATCCAGGCAAAACGCTGGCGCGACAGCAGTACCCCGCGCCGGCTCACCAGCACCAGCGCGCAGGCCACCAGCAAGGCGACGGCGATGCGGCTGCGGAAATCGATCGCCAATGCATACAAGGTCGGTAACAGTATCGCCGCCAGCAGCAGCGCCACCACCGCCGGCCGCCGGCCCAGGTCGCGCGCCCACCAGGCAATCACGCCCAGGCCGTAGCTGCCGAAGAAATACGGCGCCCAGGCATCCCAGGCGGCATCGCGGTTGAAGTACAGCAGCGATGCGCTGACGCCGGCCACTACCAGCACCGGCGCCAGCCATGGCATGGCGCGCCGCCTGGCCAGGCCGCCGGTCAGCCATAGCAGCATGGTCAGCAGCGCGTACAGCTGGAAATCGATGGCGACGTACCAGGCGCCGGCCGAGATCGATTCGTAACCCAATATGGAATGCAGCAACAAGGCATGGGCAGCCAGCTGCATGGCGGTCGGCATGGCGGAAATGGAGTAATGCGTCATCCACAGCGCGGCCCAGGAGGAAGCGCCTATCGCCAGCACGGTCGCCACCAGGAACGGCGGCACCAGCTTCATGTAGCGCCGCCACAAGACCCGCAGCGGATCGGAAACGGTGGAAACGCCCTGCGGCGACAAGGACTTGGCGGCCAGGAAACCGCCGACCACCAGGAATACCTGGACCGCGATGCGGGCGTAGGTGTCCAGCCAGTCGATCAGAACCGGCGCGACAGGACGCACATGGTCCGCCATCGGCCCGTAGAACGCCAGATGGTGCAGGACAATCAGTTGTGCCGCAATAACCTTGAGCAGGTCGATAAAGCCGAATTGGAAACTGGGACTACGGTCTGGTGCTTTGGATGAGCTTGATGGCAGCGGTGAAACGCGCATTGTTACATCCATGTTAAAAAAGATGCCAATGATAAAGATTCAAACGCGCTTGTCCAGCAGAATAATGTTTTGTAACATTTCCCATATTCAACAAAACAATTGTCGAAACAATATTATTCGGTACGGTCTTGCGCCTTGCCCACGGCCAGTTGGTACTTCTTGATCTTGTCGTACAGGGTTTTTTTGGGCAAGCCCAGGCGGTCAGCGGCGATGGCGACGTTGCCGCTGCTGGCGTTGAGCATCTCGGTGATCAGCATGCGCTCGTAGATATCCAGCTGCTGCGGCAGCGGCACGCCGTTGGCGACGGCGCCGCTGTCCTGGGCCGCAACATCGGCCACGCCTTCCGCCACTCCCAGCACCAGGCGGTCGGCAAAATTGCGCAGCTCACGCACATTGCCCGGCCAGTCGCGGGTTTGCCATTGGGCCATCTGCGCCAGCGTCCATTGCGGCAACGGCCGCTGGTAACGCAGCGCGGCGCCTTGGATGAAATGCGCCAGCAGCAGCGGAATATCCTCACGCCGCTCATTGAGGCGCGGGAGGTCGATGCTGACCACGCCGATGCGGTAATACAGGTCTTCGCGAAAACTGCCTTGCGCGCTCATCTGCAGCAGGTTGGCCTTGCTGGCGGCGATGATGCGGCAATCGATGGCGATCGGCTCGTTGCCGCCGAGCCGCTCCAGTTTCCGCTCCTGCAGCACGCGCAGCAGTTTCACCTGCAAGGCCAGCGGCATGCTTTCGATTTCGTCGAGGAACACCGTTCCGCCCTTGGCGTATTCGAGCTTGCCGATGCGCCGTTTCTGGGCGCTGGTGAAAGCTCCCGCCTCATGCCCGAAAATCTCGCTTTCGAATACGGCTTCCGGCAGCGCGCCGCAATTGATGGCGACAAACGGTCCTTTGCGGCCGCTGGCGACATGCAGCTGGCGCGCCACCACTTCCTTGCCGCTGCCGGTCTGGCCGTTGACCAGGATATCGACCATGGTCGGCCCGACGCTGCGGATCATGGTGCGGACCTTTTCGATCGCGGCCGACTGCCCGATCAGGCTGGGCATGTCCGGATGCGCGACCCAGGCTGCCTTGAGGCGCCGGTTCTCCAGGATCAGGCTGCGCTTTTCCTGCGCCCGGTGCGCGGTTTCCATCAGACGTTCGGCGGCGAACGGCTTTTCGATGAAGTCGTAGGCGCCGGCGCGCATGGCGTCGACCGCCATGCTGACGTCGCCATGGCCGGTCACCACAATCACCGGCAGGTCGGGATCCAGCGTCACGACCTGGGTCAGCAATTCCAGGCCGGAACGGCCCGGCAACCGCACGTCGGTGACAATCACGCCGGCAAAACCAGGGCTCAGCCAGGCTTGCGCCTGTTCCACGCTATCGCAGGCATGGACGGTAAACCCACCCAATTCCAGCGTCTGGGCAATCGCTTCCCGCACTGCCTGTTCGTCTTCGATCAATACCGCTTCCAGCGTTGCCACCCCTACCTCCATCAAGACTCTACCGTTTCCAGCAAAGGAATGCGCAATACGAATTCGGCGCCGCCATCGTTATGGTTATTCGCCGTCAGGCGGCCGTTCATCGCCTGTACGATGGACGATGAAATGGCCAGGCCCAGGCCCAATCCCTTGCCGGACGGCTTGGTGGTGAAAAACGGCTCGAACAGGTGCAAGGCAACCTGGGCCGGAATCCCGGATCCGGAATCGCGGATGCGGATCACGGCCTCGCCGCCCTCGCATTCCAGCACCAGGGAGACGGTTTTTTGCTCGGCATTATCCACTGCGTCCAGCGCGTTGCGCAACAGGTTGATCAGCACTTGCTCAGTACGCACCGAGTCGCCGACCACCCAGGCGGCCTGGCGGATCTCGATCTGCAGGCTGGCGCCATGGGTCTGGAACTCGTTGTGCAGCAATAAGGCTGCCGCCTCTATCGATTTCGACAAGTCGATGGCGGCGACCGCTTCATGGCTCTTCCTGGAAAAACCGTTGAGCTGCCCGACGATCTTGCCCATGCGGCCGCTGGCGTTGCTGATATGGCCGAGGTTTTCCGTGGCCTTGTCGGCCTGCCCGCGCGTCAGGAAAGTCATGGCGTTGTCGGCAAACGCCCGGATCGCCGCCAGCGGCTGGTTCAGCTCGTGGGCGATGCCGGCCGCCATTTGTCCCAGCATGGCCAGCTTGCCGGCCTGGATCAGCTTGTTCTGGGTCGAGCGCAGCAGGTGTTCGGTTTCTTGCAGTTTGGCGTATTTCGCTTCGAGGGTGTGATTCGCCACCAGCAGCTCCTGCGTCCTTTGGGCGATGGTCCGGTCCAGGTACTCAGCCGACACCAGGCGTTCTTCCAGCCGGCGCCTGCGCTGGTACAGAGCCCACAGGAAAATTCCTGCAATCGCCAGCAACAGCGCTGCAGCCAGGGTCCACAAAATGGCGATGCGGGCGATCCGCGCCTGCGACGGGAATAGCATCAGCTGCCAGCCCAGGGGGCCGATGCCGCGCGTGACGTGCTGGCCGAACCCTGAACTCTCCCGGTTCGGCAAAGAACTGACCGGGGTAATCGTCCGGTCGGCATATTGATGGGTGCCGGTAAGGTCCTGCTGCACCGCGCCGTTCAGCGGATACAGGCTGTGATACTTCCATTCCGGCCGGTTGCTTAGAAAAACCACGCCGCTGCTGTCGACCAGCGTAATCGGATCTTCGCTGCTGCGCCAGGTATGCTCGAATTCGGTCAGGTCTATCTTGACCGCCATCACGCCCAGCACTGCGTTTTCGCCATGGGCGGCGGCGCTGGCATAAATAGGCTGGGCGATGAAGTAACCTGGCACGTTGGTGGTGTTGCCTATGCCGTAGAAGCGTCCAGGATTGCCTTTGATCGCCTCCTTGAAGTAAGGACGGAAACCAAAATCCCTGCCGATGAAACTGGTAGCCGAATCCCAATTGCTGGAAGCCAGCGTCAGGCCATTCCGGTCCAGCATGAAGATCGCCACCACCTTGGACTGGCGTTGGATCAACTGCAGCGTCTGGTTCAGACGCTGGATGTTGAGCTTGTCGTCCGGTCGCGCCAGCGCTTGCGACACATCCGTCTGGAAGCCGAGGGCAAACGGCAAGGTCTCGAATTTCTGCAGCACCGATTCCAGATCGAGCGCGATGATTTGCAGCTGCCGTTCGCTTGCCTCGCCGATGTCGCTGCTGGCTTTCCTGGACGCCACGACATAAGTCGTCAGCACTACGCCGGCGGCGCAGACAGACGCCAGCACGATTAAAACAAGCGGCTTTCTCGCTCTTAACATCACCAGCAGACTTGTCATGGCAGCCGCCCGAATAAAAAAACCAGCGGCAGGCGGCACTGCCGCCTGCCTGTGTTCAACGTGATCCTGCCGGTGCGCCAGCGGCCACATGCGGTTCAAGCGGAACGTCTTTGAGATAACCTTCCTTGCTCGGATCGCGCATCTTGTAGGCGACGATGAAAGCCAATGCGCACATGCCCGATACATACCAGTAGAAAGTCGATTCGCTGCCGGCCTTTTTCAGCTCCAGCGCCACCAACTCTGCCGAGCCGCCGAAAATCGCATTGCCCACGGCATAAGACAAACCGACGCCCAATGCGCGCACTTCCGGCGGAAACATTTCGGCCTTGATCAGGCCGCTGATCGAGGTATAAAAACTGACGATCGCCAGCGCCAGGATGACAAAACCGAACGCCGCGTAAGGATTGGTCACATCCTTGAGCGCGTGCAGGATCGGCACCGTAGCCACGGTTGCCAGCGCGCCGAACCAGAGCATCGACGTGCGGCGGCCGATCTTGTCGGACAGCGCGCCGAACAGCGGCTGCATCAGCATGTAGATAAACAGCGCCGCGGTCATCACGGTGCTGGCGGTTTTGGCATGCATGCCGGCCGTATTCACCAGGTATTTCTGCATGTAGGTGGTAAAGGTGTAGAAAATCAATGAACCGCCGGCGGTGAAGCCAACCACCGTCAGGAATGCCCTCTTGTGTTTCATCAGGCCTGCCAACGTGCCGGCATCCTTGTTTTTGCGGGTTTCCGCGGTCGAGGTTTCGCTCAGCGATTTACGCAGGTAAAGGGCAACCAGTGCGGCTACGGCACCCAGCACGAAAGGAATGCGCCAGCCCCAGGCGTGCAGCTGCTCGGTGGTCAGGAGCTGCTGCAAGATCACCAGCGCCAATACCGCCAGCAGTTGGCCGCCGATCAGGGTCACGTATTGGAACGAAGCAAAAAACCCGCGCCGTCCTTCCAGCGCGACTTCACTCATGTAGGTGGCGCTGGTGCCGTATTCGCCGCCCACCGACAAGCCCTGGAACAGGCGCGCCAGCAGCAACAGCAACGGCGCCGCGATGCCGATCGTCTCGTAGGTCGGCAAGCAGGCAATCATCAGCGAACCGCCGCACATCATCAGCACTGAAATCATCATCGCGGTGCGCCGGCCGTGCTTGTCGGCGATGCGGCCGAACAGCCAGCCGCCGATAGGCCGCATCAGGAAACCCACCGCAAAGATGGCGGCGGTATTGGCTAGCTGCGTGGTCGCATTGCCGCTGGGGAAAAATTTCGGCGCAAAATAGATCGCGCAAAACGAATAGATATAAAAATCGAACCACTCGACCAGGTTGCCGGACGAGGCGCCGACAATGGCGAAGATGCGTTTGCGAGTGTCCGCAGCGGCGGCATGGTCGGACGGATGAAGCGTGGACATGGTTGTCTCCTGGTTTTAATGTTTTTGTGCAATCCCAGTACACATGCAGCTTGCGCGCAAGCTACATCATGCCACCTGGAAGGCACAACAGGCAAAGGGGATTAGCGAATAGAGTTAAGGCGAGCTTGAATCGAAGATGGCGGAATTCTTGCAGCAAGGCAAGTTTATCTCATTAGGCAATTTTGTCTCCTGTGGATTGTATTTTTACACAAGGCATCGCAGGCTTCGTGCCAGCTTGAATGGAAAAGCTAAGTGCTTGATTTGCTGGAAAAAATTTTGGAGAGAAAACAGATCTCCGGCGTTTTTTGTGCGGAAATCCGGAATTCGCGCCTTGTGCGGTCTGGATATCCGCCCAGCCGGTTTCGCTCGAGCACGCATATCAAACGGCGCCAGGCAACGTTATTGCGCTACCATCTGCGCTGCCATAAAAAAGGAAACGCAACATGAACCAGGAAGACCGCATGGTCGATATCGAAATCAGGCTCGCCCGCCAGGACGACATGCTGGACGAGCTGAACAAGCTGG
>NZ_JAQGLV010000184.1 GCF_028292705.1 Collimonas fungivorans | reverse complement strand
GCGACGCCACCACCAATCCTTCGCTGATCCTGAAAGCGGTGCAGCAGGCGGACTACGCGCCGCTGCTGGCCGAGACGGTCGCCGCCCATGCCGATAGTCCGCTGGACCAGATCGTCGACCAGGTGCTAGTGCGTTTTGGCCTGGAGATACTGCAAGTGGTGCCGGGCCGGGTTTCTACCGAAGTCGACGCCAGGCTCAGTTTCGATACCGCCGCCACGGTGGCCCGGGCACGCCGCATCATGGCCTTGTACGAAGCCGCCGGCATCGGCCGCGAGCGGGTGCTGATCAAGATCGCATCGACCTGGGAAGGCATCCAGGCCGCGGCCATCCTGGAAAAGGAAGGCATACGCTGCAACTTGACGTTGCTGTTTGCGTTCTGCCAGGCGGTCGCCTGCGGCGCCGCCAAGGTGCGCCTGATCTCGCCGTTTGTCGGCCGCATCTACGACTGGTACAAGAAATCCGCCGGCAGCGCCTGGGACGAATCGGCGAATACGCTTGCCAATGACCCTGGCGTGAAATCCGTGGCGCAGATCTACAGTTATTACAAGCGCTTCGGGATCGATACCGAAGTGATGGGAGCAAGTTTCCGCAACGTCGGCCAGATCGCCGCGCTGGCGGGTTGCGACCTGCTCACCATCAGCCCCGATTTGCTGGCGCAGCTGCAGGCCAGCGACGCTCCCCTGGCGCGCGCACTGGGCAAGGATGCTGCCGCCGCTGACCTGCAGCAAGTCAGCTACGACGAAGCCGGCTTCCGCTATGCGCTCAACGACGACGCCATGGCGACCGAAAAACTGGCGGAAGGGATACGCGGTTTTGCCGCCGATGCATTCAAGCTCGACCACATCATCGAAGGCTTGCTGGCATCGGCCCGCGGTTAAGCGACGGCCGGCAATTCATCCTTCAAGGCTTGCTGGCGCCAGCGCCAGCCTAGCAGCGCCAAGGCCAGCAAGGCATGCAGCGCTGCGATGCCAAGCATGAGCCAGCCGTTGCCGATGTGCAGCGGCATGAAAAATATGGCGAGCGAATCCAGGCCCATGACCTTGCTCAGGAACGGCAGCAAGCCGTTGATGATCGCCAGGTAGAGGATGGTGGTGGCGCCGACCCGCTTGTTCTTGCCGGAAAAGGCGAAGAACAGGTAGACGCAGCAGTCGCGCAACAGCATCAGGGCTAGCGTCAGCGCCAGGAAAGACAGGCTGGCGGCGGTCACCCGCAATTTGAACGGTAGTTCCAGGCCGCCGCTGAACTGCAGCAGCAGCGCCAGGCAGAAGCTCAGGACCAGCGTGGTCGGCCAGATCGGCAGGTTATGGAACAGGCCGTGCCAGTTGCCGCTCTTTGCCCTGGCGACTACCCGCTGCCAGAGCGCGATATCGTTTTCTTCCGTGAACAGCGCCACATAAGTCATGGCTATCGAGAACAGCAACCCTATCCACAGCAGTCCGACGCCGCCGCTAAAGCCGGCGACATAGGCAGCCAGCAGGCAGCAGGCCAGCGGCCAGGCCCAGGGAATGGTGGTGATCTGCAAGGCGCTGTTCATGCTGCGCCAGGCGGCGAATACGGCGACGGCGGCGAAGAACACCGTGCTGGCCAGCAGGAAAGAGCTGTAGGCAAACGGCTGGCCCCACCAGAGGACGGAAGCATCGGGCGCGGCGCGGAACGGCGGCGCGAATATGACAGCGATCAGCACTACCGCCCAGGCGATGCCGCCGCGTTGCACGGCGCGCATGTCGCTGCGCATCAGGTGCAGGTTGAGGGCGATCGTCGCCGCATGCATCAGGATGCCCAGCGCTACCAGGGTCAGGCCGCTGCTCAAGGTCATGCTGTGTTCGCGCACCAAAGCGGCAATCGCGAAAACCACCAGGCACAGGATGCCGCCATACCAGTTGAAGGCGGTGGCGCCGAACAGCTTGCCCCAGGTCATGGTCCACGGATCGAGCGCGCTCATGCGCTGCTGGTCCCAGGTCTTGTCGCGGACTTCTTCGATCACGGTATTGCTGGCGTTGCGGGTGCCCCACAGGCAGACGATGCCGGCGAACAGGATCAGGGCCACGCTGTCCAGCGGCACGCCGCCGGGCCAATTGTCGTTGGCGAGGCTGAGCGTGAAAAAAACCAGCGCCAGGATGGCAGGCATGGCGATCAGGCGGTGCAGGGAAAACTGCAGCCACAGGTTGCGTTTGAATTCAGGATTGATCATGATGCGCTCCCGCTGTTTTGTCCGTTTTGTTCATAGCTGGCCACTGAGCGCAGGTAGGATTGCTGCAGGTTTTCCTTCTGGTCGGCGAAGCTGGCCACCGCCAGGCCGCCGGCGATCAGGCGCGCCAGCAATGCCGCCTGGGCGTGCTCGTCGCCGCTGAACATGAAGTCGGCGCTGCGTTCATCGCTGGCGCTGACCTGCAGCGCGGGTTCCGCCGCCAGTTGCGCGTGCAGGCCGGGATTGGCTTGCGCCAGTACGATCCGCAGCGACTTGCGCGGCGCGAGTGCGGTGCTGCCGTGGTCCAGCGCGCGATATTCCAGCACCTTGCCGTCGCGCAGGGCCAGCATGTGGGTCGAGTACTCGTCCAGTTCCGCCAGGATGTGCGACGACACCAGCAAGGTCATGCCCTGCGCCTGCAACAGGCGGAACAGGCCGGCCAGGCTGGCGCGCGCTTCCGGATCGAGGCCGGAAGCCGGTTCGTCCAGCAGCAGGATCTTCGGCCCGTGGATGATGGCCTGGCCGATCGCGACCCGCTGCCGCAAGCCGCGCGACAGTTTGTCGCAAGTCTGCTGCAGGCGCTCGGTTAGCCCCAGCTGCTGCGCCGTGGTCAGTATCGCTTGCGGAATCGCCGGCGCCGGCAAGCCCTGGGCGGCGGCGGCATATTCAAAACATCGCGCTACCGTCAGCGACTGGTATAGGCCGTAGAAGTCGGACAGGTAGCCCATGATCCGGTGTACTTCGCGCGGCCGTTCCAGCACATCCATGCCGGCCACGCTGATCGAGCCCGTGAGAGGTGTTTCCAGGCCGGCTATGCAGCGCATCAGCGTGGTCTTGCCGGCGCCGTTGGAGCCGACCAGCGCGGTCACGCTGCCGGCTTCGACCTGCAGGCTGACCTGGTGCAAGGCGCGATGGCCGGGGTAATCGAAGGTAAGGCCAGAGATTTTTATCATGAGAGTCGGTCTTCCAGTGAAGGGGCGCAGGCGATAAGTTGCTAATAATAAAGCAACGGATAGAGTAATGCGCAGTAAATTGCGCCCCGCAACAGCGTGTATCAGTAATCAGCCAGCTGTTACCAAATGATTCACCTGCCTCGCAAGGGTGGCAAGTCCGGTTTAATAGCCGATTTGGATAGTCGATTTATTTACAGGAGATTGCCATGCATGTTAACCAGTTGCTATCCGCTTTCAAGCTGAGCCTGGCTGTATTCAGCCTGAGCCTGGCGACATCGGTGCTGGCGGCGCCGGTGATGGATTTTCACACTGAGGACGTGCTGTCGGTGGCCGACGGGGTGAAGGATGACCTGCACCTGAATCCGAACCAGCAGACCTTGTGGCGCCAACTGGCGACCAAGACCCATGCCATCATCGGCGAGCGGGAAAAACGGCAGCGCGATTTGCAGGCCAGCATGAGCAACGGCCTTAAGGACCCGGCTGTCGATCTGCGCCAGCTGGCGGCAGCGATCGACGCCGAATCCGGATTGGCGGCCCAGGACGGGCGCCAGCTGCGCGAACTGTGGCTGACCATGAACGACGCGCTCGACGACCAGCAGCGGCAGGCAGTGCGGCTGTTCCTGGCGGACCGCCTGCAGCGCGTGGACCAGGCTTCCTGTGAGCGCAGTCCGGCGGCCGGCAAGGACAAGCCGTCCGGCAAGGGCGGACGCGGCAGCAAGGGCATGGGTGGCATGAATGGCGGTAGCACCATGTAGCGTTCTGCCGTAGGAGTTTTCTCTTTAGTCGTGATTTAACAAAAGTTTGCACATTACCAGCTTTCCATCAGAACTGAACCGGAGTTTTGTCCTCTAAAATGCCGTTAGAAGTTCTGGCTGATGTCTACCGGTGCGGTCCTGGTCGGTGCCTTATATATTGGATTCGGTAATGCGGTTAAAGCAGATAAGCGGTTTGCTGGTGATGGGCAGTGTGTTGGGATTGAGTGCTTGCAGTTCGGTCGTGACCGAGGGTAGTTCCGCCGCGGCCGGGGTCGCCGGCACCGCGCTGGCGGGCAAGGTGACCAATAACGCCGCGGTCGCCACCGGCATCGGCCTTGGCGTGCAGGCTGCAGCGCGGGCCGGCGTGCAGTACGAGCAGCGCAAGGTGCATGGCGAAGAGCAGGACGCCATCGCCAAGGCCGCTGGCAGCCTGGCCGTGGGCGCAGTCGGCAACTGGCAGATCAAGCATTCGCTGCCGATTGAAGACAATGAGCGTGGCCGGGTCACCGTCAGCCGCGTCATCGCCAGCCAGGGCATGAGCTGTAAGGAAATCGTGTTTTCCGTCGATGGCCTGGTGGACAAAACCAGCAATCCGACCAGCGAATTTTATGTGGCGACCATCTGTCAGGCTGGCCCGGCCTGGAAATGGGCCTCGGCCGAACCCGCCACCGAGCGCTGGGGAGCTTTGCAGTGATGCGGCGAGGTGGTTTATCACGCAACGCCATCGGCGGGGTCTGTTTGCTGACCGCAGCGGTGATGTTAAGCGGCTGTAACAGCATCGGCGGTTTCGCCGGCGCCGCGGCCGGCGTCGCCAGCGGCGCGGTTACCTCCAATCCGGCAGTCGGCTACGCCATCGGCATAGGGGTGCAAGCCGCGACAGACGCCACCACCAAATACGTGTTCCGCAACTGGCAGAAAGCCGAGCAGGATGAAATCGCCGCTATCGTCGGCCAGCTGGATGTAGGCCAGGCGCGCAACTGGGCCATCGTCCACCAGATCGCCTACGGCAACGAACACGGAGAAGTGCGCGTCACGCGCCTGATCGACACTCCGTTGGCTTTGTGCAAGGAAGTGCTGCTGTCGGTCGACAGCGGCGAAGGCGCGCAGCAGAAACGCGCCTGGTATACCGCCAGCGCCTGCCGCAGCGACGATGTCTGGAAATGGGCGGTGGCGGAGCCTGCAGTGGAGCGCTGGGGCGGCCTGCAGTAATTCTTTACCAGCGGCCGGCCAGCATCAGGAAGCCCGGGATCCAGCAGGAAACAATGCCGATGACCGCCGTGATGGGGCCTAGCGAGCGGATGGTTTTCTGCAGGGCCAAAGCCAGGAAGAACAGGAACCAGAGCAGCCCCCACGTCAGCCACATCATGGTTGAGCGCATGTCCTGGTCCACTGCCAGCCACGCCATCGGCAAGGTATTGATGGCGACGAACAGGCAATACCATCCCAGTCCCTTGCCGTTCATGCCTTTCCATTGCACTACAGCCAGGTACAGGTAAGTGAAGGCAAACAGCAGGCCGGCCGCCACACCGAGGTAGCCGGCGTTGTCGACGCTGCGCACCAATCCTATGAAGCTGATGGACAGCGCCAGGGAACCGACCAGGAAATTGAAGACGGCGTTCTCGCGCGCCTCGATGCGGCCGGTCAAACCGACGCCATTGACCACCAGCACCGCGCCGATGAACAGTAAAGCAATGCCCAACATGATGGTTTTCCTTCTGCAAGACTATCGATAATTCTTGTCGGACTATCCGAGCTTGCAGGGAAGATACGCGGTTCGG
>NZ_JAQGLV010000178.1 GCF_028292705.1 Collimonas fungivorans | reverse complement strand
ACCTGGAAAAGAACCAGTACGAAGTGCGCCTGGCGCATAACGGCGAGGCGTTCCTGGCCGAGTTCCAGCGCTACGCCGAGGAACTGTCGCTGGTGATCCTGGACGTGATGCTGCCGGATACCGACGGCTTCGCCTTGTGCAAGACGGTCCGGCGCAAATCCAACGTGCCGATCATCATGCTCACAGCCAGTTCCGACGAAACCGACCGCGTGGTCGGCCTGGAGCTGGGCGCCGACGACTATATCGCCAAGCCTTACAGTCCGCGCGAGCTGCTGGCGCGCATCAAGGCTATCCATCGCCGCACCGGCATCGACAGTGCCGTGGCACCGCGCTACTACCGCTTTGTCGGCTTCACGCTGGACACGGTGGAGCGCACCCTGAGCGATCCGGATGGCCAGCTGGTGGCGCTCACCGGCCTCGATTATCAATTACTGAAATACTTTGTCGAACACCCGGGCGACGTGCTCGACCGCGGCGTCCTGTGCGAGGAAACCCGCGGCCGCGATGTCGGTCCGTTGGACCGTTCGCTGGACGTGCAGATCAGCAAACTGCGCCTGCGCCTGAACGACGGCGGCAAGGACCCGCACCTGATCAAGACGGTGCGCGGCGCCGGTTACGTATTCTCTGCCGATGTGGCCGCTGCGCAAGTCTGAAGCCGTGCCCGAGCGTAGCTGGTCGGCCTGGTATAGCCGGCTGCTGTCCTGGCTGCTGCCGCACACGCTGCTGGGCCGGCTGTCGGTGGTGATGGTGTTCGGCGTATTGGTGACCCAGCTGGCCGGCGGCCTGATCTGGTCCGCGCAATTGCGCAGCAAGGCCGAGGTCGAAACCAAGACAGCGGCGCAGCATCTGGCGCACAGCGCAGCCAGCGCTGTCCGTTTCTTCATGAGCTTGCCGGCGAATTACCGGCCTATCCTGATCCAGCAGCTGCGCGAAATGGGCGGCACCCGGTTTTTTGTGAACACCAACGACGGCCCGGTGACCATCCACAAGATTGCCGACAATACGCTGGCCAACATGGCGCTAGCCGATATCGGCGCCACGCTGAAAACCGACCTGCCGTTCCTGCCCGGTTTCCGCCTGGCGTTTGCCTGGCCCGACGACCTGATGGTGTCGCCGCAAGGTTTGCAGGTTGCGGACCTGCCGGACAGCTGGGTCCAGCACACGCTGCTGATCAAGCCCAACCCGGCGCCGGTGCTGGTGATCCAGACCGAACTCGAGCCCGGCAACTGGCTCTACCTGGCGGCGCTTATGCCCAATCCTTATTTCCTCGACAGCGATAACCCGCTGTCGCCCGAACGCCTGCTGTTGCAAGGCCTGTCGCTGGCTACCGTGCTGCTGCTGTCGATCCTGGTGGTGCGCTGGACCACGCGGCCGCTGGCGGCGCTGTCGGATGCCGCCGAAGCGTTCGGCAAAGGCGAGGCCGCGCCCGAATTGCCGGAAACCGGCAGCCGTGAATTCATCAAGACCGCACGCGCGTTCCGCGCCATGCGCGAACGCATCAAGCGTTACCTGGACGACCGCGAGCGCCTGTTCGTCTCGATCTCGCACGATTTGCGCACGCCGATCACGCGCCTCAAGCTGCGCACCGAACTGCTGGACGACGAGCATCTGCGCAGCGAATTCCACGAAGACCTGGACGAGCTCGACATGATGGTGAAGGGCGCCTTGCAGTCGGTCAAGGATAGCGATATCCATGAAAACCGCACCGAGGTAAAACTCGATACGCTGATCTTGCGCATGATCCGAGACGCCCGCATGGCGGGACACGAAGTGGCGTTTACCGAATCGGGCCTGACAGTGATGGCCAAGCCGCTGGCGCTCAAGCGCGCCATCGGCAACCTGTTCGACAACGCGCTGCACTATGGCCAGAAGGTAGAAATCTCGGTCGCCAGCCTGATCAATGAATCCGGCAGCAATATCCAGATCCAGATCCGCGACCATGGCCCCGGCGTGCCGGAAGAAGCCTTGCACAGCCTGTTCGAGCCGTACACCCGGCTGGAGCATGGGCGCGACCAGAATGCCGGCGGCATGGGACTTGGGCTGGGCATTGCGCGTAATATCGTGCAGGCGCATGGCGGCGAGCTGCACTTGCGCAATCATGTCGATGGCGGCCTGGTGGCCACCATCGTTTTACCTGCCGATTAGGAATTGGCGAGAGAGGGTTTAACCGAGTTTCGGTGAAAGTCTATCGATGATTTTTGTGTGTCCGGGATTCTTGCTGTGAAATGCGGCCAGGTTTTCCTGGTCGATGATCTTGAATTTCGCGAATTCGAACGGTCCTCTGCATTCGCAAGTGACGAGTCCATACTCTCCGCTCGGATAGGCGCCGAACCAGTCGCCGAAATCCTGGTTTTTTTCTATGACCACGTCATTTTCATACGTCACCGCTTCTTCGGATTTCCACAATCCGCCGGCATTTATTTTCGGGATTAACAAAGAATCTCCCGAGATCAGCCTGAATTTCTCTTGCGTGTCTTTCAGGCTATGCCAGCTGGAGATGGCCCGCTCGGGCAGCAGGTAAAAAATCACAGTGCAAGCATCGGTGCGGATGAATTCGCGATAGAAGCCGCCTTCCGGATGGGGTTCCAGCGCAAGTCCGGACTCGATATGCTTTGCATCCAGTCGATGGTTTTCAGACAGCGCTTCCAGTTTTCCGACGTATGTTTCTATATTTGATTTTTCTACAAGCAATCTGTTTTTTTCAGCAGGGTCTGCTTGCGCGGCCGCTGAAATGAGCTCTTCCAATTCGCCAAGGTAGCCGCTTAAATTTTCAATCAGTCTTTCAGGCGAATACATTCTGGTTCCTCTTACAGGCCGAAGTTATAGTTTTTAGCAACATGGAGAGCAGCCTCGCGCAGGTCGTGGGCGAGTTCGGAGCGGATGCCGCCGCTAGGGTAGGCCAGCACGTATTTGTAGTTGATGTCGGCCTTGAACGGCCGCGTGACGACGCCGTGCGGGCGCCAGATTTTGGCCGCGAACGGCTCCACGATGGCGACGCCGAAACCGTTGGCGACCATGGCGTAACGCGTGTGCGAGGTATGCGTCTGGATGGTGTAGTTGGGGCGGATCGCGGCCGAGTTCAGCGTCGACAGTTCGCGGTCATAGGATTGGGCGCTGTTGGGCATCCAGCCGATCACGTTCTCGCCGTCCAGGTCTTCCGGCAGGATCATTTCCTTCTGCGCCAGCGGGTGGGTCGCCAGCATCGCGCACAGCACGGTGGCTTCCATGATCGGTTCGACTTCGATGCCGGCGAACGGCGGAAACGCCAGGCTCAGCGCCATGTCGACCTTGAGGTCTTGCAGGCTGACCAGGATTTCGGGCACGGTGCAGCTGTCGATCTTGACCGAGACATCGGGGTGCTGCTTGAAGAAGCGCTGCAGCACCTCCGGCAGCAAAGTGGTCGACAGCACCGGCAGGCAGGCGACAGTCAAGCCTTCGGGGGCTTCATGACGGATATTGCCCGCCACTTGCATCAGCCGCTCCAGCCCCAGGAAATTTTCTTCCACCGCCTTGTAAAAGCGCACGCCGGCATTGGTCGGCTCGAGGCGGCCCTTGGCGCGGTTGAACAGGCGGAAACCGAGGTCGGCCTCTAGATCGGCGATCAGGCGGCTGATCGCCGGCTGGGTCACGTGCATGCGGCGGGCCGCTGACACGCTGGTGCCGGAAATCATCAGTGAGCGGAAAGCCTCGATTTGTCTGAAACGGATCATGATCTTATGCCAATGCAGGGGGTGGTTGTAACGCTCTATAACAAACTGCTATGGCGCATACAAATTTGTGAGTGGACATGATATTCCATTCTTGTGACACTGTCTGCACTGGATATATTGTTATCGGCATAGCCAGCAATTGCCGCAATTGCCGATAATAATTAGCCACACCGATTTTACATTGAACGATGTTTCAATGAGTGCAGCGACAGGCCGGGTCTGCCGCTTGCGCAAGACGTTTTCTGGTTATGCTCCAGATTTGCCCACAAGGCGCCCTGTTTTAAGAGATTTCGAGGCCCTCACAAGGTGGCTTTCGGATCCTGGGGTCAAGCTAAGCCGCCAAGGCCGCAACTCTCCCGATCAGCATTTCCGCTTCCTTCCCGCCGTATCCCCCGCACGTTTCTTTTGCTGCCGTCAGCGAATGAAATAACCAGAGACTTTCCAGCTGCCGTCTTTTTCACGCATGGGCGTAATGGTTTCCGCCGCCGATTTTTTATTTTCGAACTGCGTCTCGTACTGGATCACCACATATTCGCCATCGGGCGCGCCGGGCAGGGTGGTTGCATACTCCGTGCTTTTCAGCTCACGCATTTTTACCGGACCGAGCGGCGCCCGCAATGAGCGGATCCCGGTTTCCCATGTGTTTTTTGCGATGCCGGTCTTGAAGAATGTGCCTGCGCGTTCCCAGCTTTCACCGTATTTGCCGGCGTCGGTCAGCGTCATCCAGGTTTTGGCCGCGGTTTCGGCTTGCTGGATGAGTTCGGCTTGAGGGTCTGCGGCGAAGGAGGGCGTGGCAGCGGCCAGCAGTGCAGCGGTGACCAGCGTCAGTATGGTTTTCATTTTCCTAGCCTCCGGATGAACTGCTGCCATATTGGAAGTACGCTCAAATCATAGGGGTTGCAGCGGGCATACGCAATGCCCGTGACAATATAGAATTGGGGCAACTCTATCAGGAAGCCTACATGTATCGTTTGCCGACCACTGCCACCGCACCGTTTTGCCCTTCCGAAGTTGCCGGCACCATCGCAGTGCCGAGCAGCGGCCCGTTCTGGAAAAAAATCCTCAGGTTCGTCGGCCCCGGCTTGCTGGTCTCGGTCGGCTACATGGATCCCGGCAACTGGGCCACCTCGATCCAGGCCGGCTCGCAGTTCGGTTACCAGCTGCTGTTCGTGGTGCTGGCGTCCAGCCTGGCCGCAATCGTCTTGCAATGTCTCAGCATGCGCCTGGGTATCGCCACCAACAAGGACCTGGCGGTGCACTCGCGCGAGAACTACAGTCCGCGCGTCAGCAAGGGCATGTGGTTTTTCGCCGAGATTTCCATCATCGCCTGCGACCTGGCGGAGGTATTGGGGTGCGCGCTGGCGTTCAAGCTTCTGCTCGGCGTTTCGCTGCCGGTCGGCGTGCTCCTGACTGCGTTCGATACGGTGCTGGTGCTGGGTTTGAAAGGCAAGGGCTTCCGCCAGATCGAAGCCATCATCCTTGGCCTGGTGCTCACCATCGCAGTCTGCCTGTTCGTCGAGCTGGTGTTCCTGAAGCCGGACTGGCATGCGGTGGCCGCCGGCATGCTGCCATCCTTGAGTGCGCTGTCGAGCCGGGAGCCGCTGTACCTGGCGATCGGCATCCTTGGCGCTACCGTGATGCCGCACAACCTCTACCTGCATTCATCGATAGTGCAGACGCGGGTGGTGGAAAAGAACGACCGCAGCCGGCGCCAGGCGATACAGCTGTCGCGGCTCGACACCATCGTCTCGCTGCTGCTGGCGCTGCTGATCAACGGCGCCATCCTGGTGCTGGCGGCGAGCGCGTTTCATGCCACCGGGAATACTTCGGTAATCGATATCGACCAGGCCTATCACCTGCTCGATCCGATTACCGGCAGCGCCGCCGCCGGCATCCTGTTCGGCCTGGCGCTGCTAGCCTCGGGCCAGAGTTCGACGTTCACCGGGACGATCGCCGGCCAGGTCATCATGGAAGGTTTCCTCAACCTCAGGATCCCGTGCTGGCAGCGGCGCCTGCTGACGCGCGGCTTGGCCTTGGTGCCGGCTCTGATCGGCGTGCTGACCTGGGGTGAACATTCGGTGGGGCGCCTGCTGGTGCTCAGCCAGGTGGTGCTGAGCCTGCAGCTGCCGTTCGCCATGTATCCGCTGATCCGTCTCACCAGCCGGCGCGACGTAATGGGCGCGTTCGCCAATTCGTGGCTGACGGCGGGGGTGTCCTGGCTGTTGTTCGCGCTGATTTCAGCGGCGAATATCTGGCTGGTGCTGCAGGTGTTCGGCGTCGGCTAGTTGGCGAACGCCGGGATGCCGGTCTGCGCCCGCCCCAGGATCAGTGCGTGCACGTCGTGCGTGCCTTCATAGGTATTCACCACTTCCAGGTTGACCAGGTGGCGGATCACGCCGAACTCGTCGGAAATGCCGTTGCCGCCCAACATGTCGCGCGCAACGCGGGCAATCTCCAGCGCCTTGCCGCAGGAGTTGCGTTTCATGATGGAGGTGATTTCCACCGAGGCGCTCCCTTCATCTTTCATGCGGCCCAGCCGCAGGCAACCCTGCAGCGCCATGGTGATCTCGGTTTGCATGTTCACCAGCTTCACCTGCACCAACTGGTTGGCCGCCAGCGGCCGGCCGAACTGCTTGCGGTCCATGGTGTACTGGCGCGCCGCATGCCAGCAGAATTCGGCGGCGCCGAGCGCGCCCCAGGCGATGCCGTAGCGCGCCGAGTTGAGGCAGGTGAACGGGCCTTTCAAGCCGCGCACTTCGGGGAAGGCGTTTTCTTCCGGACAGAACACCTGGTCCATCACGATCTCGCCGGTAATTGAAGTGCGCAAGCCAACCTTGCCGTGGATGACTGGCGTCGACAGTCCCTTCCAGCCTTTTTCAAGGACAAAGCCGCGGATCGCGCCTTCATCGTCCTTGGCCCAGATCACGAACACGTCGGCGATCGGGCTGTTGGTGATCCACATCTTGCTGCCCGAGAGCTGGTAGCCGCCGTCGACCTTGCGCGCGCGCGTGACCATGCTGCCGGGATCGGAGCCATGGTCCGGTTCGGTCAGGCCGAAGCAGCCGATCAGTTCGCCGCTGGCCAGCCGCGGCAAGTACTTTTGCCGGGTGGCTTCGCTGCCGAATTCGAAAATCGGCAGCATCACCAGCGAGCTTTGCACGCTCATCATGGAGCGGTAGCCGGAATCGATGCGTTCGATTTCGCGCGCGATCAGGCCGTAGCTGACGTAGCTCAGGCCGGCGCCGCCGTATTGTTCCGGGATGGTCGCGCCAAGCAGGCCGAGCGCGCCCATTTCGCGGAAAATCCCGGCGTCGGTCTGTTCATTGCGAAACGACATCAGCACCCGCGGCGCCAGCTTGTCGCGCGCATAGGCGGCGGCGCTGTCGCGCACCAGGCGTTCCTCGCCGCTGAGCTGCTGCTCCAGCAAGAGCGGATCGTCCCAATGAAAGCTGGCGTGTGATGAAGGCATGTGTTATCTCCAAGAATCTGTTGTGTACGACCTGCCTGTTTGGCAGGCGGGTATTGGCTTTGCAATTCGCATTGCAGCTATCGTACTAAAGTTCCTGCCATATTACTCGATGCCTTTTACAACAACGGCTCAAGTTCCAGCTGCGCAGTTAAATGGGGTCAGAGTTTTTTTTCGCGCCTTTTGCGAAAAAAAACTCTGACCCCATTTAACGGACCACGGAGTCCGTGCGCTGGCATTCGTTTGTAGTTACCAAAAACGTTCGCTACTCCGCAGTCGCAAATCGAATAATTCGACTCTGACCCTAATTAATTGATGTGATCTCCAGACGAAAAAAATCCCGCTCGCCAGAAAACTGTATTTGCGCAAGCGGGATTGGAGAAGACGTTGCTTTGCTTATGCTTCGGTCAGCGCCGGATAGTCGGTATAGCCATGCTCGCCCACGCCGCCATACAGCGGCGCATCTTCAAACGGCACGTTCAAAGGCAGGTTGTGCTGCAGGCGATGCACCAGGTCCGGGTTGGTGATGAAGGCGCGGCCGAAGGCGACCAGGTCGCCGTGGCCGCTGGCGATTGCCTGGCGCGCCATCATGCGGTCGTAACCGTTGTTGACCAGCCAGGCGCCGTCGAAGCGCTGGTGCAGTGCTTCGTAATCGAACGGTGCATTGTCGCGCGGGCCGCCGGTGTGGCCTTCGACTACGTGCAGATAGGCCAGGCCGAACTGGTTGAGTTGCTCGACCAGGTAATTGAACAGCGGCTGCGGCTGGCTTTCGCTGGAGTCGTTGACCGGCGATACCGGCGAGATGCGCACGCCGACCCGGCCGCCGCCGATTTCGGCGGTAGCGGCGGCGACCACTTCCAGCAGCAGGCGGCTGCGGTTTTCGATGCTGCCGCCGTAGATGTCGGTGCGATGGTTGGAACCGTCGCGCAGGAAACTGTCGAGCAGGTAGCCGTGCGCGCCGTGGATTTCAATGCCGTCGAAACCGGCGTCCATGGCGCGTCTTGCGGTCTGGCGGAAATCGTCGATCACCCCTGGGATTTCTTCCAGCGTCAGTTCGCGCGGCACCGAAGTATCGACAAAACCTTCGCCGACCACAAAGGTCTTGGCATCGGCGCGGATCGCCGATGGCGCTACCGGCGCCTTGCGGCCAGGCTGGAACGAGACATGCGACATGCGGCCGGTATGCCAGATCTGGACCACGATGCGGCCGCCTTTTTCATGCACGGCGTCGGTGATCTTTTTCCAGGCGGCGACCTGTTCCGGCGTATGCAGGCCAGGCGTGTTGGCGTAACCCTGGGCCTGGGCCGACACCTGGGTCGCTTCGGTGACGATCAGGCCGGCGCCGGCGCGCTGGGCGTAGTACTTCAGGTTCAGCTCGTTCGGCACGTTGCCTTCGCCGGCGCGGTTGCGGGTCAGCGGCGCCATCACGATGCGGTTGGCTACTTCGATGTCGCCGATGCGGGCTGGCTGGAACAGGCTGTCTTCGGTACGGGTTTCTGGGGTGCGGCTCATGTACATTCCTTCGTGAATAAATCGCTGTCAGGCGATTGGTGGTTTGACTTGTTGTTGAAAAAAAAATTGCAATACAGGTTGATAAGTGACCGGTCGTCTCGGATTTGTTATAAAAAACGGATTCCATTCCTTCTGTGACTTCTGTGAGGTTATGGCAGGAAAAAATGATCGAACATCAGGTTGACGCAGGCGCGCACCGGCGCTGTCGAGCGCTCGATTTTCATGCGCAGCAGGGCGCCTTCCCAAGCGTTCCAGAAAAAATCGGTAAGTTGTTCCGCGCTCAGGTCGGTGCGCACCGAACCGTCTGCCTGGGCCTTGCGCAGATAGCTGGCGAAGCGCTTGCGCCAGCCGGCCACCACTTCCTGCAAAGTGAGGCGGCAGAGTTCGCTGGACTCCGACATTTCGGCGGCAAAATTGCCCAGCAGGCAACCGGCTTTCACCGCGCACTGTTCGTGGTAGCCGATGATGCGTTCGTAGGTGTAGCGCAGCGCGGCCAGCGGCTGTTCCGGTCCCTCGGCAAAATAGCCGGACCATTTGTCGGCGAAGCCGTCGGCGTAGAACGAGATGACCTCGGCGCCGAAGTCTTCCTTGCTCTTGAAATAGTTGTAAAACGAACCCTTGGGCACGCCGGTGGCATCGACGATTTCCTTGATGCCGGTGCCGTTATAGCCTTGCTC
>NZ_JAQGLV010000176.1 GCF_028292705.1 Collimonas fungivorans | reverse complement strand
GCCGGGTGCGCGCGGTCATGTCCTTCAGTTCGCTGTGCTGGGCCAGCAGCAGGAACAGCTCCAGCATGGCCGACGGCGTGGTCTTGAACAGGTCGTCGTGGGCGATGTCGATCAGGCGGTTCAGATGATTGAAGCGGTCGTTGATACGTTGCGGCACCATCGGTTGCGGGAACAGTTGCACTTCGATGTTCTGCAGCAGGATAGTGTTGAGCTGGGTCACCGCCTTGGCGGCCCAGTAATAACGCTGCATCAGGTATTCGCTGGCGCGCCGGGTTTCGGTGGTCTGGAAGCCGAGCGCTTCGGCGATCGGGGTCTGGACGTCGAATACCAGCCGGTCTTCGCGGCGGTTGGTGTAGATATGCAGGCGGATCCGGATATCCTTGAAAGCGCGCTCCTGGCGCGCCAGCTGGCGCGCTTCGGCGGCCGTGATCAGGCCGCGCTGGGCCAGCTTGGGCCAGGATTCGCCGAGGCCGGCGGCCTTCGCCACCCACAGGATTACTTGCAGGTCGCGCAAGCCGCCCGGGCTCTCTTTGCAGTTCGGTTCCAGGCTGTACGGGGTATCTTCGTATTTGACGTGGCGCTGGCGCATTTCCAGGATTTTCCCCTGGAAAAAGGCGCAGGCATCCATGGCGGCGTTGCAGCGTTCCTGCAGCTGCAGGAACAGCGGGTGGCTGCCGCTCACCAGCCGCGCTTCCAGCAGGCTGGTCTGGACCGTGATGTCGGCCGCGGATTCGCTCAGGCATTCGTCCACGGTGCGGATGCTGTGGCCGATTTCGAGGCCGATGTCCCAGAACAGCTGCACCAGCTGTTCCAGCCTGCCTTTCAGCGCGGCATCCGGGCTGGCCTCGAGCAGGATCAGGACGTCGACGTCGGAATGCGGGAACAGCTCGCCGCGGCCGTAGCCGCCGACCGCCACCAGCGCTGCGCTGGCCGGCAGTTCCAGCATTTTCCAGGCTTGCGTCAGGGCGATATCGACGCTGCGCCGCAGCGCCGTCAGCAGTTCGCCGGGTTTGCCGTCCGCCAGGAAGGCTGAGATGATGGTTTGCCGCTCGCTTCTAAGCTGGTTTTTGAGTGTGGCGGCAAGGGTCGTCATGTAGGTGCGGGGCGAATACAGCTCAACTAAGCTGCAGTGGCAGCTTGTTGGATGAATGCAGGCGGAGGCGGCGTACCCTCGGACACGGTCAGCACTTCGTAGCCGGTTTCAGTCACCAGCACGGTGTGTTCCCATTGTGCCGACAGGCTGCGATCCTTGGTCTTGATGGTCCAGCCGTCGCCCATTTCGCGGATATCGCGGCGGCCGGCGTTGATCATCGGCTCGACCGTGAAGATCATGCCGGCTTCCAGCCGCTCCAGCGTGCCGGGACGGCCGTAGTGCAATACCTGCGGCTCTTCATGGAATACCTTGCCGATGCCGTGGCCGCAGAATTCACGGACTACGCTGTAGCCGGCTTTTTCGGCGTGCTGCTGGATCACATAGCCGATATCGCCCAGGTGCGCGCCGGGTTTGATCTTGGCGATGCCCAGCCACATGCACTCATAGGTGATGTCGCCCAGGCGCTTGGCCATGATCGACGGTTCGCCGACATAAAACATGCGGCTGGTGTCGCCATGGTAGCCATTCTTGATGACGGTAATATCGAGATTCACCACGTCGCCGCTTTTCAGCACCTTGTCGCCCGGGATGCCGTGGCAGATGACGTCGTTGACCGAAGTGCAGATGGCCTTCGGATACGGCGTATAGCCAGGCGGGCAGTAATTCAGCGGGGCAGGGATGGTGTCTTGCACATTTGTCATGTATTCGTGGCACAGGCGGTCCAGCTCGCCGGTGGTGACGCCGGCTTTGACAAAGGGCGTGATGTAGTCGAGCACCTCTGAGGCAAGCTTGCCGGCGACGCGCATGCCGGCGATATCCTCAGCGGTTTTAATGGAGATGGAAGTCATAAGATAGGAAAAATCGAGAAAATTCGGTGAATTCTTTAGCAAAAGGCGCAAAAAACGCCCAGATTCAGTCAGGAAATGATTATAAACGAGGCCAGCCGGATGCGCTTAAAGATATGCCTCGCGGCGCTTGAAGAAACCCGGGGTTTTGGGTTACAATCTTGGGTTAGCTCGAATTGCTATTGGGCTATATCGATGTTTATGTAGTTTATTTTATGTGTCAAAACGCGAATCCGCTCGAAAAGGGTGCTGTAGTTGTCTCTCGACAAAGACGGTGACTGAGCGGGTTCCAGACCAAACCCTGGAGAAAATTATGTCCGTAACAATGCGTGAAATGCTGGAAGCCGGTGTCCACTTCGGTCACCAAACCCGTTTCTGGAACCCAAAGATGGCGCCGTTCATCTTCGGTCACCGCAACAAGATTCATATCGTCAACCTGGAAAAGACCCTGGGCATGTACCAGGAGGCGATGAAGTATATCCGCCAACTGTCGTCTAACCGCGGCAACATCCTGTTTGTCGGCACCAAGCGCCAAGCGCGCGAAATCGTTGCTGCCGAAGCAGCACGTTCGGGTTCGCCTTTCGTCGACCAACGCTGGTTGGGCGGCATGCTGACCAACTTCAAGACCATCAAGACATCGATCAAGCGCCTGAAAGAAATGGAAGCATCGATTGAAGACGGTTCGGTTGAGAAGCTGAGCAAAAAAGAAGGCCTGATGTTCCAGCGCGAACTGATCAAGCTGCAAAAAGCCATCGGCGGCATCAAGGACATGGGCGGCATTCCTGACGCCATCTTCGTGATCGACGTCGGCTACCACAAGGGCGCCATCACTGAAGCCGCCAAACTGGGCATCCCGGTCATCGGCGTGGTTGACACCAACCACTCGCCAGACGGCGTGACTTACGTTATCCCTGGCAACGACGACTCGTCCAAGGCAATCGCCCTGTACGCTCGCGGCGTTGCAGATGCGATCCTGGAAGGCCGTGCCAATGCAGTGAACGACGTGGTTGAAGCAATCAAAGGCGCAGCCGGCGATGAGTTCGTTGAAGTCAACGACCAGGCTTAAGCCCTGAATCTGAGGTTTCATACTTCAGAATAAAAAGGGGGCGTGGTTGCCCCTTTTTTTGTATCACTTGCATGTGTTTTGCCCGACGTGTTTTACCCGATTTTTATCTGAATATATTTTGAATGATGGCGCTGGAAGGCCGGTTGCAGATTACTGCGGCGGATAGCTGTGGGTCACCGGCACGGCGCCACTTGTTAGGAGAATAGTATGGTGGCAATTACAGCAGCACTGGTAGGCGAACTGCGCGCAAAGACTGATGCGCCTATGATGGAATGTAAAAAAGCGCTGACCGAAGCTGGCGGCGACCTGGACAAGGCAGAAGAAATCCTGCGCGTGAAACTGGGCGGCAAGGCTTCCAAGGCCGCTTCCCGCGTGACCGCTGAAGGCGTGGTCGCAGCTTACATCGCCGGCGGCGTCGGCGCCCTGGTGGAAGTCAACTGCGAAACCGACTTCGTCACCAAGAACGACGACTTCCTGGCCCTGGCGAATGCCTGCGCCAAGCTGGTTGCGGAAAACAACCCGGCAGACGTGGCCGCCTTGTCGGCCTTGCCGCTCGACGGCAGCACCGTTGAAGCGACCCGCGCTGCCTTGATCGGCCGCATCGGCGAAAACATGTCGATCCGCCGTTTCACGCGTTTCGATACTGCCGCCAAGCTGGTTTCCTACCTGCACGGCACACGTATCGGCGTGATCGTCGAATTCGACGGCGCTGACGAACAAGTCGGTAAAGACGTGGCGATGCACATCGCTGCGATGAAGCCGGTTTCCCTGTCTTCGGACCAGGTGCCTGCCGAACTGATCGAAAAAGAGCGTTCGGTAGCTACCTTGAAGGCGGCCGAATCGGGCAAGCCTGCAGATATCGCGACCAAGATGATTGAAGGTTCGGTGCAGAAATTCCTGAAGGAAGTGTCCCTGCTGAACCAGACTTTCGTCAAGAACGACAAACAAACCGTTGAACAGATGCTGAAGACAGCCAACACCAGCGTTAAATCGTTCACCATGTTTGTGGTCGGCGAAGGCATCGAGAAGAAACAGGATGACTTTGCTGCAGAAGTTGCAGCGACAGTTGCTGCGGCCAAGCAGGCGTAAGCAAGAATACGGGCCGAAAGGCCCGTTTTTTTGGCTCTGAGGAATTTTCTTCCCAAGCCAAGGACTAAGGGATGCCTTGCTGAATTGCTGCCTCGTATTCAGGGGGAAGCCGCAGGAACCGGCGTCGTGTATTCTAAATCGCGGCGGTAGTGGATTTTGCTGCGGTTTGGCCTGACAATGGCGCTGCAGTCCTTCAGCCAGGCATCGACCAATATATATATATTTCAATCGGAAAGCCATAAGGGGCCCAGACCATGACAAAACCAGCTTATAAGCGTGTTCTCCTGAAACTCTCCGGTGAGGCCCTGATGGGCGACGACGCCTACGGCATCAATCGTGCGACGATTGAACGCATGGTGGCCGATGTCGCCGAAGTGGCCAAGTTGGGCGTTGAACTGGCGATCGTGATCGGTGGCGGCAATATTTTCCGCGGCGTGGCGCCAGGCGCCCAGGGCATGGACCGCGCTACCGCTGACTATATGGGGATGCTGGCCACGGTGATGAACTCGCTGGCGCTGGCGGACGCCATGCGCCAGATAGGCCTCACGGCTCGCGTGATGTCGGCCATCAGCATCGAACAGGTAGTGGAACCCTACGTGCGGCCTAAGGCGCTGCAATATCTGGAAGAAGACAAGATTGTCATTTTTGCAGCAGGTACCGGCAATCCGTTTTTCACCACTGACACTGCAGCGGCGCTGCGCGGTTCGGAAATCGGTGCGGAAATCGTCCTGAAAGCGACCAAGGTCGACGGCGTCTACAGCGCGGATCCAAACAAGGACCCGACCGCGACCCGTTATTCGCATATCACTTTCGACGAAGCGATCACCAAGCACCTGCAAGTCATGGATGCTACCGCGTTCGCCCTGTGCCGCGACCAGAAGCTGCCGATCAAGGTGTTTTCCATCATCAAGCCGGGTGCGCTCAAGCGTGTCATCCTGGGCGAAGATGAAGGCACTTTGGTCCACGTTTAAATTATTTGCCCAATTTGTAATATTTGTGCAAATCGCTTGCACAAATTGCTGGCGCAAATAAGTATGAGTTAATTTAAAAAATCACCCGTTTTCGAAGAGGAGAACAGCATGAGCATTGCTGACGTCAAAAAGAATACCGATCAAAGAATGCAAAAGTCGCTTGAGACTTTGCGCGCCGACCTGGCGAAAGTACGCACCGGCCGCGCCCATACCGGCATTCTTGACCACATCATGGTGGAATACTACGGCAGCCCGACCAACCTGAGCCAGGTTGCCAACGTGACCCTGATCGATGCCCGCACCATCGGCGTGCAGCCGTTTGAAAAGAAAATGGTTGCAGTGGTCGAGAAGGCTATCCGTGAATCCGACCTCGGCCTGAATCCGGCCACCCAGGGCGAAATGATCCGGGTGCCGACGCCGCCGCTGACGGAAGAGCGCCGCAAGGAAATGGTGAAGCTGGTCAAGGGTGAAGCGGAAGATGCAAAAATTGCAATCCGCAATATCCGCCGCGATGCCAACGAAGGCTTGAAGAAGCTGGTCAAGGACAAGGAATGTTCGGAAGACGACGAACGCCGCGCACAGGACGAAATCCAGAAGCTGACCGACAAGTTCGTGGCTGAAATCGACAAGCAAGTGATCGATAAAGAAAAAGAGATACTGACGGTGTAACCAGGGCAGGTACTGTATCTCCGAGGTACAGTAGCTATCTGTCGCTCTTCCCGTAGTTCTTCTGTTGTTTATTTCATTACCTATGGCCCATACAAGTTCCACGCAAACGCTACCAGCAATTCCGACGGTGCCGCGGCACGTTGCCATTATCATGGACGGCAACGGCCGCTGGGCGACCAAGCGTTTTTTGCCGCGTTTCGCCGGCCATGGCAAGGGCGTTGAGGCAGTGCGGACGGTGGTCGAGGCCTGCGTTGCGCGCGGCGTCGAATACCTGACGCTGTTTGCCTTCAGCTCGGAAAACTGGCGCCGCCCGGCCGACGAAGTGTCCTTGCTGATGCGTTTGTTCGTGGTGGCGCTGGAACGCGAAGTCAGCAAGATGCACGCCAACGGCATTCGCCTGAAAGTGGTCGGCGACCTGAGCCGTTTCGACGCCAAGCTGCAGCAGATGATCGATAACGCCGAGCGCAAGACGGCCGGCAACACCGCCCTGACCGTGACCGTCTGCGCCAACTACGGCGGCCGCTGGGATGTCATGCAGGCGGTGCAGAAAATGCTGGCCGCGCGCGGCGCCGATTCTGCCCAGGATCCTTCGGTGTTTTCCGAGGAAGAGCTGGCGCAGCACCTGGCCATGGCCTATGCGCCCGAGCCGGACCTGTTCATCCGCACTGGCGGCGAGCAGCGCATTTCGAATTTCCTGCTGTGGCAGCTGGCGTACAGCGAACTCTATTTTACGGATACCTATTGGCCCGATTTCGGCGCCGCCGAGCTGGACCAGGCGATTGCCTCCTATCAGCAGCGAGAGCGCCGTTTCGGACGCACCAGCGCACAATTGCTGGAACAGGCTTCCTGATGCTGAGAACGCGCGTCATCACGGCCTTGCTGTTATTGGCAGTCTTGCTGCCGATCCTGTATTTCAATTATTTTCCCGCATTCGCCGTCGTTTCGACGCTCTTTTTTGCCGCCGCCATCTGGGAAAGCGCCAGGATCTTCGGTGCTGCTCCTAAAGCGGCCCTGGCCTGGGGCCTGGCGGCGCTGATCCTGTTTGCCGCCATCATGTACTACGGCAGCGGCCCGGATATCCGCCTGCTGTTCATCCTGTGCGTGGCAATCTGGGTTTTGCGTTTTGTGCCGGCGCTGGGTTTCGGCCTGCCGCCGCTGGCCAGTTTTGCCAACCGCATGGTCGCCGGCACCTACGCGATTGCCATTTTCGGCTGTTTCCTGGCGATTGTGGTGCTGTTCCATCACTCGCCCATATACCTGCTGTCGGTCCTGGTGATCGTCTGGATGGCGGATATCGGCGCTTATTTTTCCGGCAAGGCCTTCGGCCGCCACAAGCTGGCGCCGTCGATTTCTCCCGGCAAGTCCTGGGAAGGAGCCATCGGCGGCTGGATCCTGGTGCTGTTGATGATGTTCGGTTTCAGCCTGGCGCCGGCCCTGGCCGAGACTTTCCCTGCACGCCTGCTGGCCAGCTGGGGCTGGCCCGGACTGCTGGCGGCGGCGACCGTGCTGGTAGCCGCCAGCGTGGTCGGCGATCTGTTCGAGTCGCTGCTCAAGCGGCGCGCCGGCATCAAGGACAGCAGCAACCTGCTGCCCGGCCACGGCGGCGTGCTGGACCGGGTCGATGCGCTGATCCCGGTATTGCCGCTGGCTGCCTTATTGAGTTTCTGGTTTTAGGTCGTATGCAAAACATTACTATTCTCGGCTCCACCGGTTCGATCGGCATGTCGACGCTGGATGTGCTTGCGCGCCATCCCGAACGTTATTCGGTCTATGCCCTGACCGCCCACAGCCGGGTCGAACAGCTGGCTGAGCAGTGCCTGCGTTTCAAGCCGCAGCTGGCCGTGGTCGGCAGCGCGGCGGCGGCGCAGCAGCTGAGCGCCTTGCTGCAAGACGAAGCGCCCGCGATCGAAGTGCTGTTTGGCGACGCCGCGCTATGCCAGGTGGCCAGCGCCGAGGCTTGCGACACCGTAATGGCCGCCATCGTCGGCGCTGCCGGCCTGGCGCCCAGCCTGGCCGCGGCCAGGGCCGGCAAGAAGATCCTGCTGGCGAACAAGGAAGCGCTGGTCATGTCCGGCCAGCTGTTCATCGATGCGGTGAAGCAGAGCGGCGCCGTGCTGTTGCCTATCGATAGCGAACACAATGCAATTTTCCAATGCCTGCCGCATGGCTACCAGCGCCAGCCGGCCGCGCTTGGCGTAGAAAAGATCCTGCTGACGGCGTCCGGCGGCCCGTTCCTGCACCGGGCCGTGGAGACGCTGGAGTCGGTCACCCCGGAGGAGGCGGTTGCCCATCCGAACTGGGTCATGGGGCGCAAGATTTCGGTCGATTCCGCGACCATGATGAACA
>NZ_JAQGLV010000149.1 GCF_028292705.1 Collimonas fungivorans | reverse complement strand
GCCTGCACCGCTTCCGGATGCAGGTCATACACTACGCATTGATGGTCGCCCTTGGTCAGGCGCCTTACCATGTTGGCGCCCATGCGCCCCAATCCAATCATCCCTAACTGCATCGTGTTTCTCCTTGCTGAATAATCTGTGCCACGGAATTGCCGGCCTGCGGAATTTCCAGCCTGCGAATTTCCAGCTTACCTTCAGGCGTCTTTTTTCCTGCCTTTTTCTATCATTGAAATGGCGAATGCGCGCGCCTCTGTTTCGGCCTCTTGCTCGGTGTGGAAGACGGCGTCGACCACCACCCGCTGCGACGGAAAAATATCGTTTCTATGCATGGGGTTGCTGGAAGGGCCGTAGATCGCCAGGTTGGCGGCCCAGTCTTCGCTATCGGGGAGCTGGATTCCGGAATATTCGATTTCATATTCGCCAATTGTTTCGGTACGCATTGCGGTCTCCGGACGGCATGTAAGACGGTGTGTAAGTAAACGGCCAAACCGGCATCTGCTGGATTTTGTATTTTGGCACAGTATTTGGAACAACAAGCGCGGCGCTCTCGATCAGACCATATTTCGGCCAAAGCTGCCACTGTCAACATCGACAGCAGAGCTGGGCGGCAGGCAGGCCAGCGACCGGTTTTTGTACGCCAGCGCACAGACCTTGTGATCTTTCCCGGTTATCTTGGTTCCACTCCTGGCGGTAAATAATTCCGCCGCCAGGTTCCTGTTGCAAGCCCTGCGCTCTTGCTTGCCAACCAGCCTGCCAACTTCTTTAGGAGCCAAGCATGAGCACCATCTTACTCGTCATCCTGATCCTCATTGTCATCGGCGCCTTGCCGAGCTGGCCGCATAGCCGCAACTGGGGTTACGGTCCCAGCGGCATCACCGGCCTGATCGTCGTCATCCTGATCGTCATGCTGCTGACCGGGCGACTTTAAAACTACCGCCGCAATAGAAAGGCGTGGCGCATATCGCGCCACGCCTTTCCGTTTTTCCAGCGCTGCGGGCTATCTCTTGGTCAGGACCAACGCGGCCAAAAATCCCACGCCGGCGGCTGTCGCCAATGCCCGCCACGGATTCTCCTTCACATAGCTTTCGGCAGAATCCGTCATTTCCCGGCCGGCGACGCGGGCGCTGGCCTGCGCTTCCTGGGCGGTAACCACGGCCTTGTCGAGCAAGCGCATGCCGCGGTTGCGCATTTCTTCAGCCTTTTCCCCGGTCAGGTCGGCCGCGGCCAAAAACAAGGCTTGCGCATCCTTGATCAGTTTTTTCACGTCATCGTTGACGGCTTTCAAATTTGATTCCAGCAAGATAATCTCCTCGAAGTAATATTAATCAAATGGCATCGATGCGCCTGCGTTCTGCCGCAGGACTGCGTCACGCTCAAGCCAGCAGATCGCGCATGTCGTCGGCGTGTTCTTCTTCTTTGGCCATGATGCCGACCAGCAGCAGGCGTGTGGTCGGATCGCTGTCGCCGATCCGTTCTATCATCTGGCGGTAAGCTTCGATCGCCACTCGTTCGGCGATCAGGTTAGCCTTGATCATGGCCTTGATGTCGTCCGCGCCATCGTATTCCGCATGGCTGCGCTGCACCAGCGTATCCGGATTGAAATCCGGCTTGCCATTGAGCTGCACGATGCGCTCCGCGATCTGGTCGGCATGGGCCTGCTCTTCCATTGCATGCTCCAGGAATTCATCCTTGATCGATCCGTTTTGCAAGCCGGCCGCCGTGTAGTAGTGCCGTTTATAACGCAGTACGCAGACCAGTTCGGTCGCCAGCGCATCGTTGAGCATGGCGACCACCTGCTCGCGGTCGCCGCGGTAGCCTGCCGTCACCGCGCCGTCATCCATGTTCTTGGCGGCGGCACGGATGGCGGCGGTATCGATTGCCGCGGAAATGGGTTTTTTCGTTTCTGGCATGGTTGCTCTCCATAACAGTGAGGGATGGGAAGGAATGTTCACTGTATGGCGTCGGCTGCTAAAAATCGGTGCGCTGACACACATAACGCGTGCTTTAGCTGCAGCGGGATTTTGCCAATCCACCAATACCTGCTCCGGCTTTGTTGGCTAGCACACAGACCCCATCGGGGTTGTGGAATAGACTGCACAACAAGAGAACTAAGCAAGAGGACAAAGAAACTGCTTTTCTGACATGGAGACAGTTCGCCAATGACAAATCCCGATGCTAAAAAGACCTGGCTGCAAAAGCTGGGGCCAGGGTTGATTACCGGCGCCGCGGATGACGACCCCAGCGGCATCGCCACCTATTCCCAAGCCGGTGCGCAATTCGGCTTCAATCTGCTATGGACGCTGTTCCTGACGTATCCGCTGATGGTCGGGATCCAGGTCGTCAGCGCCAAGATCGGCCGCGTCAGCGGCCATGGCCTGGCGACCAATATCCGCCGCCATTACCCGCCATGGCTGCTGTACGCCATCGTCGGCCTGCTGCTGCTTGCCAACACCATCAATATCGCAGCGGATGTCGCCGCCATGGGCGAAGCCTTGAAGCTGCTGGCAGGCGGCCCCGCGCATTTATATGCACTGGGCTTCGGCCTGCTGTCGCTGCTGCTGCAGATTTTCATTCCCTACGACCGTTACGTACGCTTGTTGAAATGGCTGACGCTGGCCTTGCTGGCCTATGTCGGCGCCGCGTTCGTCGTGCATACGCCCTGGACCGAAGTCTTCGCAAAAACGGTCTGGCCGCAGCTATCCTGGAAACCGGCATACATCACCACGGTGGTCGCGGTATTCGGCACCACCATCAGCCCCTATCTGTTTTTCTGGCAAGCCTCGCAGGAAGTGGAGGAGCAGCAGTCCCGGCCCGCGGCCAAGCCGTTGCGAGATGCGCCCAACCAGGCCAGCGCCAATTTTCGCCGGATCAAGATCGACACTGTCATTGGCATGGGATTTTCCAATCTGGTCGCCTATTTCATCATGCTGACCACGGCGGTCACCCTCGGCCTGCATGGCGTCACGAATATCCAGAGCTCGGCGCAGGCAGCTTCGGCGCTGCGGCCGATCGCAGGCGAGTTCGCTTTCTGGCTATTCAGCGCAGGCATCATCGGCACCGGCCTGCTGGCGGTCCCGGTGCTGGCCGGCTCCGCGGCCTACGCCATGGCTGGCGCATTCCATTGGAAAAACAGCCTGGAGCTGAAACCTGTGGCGGCCAAGAAATTCTACGGCATCATCGCCGTCTCGACCGCCGTCGGCGTGGTGCTCTGCTTCACTCCCATCGATCCGATCAAGGCCTTGTACTGGAGCGCGGTAATCAACGGCGTCATTTCCGTGCCCATCATGGCGGTCATGATGCTGATGGCGGCCCACCCCAAGATCATGGGGCAGTTCGTGATTGACGCCAGGCTGAAGATATTGGGCTGGGTCTGCACCGGCGTCATGGCGCTCGCCGTATTGACGATGTTCTGGACCTTTGGGAAATAAACCAGTCTCTCGTACAGAAAATAAAGCCCTCCTGGTCGATTGAGCAGGAGGGCTTATCGTTTGCATCGCAAGATGCAGTATGGCAAGCGCAGCTCTGTCAGTTGTTCAGCAGAAGCTGCAGGATGATGCCGGTGGAAATCGCCACCAGGACATAGTCGCCGCCGGTCTGCACCCAATGGTAGCCGCGCGGCGGCGCATTCAGGTGATGGCCGCGCCAGTCATCGACCACATACTGGCGATTGCGGTATTCGGGCGGCAGGCGCTGGCCCCGGTAGAACTGGTGATTGGGGCCGGCGCCTCGTTCACCCTGACGGTCGCCGCCACGCCAGTCGCCACGCTGATCGCGGTTAGCTTGCCCGCGGTCCCTGCCGTCGCGATGATCTTGCTGCCGGCCCTGGTTGTCGCGGCGATCGCCTTGGTCGTTGCGCTGCTGGTGGTCGTTGCGGTCGCCGTAATTCTGGGCGGATGCAACTCCTCCCGTGGCCAGGGATATCGCCATGACGGCGGATGCGATTGCTTTCATTTCCATCTCAGTCTCCATTTACGGGAAGCACCATATTCATCGCGTGCACTTGATCGCGGGTCTTGCAGTTATACAGCCAGGACCTGTTTGGAAGATAAGCTGCCCCGGGCAGAGTATCTGTGCGCCAGCACACGTAATCGGCAAATCGATGCCGGCTTTCGCACGGCAACAAGTGTATCTCCGATTTCCGCTATGTGCGGCAGCGCACTGAATTTTTACGTCTGCTGACGTAGCCTGATCCGGCCGCGGCGATCTTATCTGCAGCAGGCGGATCAGTAGCAGATTGATATTAAAAAATTATCCCGGGAAACTGTTAAGCTGTAACACGCAGGAGGTCCGCAGGAAATCAGTCCGCGGCGCATCAATCCGTCTCCTGCAGCCTCAATCTCTACCGTCCCCTGCCTCTTCTCCCAGCAAGGAGGTCCGGCCGGGCCAGAATCAGATCTCTGACTCTTCTACGCCAGGCGATCCGGTTCTCTCCAGATTCATTGCATAAATAGAAACGTCGGAATTGAAATCTAATAACGAACCACTGCACGAATCATTACGCCGGGCATTACGCGACAATATGCTCGACATCAAAAATGCCCTGCTGCCTGGCAGCCTGCGCAATGGTCCGGCGAATGATGAGTTGCCGCTGCGCGCGGAGCTGTTCAGCGCCCTGCAGATGGAACAGCACGGCCGGGTGCTGGCCAACGCCCACAAGCTCAGCAGCGAACGCGGACGCGACCAGCTGCTGTCGCGCCTGGCCGACAATGAAAACGTCATCATCGACGCCTGCAGCCTGCTGACCGAAGCGATCCGGGCCGGGCGCCAAGTGACACCGGCGGCGGAATGGCTGCTCGACAATTTCTACCTGATCGAAGAACAGATCCGCACCGCCAAGCGGCACCTGCCGAAGAACTACAGCAGGGAATTGCCGCGCCTGCTGCGCGGCAGCTCGGCCGGCCGGCCGCGGGTCTATGACATCGCGCTGGAAACCATTTCCCACGGCGACGGCCGCGTCGACCCGGAAAGCCTGAGCCGCTTTGTCGCCGCCTACCAGCAGGTCACACCTCTGAAACTGGGCGAATTGTGGGCGATTCCCATCATGCTGCGCCTGGCGCTGATCGAAAACCTGCGGCGCGTCGCAGCCCGCCTGGCGCTCACCAGCTTCAACCGCAATCTGGCCGATTCCTGGGCCGACGCCATGGTGGAGAGCGCCGAAAACGATCCCGGCAACCTGATCCTGCTGGTAGCCGACATGGCGCGTTCCGATCCGCCCATGGACAGTTCGTTCGTGGCCGAACTGGTGCGCCGCCTGCAAGGGCAAAGTCCGGCGCTGACGCTGCCCATGACCTGGCTGTCGCAGCGGCTGGCGGAATCCGGCCAGACCATCGAACAGCTGGTCCAGCTTGAGACGCAGCAGCAAGCCGCCGACCAGGTATCGATCAGCAACAGCATCGGCAGCCTGCGCTTCCTGAGCGCCATGGACTGGCGCGAATTTGTCGAAACCATGAGCGTGGTCGACCATACCTTGCGCAAGGACCCGGTCGACGTCTATGCCCGCATGGATTTCTCTACCCGCGACCACTATCGGCATGTGATCGAAAGAATCGCCCGCAACAGCAGCTTGTCGGAATTTGAAATCGCCGGGCACGCGGTCCGGCTCGCCGCCAAACATCCCATGCATGCCCCGCAAGACAGCGCCGACCAGCGCCGCGCGCATGTCGGCTATTACCTGATCGGCCACGGCCTGCCGCAGTTGGAGCAGGCGGCTGGGTTCAAGCTGCCGCCGCTGGAGGCGCTGCGGCGCATGGGCAAGGCTGCGCCCTTGAGCGGCTACCTCGGCAGCATTGTGCTGATCAGCCTCGCCGCCACCGCCGGCATTGCCTTCAAAGCCTATGCCGACGGTGCCAGCCACTGGCTGCTGGCCATGGTCGCGGCGCTGGCCCTGGTCGCCAGCAGCCAGCTGGCGCACGCCATGGTCAACTGGCTGATTACCCTGATCGCCATACCGCACCCGCTGCCGCGCATGGATTTTTCGGACGGCGTTCCAGCCGCATCGCGCACCCTGGTGGCGGTACCTACGATATTGTCGAGCAAGCAGAACATCGATAGCCTGACGGAAGCCCTGGAGGTGCGCTTTCTCGCCAACCGCGACGTCAACCTGCGCTTTTGCCTGCTGACCGACTTCGCCGACGCCGAGGCGGAAGTCCTGCCGGAAGACGCTCTCTTGCTGCAGCATATCGAACATAATATCCAGGAGCTGAACGGGAAATACCGCCAGGACCACGGCGACAATTTCCTGCTGCTGCACCGCCCGCGCCGCTGGAACCCGCAGGAAAAAACCTGGATGGGCTACGAACGCAAGCGCGGCAAGCTGGCTGATCTCAACGCCCTCCTGCGCGGCGGCGCGGCCGACACCTTTTCGCTGATCGTCGGCGATACCGAAGACCTGGGCAATGTCAGGTACGTGATCACGCTCGACACCGACACCGAGCTGCCGCGCGATGCTGCCCGCCAGTTCGTGGCCACCATGGCGCATCCGCTGAACCGCGCGCTGTACGACGCCAGCCGCCAGCGTGTGGTGGAAGGCTACGGCATCCTGCAGCCGCGCGTGGCGGTCAGCCTGCCCAGCGCCGGCGCCTCCTACTATGAACTGCTGTGCGGCGGCGAAACCGGCATCGACCCTTACACCCGCACCGTGTCCGACGTCTACCAGGACATCTTCGGCGAAGGTTCTTTCGTCGGCAAAGGCATCTACGACGTCGATGCCTTCGAACAAACCTTGAAGGACCGCATGCCGGAAAACCGCGTGCTCAGCCATGACTTGCTGGAAGGCTGTTATGCGCGCGCCGGCCTGCTCAGCGACGTCCAGCTGTACGAACAGTACCCGTCGCGCTACAGCGCTGACGTCAGCCGCCGCCATCGCTGGATACGCGGCGACTGGCAGATCGCTTCCTGGCTGCTGCCGCGGGTGCCGGGCGTACGCGACGCCGCCAGCGGCAAGATCGGCCATCATCGCAATCCGCTGTCCCCCTTGTCGCGCTGGAAACTGTTCGACAACCTGCGCCGCAGCGTGGTCCCGTTCGCACTGACAGCGTTGCTGCTGACCGGCTGGATCGGCCTGCCTTCGGCCTGGTTCTGGACCGCCGCAGCGCTCGGCATCTTGCTGATTCCCTCGCTCTGCGCCAGCATCCTGAGCCTGCTGCGCAAACCGGACGACGTACTGCTGCGGCAGCATCTTTCGGCTTCGCTGCACGCGACCCT
Organism: Collimonas fungivorans; assembly: GCF_028292705.1. Classification (GTDB taxonomy): domain Bacteria; phylum Pseudomonadota; class Gammaproteobacteria; order Burkholderiales; family Burkholderiaceae_D; genus Collimonas; species Collimonas fungivorans_B. The sequence goes on along the minus strand of NZ_JAQGLV010000149.1, from coordinate 17,085 downwards.
GCAGCATTTCGCCCACGCCGCACTGACCCTGGTTTGCCTGCCGTACGAAGCCGCGCTCAACCTCGACGCCATCATCCGCACCCAGTGGCGGATCCTGGTCTCGCACCGCAAGCTGCTGGAATGGCAACCGTCCAGCGAGGCCGGCCGCCAGGCCAGCAACAACTTGCTGTCCTACTACCGTTCGATGTGGATCGCACCGGCGCTGGCGCTGGCGACCGCAGCCTGGCTGGTGATCAGCAATCCGCCGGCCCTGCAGGCGGCCGCGCCCATCCTGCTGCTATGGTGGCTGTCGCCCTTCATCGCCTACTGGATCAGCCAGCCGATTGCGCGCCGCGCGGCGCAGCTGTCGCACGAGCAGACCCAGTTCCTGAAATCGCTGTCGCGCAAGATGTGGCTGTTTTTCGAAACCTACGTCGGCCCCGAAGACAACTGGCTGCCGCTCGACAATGTGCAAGAGCACCCGGTCGCCGTGGTGGCGCGCCGCACCTCGCCCACCAACATCGGCCTGTCGCTGCTGGCCAACCTGAGCGCCTGCGATTTCGGCTACATCCCGTCCGGCCAGCTGCTGGAACGCACCCAGAACACTTTCCAGACCCTGGCTTCGCTGGAACGCTACCAGGGACATTTCTACAACTGGTACGACACCCAATACCTGAAGCCGCTGCATCCGATCTACGTCTCCACCGTCGACAGCGGCAACCTTGCCGGCCACCTGCTGACCCTGCGGCCAGGCTTGAGCGGGCTGCTCGATACGCCGATATTCGAGGCCCGCGTATTCTCCGGCATCCGCGACACCTATGAAATCCTGCGCGACACTGCCGGCGGCGGGCCGCTGGCGAAACTGGTCCAGTTCGAAAAAGACCTGCAGGATGCCTGCGATTCGGCGCCGGCCACCTTGACCGTCGCGCACGATTGCCTGCAGGGCCTCAGCCATTACGCCGCCGGTTTTGTCGCCGGCCTCGACACCGTGCCCGACACCCAGCTCAACGTCTGGGCGCGCGCGCTGGCCAGCCAGTGCCGCGAAGCCCTGAACGAGCTGGATATCCTTGCGCCCTGGATATCCGCGCTGGCGCCGGCGGAATGGATCACAAAATTTCCCCAGCTCGACCAGATTCCGACCCTGCGCCAGCTGGCCAGGACCCACGCCGACCTGGCGCCGCTGCTGGAACCGGGATCGGAAGCAAGCGCCGGCGATCCGCCCCAGGACCAAGCCCTGGCCGCCCTCAGCCAGCTGGTAGCCGAAGGCAGCCGCCACGCCGCCGAACGCATGCTGCTGATCGAGCAGCTGGTGACCCAGGCCGGCGAGTTCGCCCGCATGGAATACGGTTTCCTGTACGATCCCGCCACCCATCTGCTGGCCATCGGCTATAACGTCAGCGAGCGCCGGCGCGACGTCAGTTTCTACGACCTGCTGGCGTCCGAAGCCAGGCTCGCCACCTTCGTCGCCATCGCCCAGGGACAAGTGCCGCAGGAAAGCTGGTTCGCGCTCGGGCGCCAGCTCACCATCGCCGGCGGCGATCCGATCCTGCTGTCGTGGAGCGGATCGATGTTCGAATACCTGATGCCTTTGCTGGTCATGCCGAACTTTGAAAACACCCTGCTCGGCCAGACTTACGAGTCGGCGGTAAAGCGCCAGATCGAATACGGGATGCAGCGCGGCGTGCCCTGGGGCATTTCGGAATCGGGCTACCATACCTTCGACGCCAGCCTCAACTACCAGTACCGCGCATTCGGCGTACCCGGCCTCGGCTTCAAGCGCGGGCTCGGCGACGACCTGGTGATTGCCCCCTATGCATCGATGATGGCGCTGATGGTGGCGCCGGAAGAAGCCTGCCGTAACCTGCAGCAGCTGTCGGCCGAAGGTTTCGAGGGCGAATACGGTTTCTTCGAAGCCATCGATTACACGCCGTCGCGCCTGCCGCGCGGACAAAGCAGCGTCGTCATACGTTCTTTCATGGCCCATCATCAGGGCATGGGTTTCCTGTCGCTGGCCTACCTGCTGCTGGATCGCCCGATGCAAAAGCGCTTCGAATCGGATCCTTTGTTCCAGGCCACCATGTCGCTGCTGCACGAACGCGTGCCAAAAGCCAGCGCCACCTATTCCAACACCACGGAACTGGCCGACATCCGTACCGCCGTAGCCGACCAGGGCTTGCAGATGCGGGTATTGCAACGCCCCGATCCGCGCACCCCGGAAGTGCAGCTGCTGTCGAATGGGCGCTATCACGTGATGATCACCAGCGCCGGCGGCAGCCGCAGCCGCTGGAACGATCTCGCCGTCACCCGCTGGCAGGAAGACAGCACGCGCGACAACTGGGGCACCTTCTGTTATGTGCGCGAACTGAACGGCGGCGAGCCCGGCCATTTCTGGTCGACCGCTTTCCAGCCGACGCTGGCGCAGCCGGACAGCTACGAAGTTATCTTCTCCGAAGGCCGCGCCGAATTCCGGCGGCGCGACAACAGTTTCGACCTGCATACCGAAATCGTGGTGTCGCAGGAAGACGACATCGAATTGCGCCGCACCCGCATCGTCAACCGCTCGCGCTCGCGGCGCACCATAGACATCACCAGCTACGCCGAAGTCGTGCTGGCGCCGGCCGCCGCCGACGCCACCCATCCGGCGTTCAGCAACCTGTTCGTGCAAACCGAAATCGTGGCGGCCCAGCGCGCCATCCTGTGCACGCGCCGGCCGCGTTCGATGAATGAAAAAATGCCATGGATGTTCCATCTGATGGCGCTGCACGGCGCCGACATCGATGCGGTGTCGTATGAAACCGACCGCATGCAGTTCATCGGCCGCGGCAATACCGTGACCGCGCCGCAAGCGATGCGCCGGCAAGGGCCGCTGGCAGGCAACGCCGGCCCGGTGCTCGACCCGATCGTCGCCATCCGTTACCAGATTACGTTGGAAGCGGAACAGACAGCCACCATCGACATGGTGACCGGCATCGGCGATTCGCGCGACATCTGCCTCGGCCTGATCGAAAAATACCAGGATCGCCACCTGGCGGACCGGGTGGTCGAACTGTCCTGGCCGCATAGCCAGGTCGTGCTGCGCCAGCTCAACGCCAGCGAAGCCGACGCCCAGCTTTACAGCCGGCTGGCGAATTCGGTGATTTATGTCAATCCGCTGCTGCGCGCCGACGCCAGCGTCCTGATCCGCAACCATCGCGGACAGTCCGGCTTGTGGGGCTACGCCATTTCCGGCGACTTGCCGATCGTGCTGGTGCGTCTCAAGAGCCAGGAAAACATTGAGCTGGTGCGGCAGCTGGTGCAAGCCCATGCCTATTGGCGTTCGAAAGGATTGGCGGTCGACCTGGTGATCTGGAACGAAGACCATGCCGGTTACCGGCAGTTGCTGCAAGAGCAGATCATTGGGCTGATTTCATCGGTCACCGGCGCCCATGAAATCGACCGCCCGGGCGGCATTTTCGTGCGGCTGGTCGACCAGATCTCGGATGAAGACCGGGTCCTGTTCCAGTCGGTGGCGCGGGTCATCCTGAGCGACAGCCGCGGCACGCTGGCCGAGCAGATCAACCGCCGCGACCTGATGGAAATCCGCCTGCCGCGCCTGATACCGGCATTGCGGCAGACGCTGCCCGCAGTCGCCCATGAAATCCGGCTGCCACGGCGCGAACTGGACCTGGCGAACGGCCTCGGCGGTTTCACGGCTGACGGACGAGAGTACGTCATTACCACCTCCGCCGCCCAGCTGACGCCGGCGCCCTGGGTCAACATCATCGCCAATCCGCAGTTCGGCAGCGTGATCTCGGAAAGCGGGCAAGCCTATAGCTGGGGTGAAAACGCCCACGAATTCCGGCTCACGCCGTGGGCCAACGATCCGGTCAGCGACGGCGGCGGCGAAGTGTTCTACCTGCGCGACGAAGAAAGCGGACATTACTGGTCCCCCACTCCGCTGCCAAGGCGTGGCAGAGGCGATTATGTGACGCGGCATGGCTTCGGCTACAGCGTGTTCGAACATATCGAGGATGGCATTGTTTCCGAGCTGACCGTGTATGTCGCGGCCGATGCGTCAGTCAAGTATTCGGTGCTGCGGGTACGCAACGAATCCGACGCCACGCGCAAACTGTCGGCCACCGGCTATGTCGAATGGGTGCTGGGCGACCTGCGCCCCAAGTCGGCCATGCACATCGTCACCGAAACCGATCCGGCCACCGGCGCCGTGTTTGCACGCAATCCTTACAACACCGAATTCACCGACCGCACCGCGTTCTTCGATGTCGACGCCAGCAACCGCAGCGTCAGCGGCGACCGCAATGAATTCATCGGCCGCAACGGCTCGCTGCAGAAACCCGCGGCGATGGAACGGCTGCGCCTGTCCGGCAAGGTCGGCGCCGGCTTCGATCCTTGCGCCGCGATCCAGGTGCAGTTCGAACTGAACCAGGGCCAGCAGCGCGAAATCGTCTTCATCCTCGGCATGGCCGATAGCCGCCAGACCAATGCCAGCGGCCTGGTGCAGCGCTATCGCGGCGCCACGGCGGCGCATGAAGCGCTGCAAGCCGTGCATGCGTTCTGGGAACGTACGCTGGGCGCAGTCCAGGTCGACACGCCGGACCGCGAACTGAACCTGCTGGCCAACGGCTGGCTGATGTACCAGGTCATCGCCTGCCGTATGTGGGCGCGCAGCGGTTATTACCAGTCCGGCGGCGCTTTCGGTTTCCGCGACCAGCTGCAGGACGCCATGGCGCTGGTGCATTGCCAGCCGCAACTGCTGCGCGCGCACCTGTTGCTGTGCGCCGCCCACCAGTTCGTCGAAGGCGACGTCCAGCACTGGTGGCACCCGCCCAGCGACCGCGGCGTGCGCACCCATTGCTCCGACGACTACTTGTGGCTGCCGCTGGCGGTCCACCGCTATGTCAGCAGCACCGGCGATCATGGCGTGCTGGAGGAAAGCGCGCACTTCCTGGAAGGCCGCGCGGTCAATCCGGATGAAGATTCCTACTACGACTTGCCGGGCCATTCGAGCCAGGCCGCGACCTTGTACCAGCATTGCGTACGCGCCATCGAGAGAGGCTTGAAATTCGGCGTGCACGGCCTGTCGCTGATGGGGTCGTGCGACTGGAACGACGGCATGGACAAGGTCGGCGACAAAGGCAAAGGCGAAAGCGTCTGGCTCAGCTTTTTCCTGTACGACGTGCTGACCAGCTTCGCCGAAATCGCGCTCAGCCAGCAAGACCAGGCGTTCGCCGACCGTTGCCAGGCCGAAGCCGGCCAGCTGCGGAAAAACATCGCCAAGAACGGCTGGGACGGCGGCTGGTACCGCCGCGCCTATTTTGACGACGGTACGCCGCTTGGCTCCGCCCAGAATGTCGAATGCCAGATCGATTCGATTTCGCAAAGCTGGGCGGTGCTGTCCGGCGCCGGCGATCCGCAGCGGGTGCAGACTGCGATGCAGGCCGTCGACCAGCGCCTGGTGCGGCGCAAAGACGGCATCATCCAGCTGCTCGACCCGCCGTTCGACAAGTCCGACCAGGACCCGGGTTATATCCGCGGCTACGTTCCCGGCGTGCGCGAGAATGGCGGCCAGTATACGCATGCCGCCATCTGGTCCGTGATGGCGTTCGCCAAGCTGGGCGACCAGCAGCGCGCCTGGGAACTGATGCGCCTGATCAATCCGCTCAACCATGGCAAGACCGCCGAGAAAATCGCTACCTACAAGGTCGAGCCTTATGTCGTCGCCGCCGATGTCTACGCCGGAGCGCCGCACATCGGCCGCGGCGGCTGGACCTGGTACACCGGGTCGGCCGGATGGATGTATCGCCTGATCGTGGAATCGCTGCTGGGTTTAAGGCTGGAGGGCGACAAGCTGCACGTCGCGCCATGCCTGCCGCACGACTGGGATACCTATCGCATGGATTATCGCTACCGCGAGACCATGTACAGGATTGTCGTGACGCAAAGCGCCGCCGAGGATGCGGTCGCTCATTTCAAAGTCGACGGCGTGGCGCAGGAAGACGGTGCGGTCAATCTATTGGATGACAAGCGCGAACACGCGGTAGATATCCTGCTGCGCTCGCGGCCCGGCGCAACCGCAATGCCCCAGGCTTGATACAAGCGAACAATCGGTTCATCAACGATCGCCGCCACGCCGACCGGATTCGGTCCGGCCCGGCTTGGACAACAGCGGCTTTCGCTCCAGGCGCTCTGCATCATGGCTGTTCTCGGCGGCATCGCTTCGGCGGCCGTACACAACCTTGGCAATAATGCTGGCCGCAACACCGCATGCGCCAACCGCAATCAATATAAATTCAAACATCGCGCTCTCTGGTTTTCTTGCAAACTGATTGACCACCTGGAAAAGCCAAGGTAAAACTGCTGCTGTTGTCACTGTAGCCTTACCAGGCCGGCCAGCGCCAATATCGAATATGGCCGACATCTATCTCGAAACGGCATAACCATGATTTCACTCAGGCAGCTGAAGTATTTTGTCGAAATTGTCGACGCCGGCAGCTATACGCGGGCGGCCGAACGCCTGTATATCGCGCAATCGGCGCTGAGCCGGCAGATGAAGGAACTGGAAGGCGACATGCAGGTGTCGCTGCTGCAGCGCGATTCGCGCCATGTCGAACTGACCCAGGCCGGCCAGCTGTTTTACGAGAGAAGCAAACGGATACTGGAAGACCTGGCCGATGCCGTGGTGCAGGCGTACCAGGTAGGCAAAGGCGAGCAAGGGCTGATCCGCGTGCTGCATTCGAGTTCGGTGACCCTGACCGCCGCCATCGGCGCCGTCTTCAACGTGCTGCTGATCCAGTTTCCCGGCGTATCGCTTGATTTTTCCAAGGCGCCGTCAGAGCACCAGGCGCTTGATATCGATGAAGGCCGGGCGGATTTCGGCCTGGTGCGCTTGCCGATCTTGCGCAAGTTCCCGAATATCCAGGTGAAGAAACTATTCGATGAGAAGCTGATGCTCGCCGTGTCCGCCGAGCACAAGCTGGCGCAAAAGAGCAGCGTCGAGATCGGTGAATTGCGCGATGAATATTTCGTGTCATTCCCGCACAAGGATCGAGGCGGCCTCAGCTACCTGGTGGCGGAACTCTGCATGCGGCATGGTTTCTTTCCGAAAGCGGCGCGCGCCACATCGCGCAAGTCGTCGCAGCTGAACCTGATTGAAGCCAACCTGGGCATCGCGATCGTGCCGCACAGCATGCAAGAGGTGGCGCCGGCCGGCGTCCGTTTCCTGCCGCTGCCGGAGCCGGATGCTCACTCGGCCGTTGCCTTGATCTACCGGCGCGATGCGCCCGCCATGACTACCAATTTCATCGAAGCGTTCCTGCGGCTGATGCCGGATGCGGACAAATTCTGACCGCAACCAGGGTCACAAGCGCTGCAGCCAGCTGGCAACGCCGCGCAGCGAACGGAACTCGCTTACCGAGCGGCAGGCAATCTGCGGATGCCGGTCCTGCAGCATGCGCGACAATGCAGCCCCAGGTCCCAGCTCCAGCGCCGCCGTGATGCCCTGCTCGGCGCAGGCGTCCATGCAGTCGCTCCAGCGTATGGTTTGCGCCAGCTGCCGGGACAGCACACTGACTGCCTGTTCTTTTTTTGTCAAAGCTTGCCCGCTTAATCCCGACAGCACCGGCACCGGCGAGTCCATGGAAAATTGCTGCTGCAGTTGCTGTGCAAACGGCTGCACCGCACTGTCCATCAATGGCGTGTGGGAAGCCACCGTCACCGGCAGCAGGCGGAGCTTGCCGCCCAGGCTTTCGATTGCGCTGGTCGCCCGCTGCATGTCATGAGCAAGGCCGCCGACGATGCAGCTGTCGGCGCCGGTTTCAATCGCAAGATATAAATGTTCGGACTCCAGCAAGATGTTCAGGGTGCTGACGGCGATGCCGCTCACCGCACACAGGAGCTGCGGCGCGGCGGCCTGCAGGCAGGCGTCCATCAGCTCTGCGCGAGACGCCGCCAGCTGGATCGCCTGCGGCGCCGAAATGGCGCCGGCGACATGGTAGGCCGTGAGCTCGCCTATGCTGTATCCGGCTACCAGCGCCGGAGCCGGCAGCAAGGGTTGCAATGCCGACCAGGCGGCGGCGCTTGCCGCCACAATCAGCGGCTGCGCCAGCCGGTTTGAAAACAACAATTCTTCATCAGCCAGTACCTGCTCCAGCTGCTGTCCCGGCACGGCAAAGGACAGCCATTGCTGCAGCAGCCCTGCCGTGGCCGGATCGGTGCGCGGCAAGTCGAACATGCCGGCATGCTGCCCGCCCTGGCCCGGGCACAGAATCGCCAGGCGCTGGCTCATGCCAGGCCCGGACTCGGCCTGATTTGCCGATTTTTTCGAATTTTCTTAGCGCAGAACGTAACCATCCTTGCCGATCACCGTCAGTTCAATGAAGTTGAGGCCGTCGCGGCTGCCCGGGCCGTATTTCAACGCCATCCCGCCTATATCGTAGCCGCCCATGCTTTCCAGGCTGCTCACCAGGTTTTCGCGGGTCGGTTTGTTGCCGGCGCGGCGCAAGCCTTCCACCAGCACCTTGGCGGAAATGAAGCCTTCCAGCGTCGGGTAGGAGTCAGACAATTCGCTGCGGGTCTTGAGCGCGGTCATGAATTCCTTCGAAATCTGCGTGCTTGAACTTCTCGGATTCGGGAACACCTGGGTCATGCCGAGGCCGCGCGCATCCTTGCCCAAGCCTTGCAGGAACACTTGCGAACTGACATTCGACAGTGCGATCAATTGCTGCTGGCCGCCCGCCAGGCGATATTCCTTGATGAAAGCGGCGCATGGCTTGGCGGTGCAGATCAGCAGCACGGCCTGCGGCTTGGCGTCGAAAATCTTTTTCACGGCGCCTTCCACCGCGACCGTATTGCGCTCGTAATTGGCAATGACCGGTTCCGGCAGCTTGTACTTCTTGATGGCCTGCTTCAAGCCTTCCAGCGCGTCATTGCCGAACGAATCGTTGGACACCAGCACCGCGTAACGCTGCAAGCCCATGCCAGACAGCTGCTCGATCGCCGTGCCGACTTCATCGCGATACTTGGAGCGTACATTGAACAGGTAACGCTGCATAGGTTCATGCAAGGAAGTAGCGCCGCTAACCGGGGCGATCAGGGGTACCTTGGCGTCATTGATGGCGCTCAGGATCGACTCGGTGGTCGGCGTGCCGCGATACAGGAACAGCGCGAACGCATTCTTTTCATTGAGCAGTTTGCGGGTATTTTCGACAGTGCGCTTGGGTTCGAAGCCGTCATCCAGCGATTCCAGCACGATCTTGCGGCCGAACACCCCGCCCTGCTTGTTGACGATGTCGAAATACAGCTGCGCGCCTGCGGTCGCCTGTTTGACTTCCTCTGCGGCAGTCCCGGTAAAACCGGCCGACTGGCCGATGACGATGGTATTCGAGGTGATGCCTGGCTCTGCGTTAGCGCTACCAATTCCAAACAAGCCAAACAGGCCGATGCTGACAGCCAAAGACAACTTCTTCATTTGTACTCCAGAAATGATTGTGGATTAATCGATGTGCATGCGATGTGTATATAAGGGCAATAACAGCAGGCCCTGAATCACCGCAAGTAGCTGAGCCCATGCAGAAAATAGGTCGCAGCCAATAAATCAGCTGCGCCACCGGGCGACAGCTTATCCCGAACAAATACCTTATGGCAACAAATTGCGCGTTCGCGCCAGTCATCTGTTGCGCAGCCGCCCGCATTCAGGAACTGGCGGGCGCTGGTTTTGACCCTGGCGGCCCCGGCCGGCCCGCCCCGGTGGTAGAGATTGGTGTCGCTGATGGCCGCCATCAAGGCGAATAAGGTATCGACGGCAGCGGCGTCGTAGCCGCGCGCGGCGCCCAAGGTCTGCAGGAAACGCGGCAAGGCGATTTCGAACAACGACGGGAAGCCCAGCGCAGCCTCTTCGCTGGCGCCGCTCACCGCGTATTTTTGCGCCACTTGCCGGCCGTGCGAGATGCCGGCCCGGTCATGCATATGCCGGCTCAGGGCGTCGCCCCACTGTATCAGCAGCGTGGCGCGGATCGCCGCCGCCGACAGCGGCATGCGGCGGCCATGGCAATAACCGGCCGCTGCGCACAGCAGGCCGAGGCAAAAGATCGCGCCGCGATGGGTATTGACGCCGCCGGTGGCGCGCAGCATGGCTTGCTCGGCCTCCATGCCCAATTGCTTCAGCACGGCGAATTCCTTGCCGGCCATTCCGGCTTGCGTGATCCGTATGAAATAGTGGCGCAGCGCAAACAGGCTACGCATGAAAGTGCTCGCGTCCATGTCGTCGTGGCTGCCGCTGTCCAGCAGCGACACCAGGCCCGGTTTGGGATAAAGCTGCAATTCGCGGTACAAGCTGCGCAAGGCCAGCCGCCCTGCCGCCAGGCAGAACGCCCGTTGCTGGCGCGCGCTCAGCTGCTGCACCGTGCTTTGGCGGCGCAGCTGGGGCGATGCCGGCAACTGGGTCGCGGCGGAGCGGCTGCCCAGCATCATGCGCTTTCCAGCGTCGACACCAGCGCCGCCATGGGCGCTAGCCTGACCGTGCTGCGCGCCTTGACCAGCACCTGCTGGCCGCCGTCGCCCTGCAGCGCCTGCCAGCATTCTTTCCAGGCTACCGCCTGGCCGTCCGCAAACACCACCTCGCCGTCCAGCGGCAGCCACGCCGCATGCTGCGCCAGCAAGGCGATGCCGCGCCTGAATTCTTCCGTGCTGCCTGGCGTGAACAGCAGGTCGATATCCGAAGTCCGGGTCAGGTAACTCTGCTGCGTCAGGATCTGCCATGCCCAGGAGCCGTATATGCGCATCGCTATGCCGCTGTGCAGGCAATCGCCGGCAAACGCATTCAACGCCCGGCTCCAGGCCGGCGGCGCGTGCGGCAATGCGGCCCTCAATGCCAGCGGATCGGTAATCCGCTGGACGTCGCCGAACTGCGCCTGGAACGGGATCCTGGCCTTGTCGCCATTGGCGTCGGGCGGCAGCGCCAATCCCAGGCATAGCTGATCTTCCGAGGCATCTGGTTCGCGCCGGCGCAAGACCGCCGGCCAGTCGCGCGACTGCCAGCGCTCCAGCACGGCGCGGTGGCCTGCCGCCGCCGTCTGCGCTGCGTGTTGCCAGCCGTCGGCGCTCAGCCAGACCAGGCTATGGCGGGCCGGCATGATCGATCACAGCCTGGGTTACGGTCCAGGCCTGGCCGCGGCCGCCGCGCTGCAGGCCGGCGGCGCTGCGCAGATCCTGCGGGTTGGCTTGATTCAGAGCCTGCACCAGCTGCTGCGCCAGGTCGGCATGCCAGATCGCTTCGACGCCGCCCATCTGCAGGTAATTGACAGCGCCGGGCGCGAATACAGGGTTGCTCTTGGCCAGCTCGGTCAGCCGGGCTTCCGACACCTTGGTGATGCGCGCCATCGCCGCCAGTCCCATGACGCGGATGGTTGCTTCCGGCAAGGCGTAGCAGCCGTCGGCCATGAGGCCGCTGGTGATGAAGCCGCCCGACAAGGCCTGGTCGTACACCAGGCCGACTATCTTGTGCTGCCGGCGCCGCGCCAGGTCGATGCACTTTGCCAGCTGCGCCATATAGCTGTTGATGCCCAGCATTTCGTCGCGATGGCGCAGGCGCTGTCCCTGGGTGTCGATCAGGATCACGATGGAACGCTGCGGATGATCGCGCACCGTGGCCAGGATCGCCTGCGCCTGCAGCAAGGCGATTTCTACGCCGATCGCCGCATGGCCGGCGGTGCCGATCACGGTCACCGTGTCGCCGCCCACCTGTGCCGTGCCGGTCAGGAAATCATCTTGTTCGACCACCGTATGGCCATCCGGAAACAAGGTCGCTGCCAGGGTTTTCCAGTCCACGCTTTTGCTCATCCCTATGCTCCTCGGCGCAGTGCGGCGGTGGCGGCAACAAAAGCCTCGGCTTCCAGCATCGGCAGCCGGGCGCCGTCGGCCACGCCGAGCCGAGTCCAGATATCAAGCGGATCGGCGGCCTGGCCAAAACTGTCGATGCGATCCTGCAGCAGCTGCTGCTCTGCCTCCAGCACCGCCAGCGTCAAGCCGATGCCGCCGGCGTTGGCATGGCATTCCTGCGCCAGGTCGAAGGCAGCCTGGCGGAACGCCGCGCTGTCGTCGGCCACCAGCATCTGGCAATCGCCCAGCAGGTAGCGGTGCTTGCCGCCGGTGGTGCGCCATACCAGCGCCCGGTCGCGCGAATCGAATTCTTCGACGCCGTTGGCGGTTTCAATCACTTCCGGCCCCGACATCGCCAGCCGGCCTTCTTCCGACATCACGATCGCATTGGCGCAACGGGCAACAATGCCCATGCCGCCGAAACAGCCGTTGGAGCCGCCGATCAGCACGATCACAGGAATGCCGGCGGCGCGCACTTCAAGCAAGGCCCGCATCACTTCCGACACCGCGATCAGGCCGGCATTGGCTTCATGCAGGCGCACGCCGCCGCTTTCCAGCAGCAGCACCACCGCAAACGGCCGCTCGCGCACCGCGCGCAGCAGCAAGCCGGTGAGTTTGGCGCCATGCACCTCGCCCACCGCGCCGCCCATGAAACCGCCCTCTTGCGCCGCCACATACACGGATTCGCCAAACAGCCGTCCCTGGCCGATCGCCGCGCCGTCGTCGAACGATACCGGCGAATCCAGCTGCGCCAGGTGCGGGCTGACGATTTTCAGCGCCGGCGGCAGGAATTCGTAAAAACTGCCGGCGTCCAGCACCGCGGCCAGGCGTTCGCGGGCATTCGCTTCCAGGTAGCTGTTCATGGCGCGCTCCCGATCATGGCTTGCAGCGCCTGGTCCAGGCGCAGGCTGACTACCGCCGGCGTGGCCCCCATGTCGTTGATGGCGATACGGGCGTCGGCCAGTTGCCAGCGCTGCTGGAAATCGCCCAGCACCGCTTCCCAGATGACTCCGAAGCCGCGCGCCGCGGTCTTGATTTCAATCGTGCACGCGCCGTTCAGCGCCGCCGCTTCGACCAGCACTTCCAGGTTGCCCGAGCTGACTACGCCGGACAGCTGGGCCTGCGGCGGCAAGCGGCGCTGGCCATGTTCAAAACGAAAATTCAAGGTTTCCATCAACAGCTCCTTGCCCTTCTGATTCTTGCTTGCTGCTACCAGTTTCTGAAGCGTTTCGGCGGATCGTACAAACCGCCCGAAGCACGCACCAGGTCTTTCATGCTTTTTGCTGCCAGCAAGTCGCGCGTGGCCAGCCGTTTGTCGATGCCGAGATCCTCGGGCCGCTGGATGATGCCGCGGTCGCGCAGGTTTTCCACCATGCGGTTGTCGCGCCCCAGTCCGACCGGGGTGTAACCGGCGACGCCGCGCACCGCCTGTTCGCGTTCCTCGTCGGTGCGGCACAACAGCAGGTTGGCCAGCCCTTCTTCGGTCAGGATATGGCTGACGTCTTCGCCGTAGATCATCACCGGCGGAATCGCCATGTCGGCCTGTTCTGCCAGCTCCCAGGCGTCCAGCCGTTCGACGAAAGCCGGCTGCATGTGCTCGCGGAAGGTTTCGACGATTTGCACCACCAGCTTTTGTCCGCGCGGGATCAGGTTCTTGCCGTCGCGCGCCTGGCGCCCAGCTTTCAGCCAGGCCGGGCTGGCATGGCGCCGGCCGCGCGCATCGGCGCCCATGTTGGGTGCGCCGCCGAAACCGGCGATGCGGCCCGTAGTCGCGGTGGATGAGTTGCCCTGCAAATCAATCTGCAAGGTAGAGCCGATGAACATGTCGCAGGCATAGTGGCCGGCCACCTGGCTGAACGCGCGGTTGCTGCGCATGGAGCCGTCGCCGCCGACAAAAAAAACGTCCGAGCGGGCCCGTATGTAATCTTCCATGCCCAGTTCGGAACCGAAGGAATGGATCGACTCGACAAAACCGGCTTCGATCGCCGGGATCAGCGCCGGATGCGGATTGAGCGCCCAGTGCTGGCAGATCTTGCCTTTCAGGCCGAGCGACGCGGCATAGGTCGGCAGGATCAGTTCGATCGCGGCGGTGTCGAAACCGATGCCATGGTTCAGGCGCTGCACCTCGTATTCGGCATAGATGCCCTTGATCGCCATCATCGCCATCAACACCTGGATCTCGGAAATCTGCGCCGGATCGCGGGTAAACAGCGGTTCGATATAGTGCGGCGTCGGCGCCTGCACCACAAAGCTGACCCAGTCGGCGGGAATGTCCACGCGCGGCAGCACATCGACTATCTCGTTGACCTGGGCGATCACGATGCCGCCGCTGAAGGCGGTAGCCTCGACAATCGCCGGCGTATCCTCGGTATTCGGCCCGGTGTACAGGTTGCCCTGGCGGTCCGCCGCCTGCGCCGCCACCAGCGCCACCCGCGGCGTGAGGTCGACAAAGTAGCGGCCGAACAATTCCAGGTACGTGTGGATGGCACCGATATTCAGCTTGCCGGCCGCCACCAGCCGCGCCAGGCGCACCGACTGCGGTCCCGAAAAGGAAAAATCCAGGCGCTCGGCGATGCCGTTTTCAAATACATCCAGGTGCTCCGGCAAGGCCAGCACCGACAGCAGCATGTGCAAGCCGCTGATGCGCGCCGGATCGAGCCTGGCCAGCGCCTTGGCCAGGAAATCGGCCTGCTTCTGGTTGTTTCCTTCCAGGCAAACGCGGTCGCCGGATTCCAACACGCTGTAGAGCAGATCGGCAATCCGTTCCGCTTCCACCAGCTTGCCTTTGCAGGCGCCGCCAAGGAGGCTGGCGGCGCGCTGCAGGCGCTGTTCGCGATTGACGTTCCGCAAGTCCCAGCGCCGGCTTTCCATCATCGGGCTCCCATCAGCAAATCAGGCAGGCCGGTGACAATTCCTGGAAACAGGCAAAGCAGGATGATCGCCAGGAACATCAGCAGCAGGAACGGCAGCGTGCCCTTGATCACCTCCGACAAGGGGATGTCGGGCGCGATGTTCTTGATGACAAACAGGTTCAGCCCGACCGGCGGATGGATCAGCCCCATTTCCATCACCACCGTCATCACCACGCCAAACCAGATCAGGTCGAATCCGGCTTCGCGCAGCGGCGGCAAGATGATGGGCGCGGTCATCAGGATGATGGATACCGGCGGCAGGAAAAAACCGAGCACGATCACCATCAGCAAGATCACCGCCAGCAGCAGCCATTTCGACAGGTGCAAGGCGACTACCCATTGCGCCGCCGACTGGCTGATGTGCAGGTAGCTCATGACATAGGAATACAGCAAGGACATGCCGATGATCAGCAGCAGCATGCAGGATTCCTTGATGGTCGAATTCAGGAACGGCATCAGGTCGCGCGGCCGCCACAGGCGGTACACCACCGCGATCAGCACGATCGCCAGCAAGGCGCCCAGGCCGGCGGTTTCGGACGGCGTGGCGAAGCCGCCGTACAAGGCAATCATGACGCCGATCAGCAAGATCAGGAACGGCAGCACGCGCGGCAGCATCTCGACCTTTTGCGCAAAAGTGAAATGCTCGTCGTCCAGGTAGGCCGACTTGATGCCGCCCTGGCTGTAGATTTCATGCGCCAGGCGGTACTCCTTGCGGGCCCGGTACACGGCATAACCGGCGAACAGGATCACCAGCAACACCCCCGGGCCGACGCCGGCCAGGAACAGCCGGCCCAGCGATTGTTCCGACGCCACCGCATACAGGATCATGGTGATCGAAGGCGGTAGCAGGATCCCCAGCGTGCCGCCGGCGGCAATGATGCCGGCCGCGAAGCCCGGCGAATAACCGCGCCGCCGCATTTCCGGGATGCCGGCGGAACCGATCGCCGAACAGGTGGCAGGCGAAGAACCGGCCATCGCCGCAAACAGGGCGCAGGCGAACACGTTGGCGATGCCCAGCCCGCCCGGCACCTTGCTCAGCCAGGCATGGATCGCCGAATACAGGTCGCGCCCGGCCGGCGATCTGCCGATGGCCGCGCCTTTCAGGATGAACAGGGGAATCGACAGCAGGGTCACCGAGGCGATTTCCTCGTAGACATTTTGCGTGATCGTATCCAGCGATGAGGCCGGCATGAAGAAGTACATGAAACTGGTCGCGACCACACCGAGCGCAAACGCTATCGGCATGCCGGAACACATCACGATAATCGTGACGATGCCATACAAGGCACCTAAGGCAAGCGGACTCATTACTCTCCCGGGACAGTGTGAACAGGTTTGCTACGGTCTGTCAGGCGCGCCAGCACTTGCGCCAGCAGCTGCAAGGTGAGCACGGTCATGCCCAGCGCCATCAGCGAATAGGGAATCCACAGCGGCGGCGCAAACGTGGATGAGGTAGTCTGGCCTTCCGACCAGGCTTCATGGAACAGGGTCCACGATTTCCAGGAAAAGAATCCGCAAAACAGGAAAGAGACCAGGTCGACCAGCAGCAGCCGCACCGCGTTCACGCCGGCCGGCAGTACCGAAGACAAGGCTTCGATGCCAATATGGCCGCGCGACGACTGGGCGTAGCCGGCGCAGAGGAAGATCACGCCGACCAGCATGAACACCGTGGCGTCGTCCTGCCAGTCGGTAGGAACATGGAAAAAATAGCGCGCCACCACCGAGTACGTCATGATCAGCGACGTCAGCATCAGCGCCGTCATGGAAAGATACAGGGCGAGTTTATGGAAGCGTTCGAGGATCCCGGCCAGGACTGCCACTACCGGATTGTCCGGTATGGCAGGCAAGGCGGGTCCGGCGTTTGGCTTCGTGTCGAAGCCGTGGCTCATAGCAGTTTCTCAGCCAGTTTCAGCAGTTTGGCGCAGTTGTCGTTCCTGGCAGCGTAGTCCTTCCACGCTGTGTTGCGTGCGATGTCCTGCCATTTCTTGACCGTCGCCGCGTTCAGGTCGACCACCTTGGCGCCGGCCTTCTGGTACACCGCGGCGACGCCGGAATCGTCCAGCCGGGCGGCGTTGGTGGCGAACTGCTCCATCTCGGCGCCGACCGCCATGACCGCCACCTGCTGCTCTTTGGTGAGGCGATCGAAGGTTGCTTTCGAGATCATCAGCGGTTCCAACATGTACCAATAGGCCTTGTCGCGGCCGCTGGTCAGGCTCTTGGAGACTTCTTCCAGGCGGAAGGAAATCAGCGAGGTCGACGACGTCATGGCGGCATCCATCGCACCAGTCTGCATCGCCGCGTAGATTTCGTTGGAAGGCAG
>NZ_JAQGLV010000141.1 GCF_028292705.1 Collimonas fungivorans | reverse complement strand
TATTTGTTGATGGCGCCGACGATGGTCAGGCGCTGGAACGGCTTGCTCAGGTCCAGTTCGCGGCCCTGGTAGGTCAGGGTGGCGGTGCCGTGGGCATCGATCGCTGCCTGGCGGATCACCTGCTCGGTGAAGTTCATCAGCCATTGGTAATCGACGTAAGCCGCATAGAATTCCATCATCGTGAATTCCGGATTGTGGCGCGGCGATACGCCTTCATTGCGGAAGTTGCGGTTGACTTCAAACACGCGCTCGAAACCGCCGACCACCAGCCGCTTCAGATACAGCTCAGGCGCGATGCGCAGGAACATCTGCATGTCCAGCGCATTGTGGTGGGTGATGAACGGCTTGGCCGCGGCGCCGCCGGGGATGGCGTGCAGCATCGGTGTTTCGACTTCCATGAAGTCGTTCTTTTCCATGAAGCGGCGGATCGACGACATCGCAGCGGTGCGCATCTTGAAGGTGCGGCGCGTATCTTCGTTGATGATCAGGTCGACGTAGCGCTGGCGGTATTTGGTTTCCTGGTCGGCCAGGCCGTGGAACTTGTCCGGCAGCGGGCGCAGCGATTTGGTCAGCAGGCGCAGGGTGGTGACCTTGATCGACAGCTCGCCGGTCTTGGTCTTGAACAGCGTGCCTTCGGCGCCGAGGATGTCGCCCAGGTCGTAATGCTTGAAGCTGTCGTAGTTGTCTTCACCGATATTTTCCTTGGTGATGAACAGCTGGATGCGGCCGTCGGCCTTGCTGCCAGAAGCATCCTGCAGGGTCGCGAAGGAAGCCTTGCCCATCACCCGTTTCAGCATCATGCGGCCGGCGACCACGACTTTGACTGCGGCCACGTCCAGCGTTTCGTTTTCCTGGGCGGCGTATTCGGCCTGGATAGCGGCTGCCTTGTGCGTCGGCCGGAAATCGTTGGGGAAAGCCACGCCTTGCGCGCGCAGGGCGCCGAGCTTGTTGCGGCGTTCCGCAATGATCTTGTTTTCGTCTTGCGGGACAGGTTGCTGCTGATTGTCTGTCGTCATGTCAGTGTCTTTTCAAATGATGCGGTGAAACGTCTGTCTGTGTAGCGGCGGGGAAGGCAATGCCACGGACACCGCCCGTGGCATGGTTTGCTGTTTATACGCCTTGCTTGAGCGAAGCCGCGATGAAGTCGTCAAGGTCGCCGTCGAGGATGGCCTTGGTGTTGCCGCTCTCGAAGTTGGTGCGCAAATCCTTGATGCGCGACTGGTCCAGCACGTAAGAGCGGATCTGGTGGCCCCAGCCGACGTCGGTCTTGGAGTCTTCCAGCTTCTGCTGCTCGCTCATGCGCTTGCGCAATTCCAGTTCATACAGCTTGGCCTTCAGCATGTCCCACGCTTCGGCGCGGTTGCGGTGCTGGCTGCGGTCGTTCTGGCATTGCACGACAATGCCGGACGGCATGTGCGTCAGGCGCACCGCGGAATCGGTCTTGTTGATGTGCTGGCCGCCGGCGCCGGAGGCGCGATAGGTATCGACGCGAACGTCAGCCGGGTTGACGTCGATATCGATCGAGTCGTCCACTTCCGGGTACACGAACAGGCTGGAGAACGAAGTGTGGCGGCCGTTGGCGGAATCGAAGGGCGACTTGCGCACCAGGCGATGGACGCCGGTCTCGGTGCGCAGGAAGCCGTAGGCGTAATCGCCTTCGACTTTCAGCGTAGCGGTCTTGATGCCCGCGACTTCACCGTCGGACTGTTCCAGGATGTCGACCTTGAAACCCTTGCGTTCGCAATAGCGCAGATACTGGCGCAGCAGCATCGAGGCCCAGTCCTGCGCTTCGGTGCCGCCGGCGCCGGCCTGGATGTCGATGAAGCAGTTGTTGGGATCCATCGGGTTGCTGAACATGCGGCGGAATTCCATGCCTTCGACCAGCTTGTGCAGGCCTTCGGTATCGGCTTCGACTGCCTCTATGGTTTCTTCGTCCTGCTCTTCGCGCGCCATCTGGAACAGGTCGCTGGTGTCGCGCAGATCGGCTTCGATCTTGGTCAGCGTCAGCACGATGGCTTCCAGCGATTTCTTTTCCTTGCCCAGGTCCTGGGCGCGCTTCTGGTCGTTCCAGACTTCCGGATCTTCCAGTTCGCCATTGACCTGGTCGAGTTTCTCTAACTTCGTATCGAAGTCAAAGATACCTCCGTAGTTCGGCTTCGCGGCTGGTCAGGTCCGCAAGCAGGTTTTGTAGGGAATTTAAGCGTTCGGCTTCCATTTTCGGCTCTTCTGCAATCAAACCCTAAATTATACGCCAGCCCCATGGCAGATGGCGCTGCAGTTTGCATTCTGGACGCGATTGGGGCTCGTTTTGCATGAAATATGCACAAATGTGAACCATTGCAACAAGCCTGATATCGAAGCTGCAACCCGAAGTTGCAACGTTTAGAATGGATTGCACGCTTGATAATTTACCAGCCTGGCCCCGCCGCCCATGTCGATTAAGGCACAAATCCATCGTTGCGATGTTGTTTTGCCATCGTTTTTGCTAATGAGCTTGCCGATGGGCTTGCTGTGCCTGACGCTCAGCGCATGCGGCCTGCTGGCGCCGACGCCGGCTCCGCATGGCGAAGTGCAAGGCTCATCCACCAGCGGCGGCGAACTGGCGCAATCCGACGTCAACCGTTTTGCCACCCTTGGCATGCGCGACAACCTGGATAGCCTGTATCGCCTGCTGGACAAATTGTACCGGCGCAATCCCGCCGAATGGAAAAAGACCGCCGCCAGCCGCGAGCTGGCGATCAAGCGCGTGCGCGACGCTATCGAAGCGCGCCAGCCGTGGCCGGAGCTGCAGGGGAAGCATGACATCCAGGCGCTGTCGCTGGCGCTGACCCCGGATTTCAGCGGCGATCGCGCCGCGGCTTTCATCTACGGCGCGGCCGACATGATCATCGTTGCCCATGGCGGCAAGACCAAGTTCTACCTGATCGACGGCTTCGACGCCCAATACCTGTACAACGCCGCGCGCAACATGGAAATCGCGTCGTGGATACTCAACAGCCGGAAAAATGCCGCCGGCCAGCCTTTGCTGCTGTCCAACGACATGAGCGACAGCGAGCGCAACATCAGTTTCGAAAGGGAGTTCGGCAAGATCATCGGCCGTATCGATTTGCTGGCCGAGATGACGACCGAGAAATACAAGCGGGCCGGCATCAGCTACATGCAGAACCTGGTAGGAGGGAGTTTCCTGCAGTTCTTGCCGGTGCGCTGAAACCGCTCACCCGCTATTCAGGCGACTTCCAGTTCGACGTGGACGCGGCGGCCAAGCGCAGTGGCGATGTTCACCAATGCATCCAGGGAAAAGCGCGACACGCGGCCGCGCAGCAGGTCGTTCACGCGCGGCTGGCTGATGCCGCAGTGGCTTGCGGCCTCGGTTTGCGTCCACGCATTTTGTTTCACGATGTCGGCGATTTTTTGCATCAGTTCCGAACGGGCGCGCAGGTTCGCTGCCTGTTCGGGTGAATCGGCAATCGCGTCCCATACGCTGGCGTAGCTTTCGATCTTTTTCATTTCTCACCTCTGAGCAACTGCGCAAGACGGTCCTTGGCAATCTCAATGTCGTGTTTAGCAGTGGCTTGCGTCTTCTTCTGGAAGGCATGCAGCACGTACACCGCATCGGCAAACCGGGTGGTGTACACAACCCGGTAGATGCCCGAGTGATCCCGCACCCGGATTTCTTCCACTCCCTTGCCGATGGATGGCATGGGCTTGAAATCATCCGGCTGCTTGCCCTTTTGCACTTTATCCAGCTGATACCCGACATCCTGCTTCGCGTCTTCGGAAAATTCGCGCAGACGTTTCAGCGAGTCGCCAAGAAAACGAACCGGCCTGATGCTTTGATTATACTGGATTGGATATATTTTGCAATTGCTGTCGATTGGCATGGCAAGTCCATATGCTGGCGCACCGTTGGCGCGCCGGATATGCCTATACGGCTGCTCGAAAGATGTCCGGTTTTGTCCGCATTATGTCTACGGAGGGCATTTTTAGATATTGGCCGCCGACTTAACATGGTCCTCAACGATGGCAGTCCGGTCCCCGGGCACCGCGTGTGCCGGATGAGGTTAAAAGATGTTGAGCGTGGGAATACTGGTGTTTGACGATGTTGAAATCCTGGATTTTTCCGGCCCCTATGAAGTGTTTTCAACTGCCGCCCGGGTCCATGGCAGGATGAACGGCAACAGCGCGGCGGCAAACCTGTTCAAGTGTTTCCTGGTCGCGCCCGCGATGCGGCCGGTGCGGACAAGAGGCGGAATGAAAGTACTGCCGGATTGCGTGCTGACGCCATCCGCCGACCTCGACGTGCTGATCGTACCGGGCGGCGATGTTTCGGCAATCCTCAATGACGACGCGGTAATCCGCTGGATTGCCGCCCAGCATCCCGGCACCGTCATTACCGCATCGGTCTGCACTGGCGCCTTCTTGCTGGCCAAGGCCGGTTTGCTGAACGGCCTGGATGTGACCACGCACTGGGAAGATCAGGACGACCTGCAGGCAAGTTTTCCGGCGCTCACGGTCAAACGCAACGTAGCCTGGGTCGATTGCGGTAAAGTGGTGACTTCCGGCGGCATTTCGGCAGGTATCGACATGAGCCTGCACCTGGTCGAGCGACTGGCAGGACCCGAACTGGCTGCCGCCACTGCCAAACAGATGGAGTATCGATGGCTGCAATAGCCGACAACACGCGCATTGGCGAGACCACCATTCCGGTCTATTTCCTGCTGCGCGATGCAACCATGACGCTTGACCTGATGGGTCCGGCGGAGGTGCTGCGTTATGCCAACCGGATCGCGGAACGAGAAGGGCGTGTCGATTTTTTCGACCTGCGCTACGTCAGCGCAGCCAGCACCATCAACATTTCGCTTGGACTCGGCCTGACCGGATTCAGCGATTTGCCGGACAGCTTGCCGGCCAACGCCATGCTGATGCTGCACGGCTGCGTGGGCAGCGACGATGATTTCAGCAGCGCCAACGACCAGCGCGCCGTGGCGTGGCTGCGCGCACATTGGCAGGATTCGCATCGCCTGCTGTGCAGCTGCACCGGCGCCTTGCTGGCCGGTTATGCAGGTTTGCTCGACGGCCGCCAGTGCACCACGCACCACAGCCATTGCGACGACTTGCGGCGTATCGCGCCACGAGCACATGTATTGGAAAACCGTATTTTTGTCGAAGACCGCAATATCTACACCAGCGCCGGCGTCACCACAGGCATCGACCTGGCGCTGCACGTGGTGGCGCAAATCGCCGGCCATGCCCGCAGCGCTTCGATCGCCCGCTCGCTGGTGATCTACATGCGGCGCGCCGGCAGCGATCCGCAGCTGTCGCCATGGCAAGCCTGCCGCAACCACTTGCATCCGGCGGTGCACCGGGTGCAAGACGCCGTGATCGGCAATCCCGCCAACGACTGGGACCTGCAGCAGCTGGCGGAAATCGCCTGCACCAGCGAGCGCCATCTGACGCGTCTGTTCCGCGAGCAAACCGGCAGCAGCCTGGTCGACTATATCCAGCGCATCCGCGTCGCCCTGGTGCGCGAGTTGCTGACGCAATCCAAGCTGGACATGGAACAGGTAGCGCAGCAAGCCGGTTTCAATTCAACCCGCCAGCTGCGACGGGTCTGGAGCAAATTCGAAAACTTCCCCCCAAGCCAGCAACGCCAGCTCAGCAATTAATTAGGGTCAGAGTCGAATTGTTTTCTCAAACAATTCGACTCTGACCCTAATTAACGGACTACGGAGCATCACGTTCCGCGCTCAAGAATTACATCGCTTCCGCGTGCTCCACCATCAGCTGCACCTTGGTAACGCCGTTATATTCATTGGCGTCCAGCCGAAACGCCACCTTGGCCTTGCTCCCTAGCTCATCGGTATGCCCGAACCAGATTGCATCGTAGCGTGTGCCGTTCCGCTCCAGCAGCAGCTTTAAATGTTTCTCTTTCAGGATGCGTTGACTGACTACCCTGAACTCATCGCAAAACAGCGGCGGCGCAAAACCCTGTCCCCACACCTGGCCATCCATCAATTCAATGAATTGCGTGGTGTAGTAGGCATCTTCCAGCGGTCCGTCGGTTTCAATCACGCGTTCCAGCTGGCTTTGCCCCAGCCATTCGCGCCCGACTTTTTCAAAGGCGGCGGCGAACGCGTCGAAAGCATCGGCGCGGATGGTCAACCCGGCCGCCATTGCATGCCCGCCGAATTTCTGGATCAGGCTGGGTGCGTGCTTGGACACCAGGTCCAGCGCATCGCGCAAATGGAAACCGGGAATCGAACGGCCCGATCCTTTGATCAAGCCCTCGCCGCCCGGCGCGAAAGTAATGGTAGGGCGATAAAACTTGTCCTTCAGGCGCGAGGCGACAATGCCGATCACGCCTTGGTGCCAGGAGGCGTCGAACACGCTGATGGTGGTGCTGTCCTGCGGCTTGAAATCGTCCAGCAAGGCCAGCGCGGTGTCCTGCATGCCGGCTTCGATATCACGCCGTTCGCGGTTGATGGTGTCGAGCTGCTGGGCGATGGCCCAGGCGCGGCCTTCGTCGTCGGTGGTCAGGCATTCGATGCCGAGCGCCATGTCGGCCAGGCGGCCGGCGGCGTTCAGGCGCGGGCCCAGCGCAAAACCGAGATCGAACGGCGTGGCGCGCCGTGCTTCGCGGCCGGCGGCGCGGAACAGGGCGGCGATGCCGGCATGCATGCGGCCGGCGCGCATGCGCTTCAGGCCTTGCGCCACCAGGATGCGGTTGTTGGCGTCCAGCTTGACGACGTCGGCCACGGTGCCGAGGGCCACCAGGTCGAGCAGCACATCCAGTTTCGGCTGGCTCTGCGCATCGAACACGCCGCGCCGGCGCAGTTCCGCGCGCAAGGCCAGCAAGACGTAGAACATGACGCCGACGCCGGCCAGGTTCTTGCTGGGAAAACCGCATTCTGGCTGGTTCGGGTTGACGATGACTCTTGCGGCCGGCAGCGTATCGGCCGGCAAGTGATGGTCGGTCACCACTACTTCGATGCCGCGCCGGTTGGCTTCGGCCACGCCGTCGATGCTGGCGATGCCGTTGTCGACCGTGACGATGATGTCGGGCGATTTTTCGCGCGCGGTCAGTTCGACGATTTCCGGCGTCAGGCCATAGCCGTACTCGAAGCGATTCGGCACGATGAAATCGATATTCGCGCCCAGCAGGCGCAAGCCGCGCAGGCCGACGGCGCAAGCGGTGGCGCCGTCGCAGTCGTAATCGGCGACGATCACCATCTTCTTTTTCGCGGCGATGGCGTCGGCCAGGAAACTGGCGGCGGCGTCGATGTGCAGCAAGCCGGACGGCGGGATCAGGGCGTTCAGTTCGCTTTCCAGCTCCTTGACATCGAGCAGGCCGCGCGCACTGTAGACGCGCGCCAGCACTGGATGGATGCCGCTTTGATGTAGCCGTTCGGAATCGCGGAAGGAATAGGGGCGGGTAACGATGCGGGTCATGATAAATGCGATGGCAATAAACCGGTGAGGGCTGGCTTCAGCCAGAATTTTTTGAGCGAGAGCCGGGTAGTGCTCATTTCAAGCGCATGGCCGCTGTCGGTAACGATCAGGGACAGGCTGTCGAGCCGGCGCTGTTGCATGGCCTGCAGCAAAGGTGCGAAGCATGTGCTTTCGAGGGTTTGCAACTGCTGCAGCCAGTCCGACCATTCGCCTGTCAGGGCTGGCTGGATCAGCTGGCTCAAGGTCAGCAGGCCATGCTCGGCCCTGGCGGCGATCACTTCGGTTATGCCTACGCCGGCATGCGCAGCCTTGGCGTACTGGCCGAGGCCGGCGAAACCGTCCGGCAGGTTGAATACTTCGCGCTGGCCGGGTGCGGAAGGCTGTGCCACTGCGCCGCCCCATAACCACAGGGAATTCACGGTTTGCCGCCCCTGCATTTCGCGCCGCTCGTTCAGCGGGTGGGAAAACCACAGCATCTGCACTTCATTCTGCAGTTTGCGCCAGGCCTGGTCGCCGTTACCCTTTGGCATCCAGATATCGATGTTGTGGCCGCAAGTGGCGTCCGGCGTGGAGGACAGTAGCCCTTGCCAGTCGTCGGCGCGCAGGAACCAGGTGTTGGCGTCGCCGTAAACCAGCTCGCGCCCGGCTTCAGCGAACAGCGGCAGCGCAGCGTCGAACAGTTCGCGTGACTCCGCATCGCTCAAGCCGATCTGGCGGATGTCGGTCAGCACCAGGTGGTCGCGCGCAATATGGATGTGGGCCGGATGCAGCATGAACCAGGCGCCTTCTTCAACGCCCAGCCCCATCGCGCGCATGGCGGCGCAGGCGAGGGCGGGGCTGTTCTGGTTGTCTTGGCCGGGCGTGACGGGTTCGAATGCGGGCAAGGAAAATTGCGACGCCAGCCACATTTCATGCGGCAGGGCTCTTGCAAAATCGTCAAACGCCTGGCGCCGGGGTCCGGTTTTGGCGCGCGCCATCAGGGTGGCGAGGGCCGGCAGTTTCAATTCACGCAATAAATCGCGCGCCAGTTCGGGCGGCGGCAGGCCGAAGGGCAATAGGATATCTAAATGACTCATGGCGCGATTGTAGGGCATCCCGGGGTCTTGAGTCGATTTGCCTTTGCCTACGCGGATTGCGCGGCTGGCATAAAATGAAGGGATTGTAGTGAATCGCCGCCTGCCGATACGGATCCGCCATGAATGCACATAAACTGCTGACTACCCTGTTTGAATACAAAGCCTGGGCCAA
>NZ_JAQGLV010000090.1 GCF_028292705.1 Collimonas fungivorans | reverse complement strand
CTTAAATTCACGAAAAATCAATTTAATTAAAATGTTTACGTTGATTAAATCGATTTTAATGATTACCATAATTCCTGAAGGTAACTTGCTGCATTGCAGTAGTTGTAAAAACCGCTTTGGATGATGCTGGGTTCAAGGCTTGAAAGCGAGTACGGGACCTTCATTCGCTTTTTTGATAGTCCAATAAGATAAACTCTCATGTCACACTCAACACACTTGACCTTCCTCCAGTATGTTTTGGGACAGGAGCTCCCAAGGCGGATTGCCGACACGGCGATCCTGGCGATCGCCGCCAACGCCGTCGCCTATTACGTTTTCCACGCAAGTCTGTCAGACGCGGCGCCGGTGCACATGGTGCTGCTGTATTTCTGCTGCGTGCTGGCGTTCATGCTGTTCGCCCAGCTCGATCTCTACATCGCCTGGCCGGAGCGTCCCGCCTCGGCCACGTTCATCCGGCTGGCGGCGTCCTGGGCGCTGGTCCTGATCCTCGGCATTTTCATGAGCCGCATGGTGCACGGCATCGGCCGCATCTCGCATCACTGGCTGCTGTACTGGTACCTGACCAGCATGGTGCTGCTGCTGCTGTACCGCTTCGTTTCCCATGTAGCGCTGACGCGCATGCATAAGCAGGGTTTCAACTTCAAGCGCGTGATCATCGTCGGCTACGGCGAGACGGGGCAGGAAATGCACAGGCGCGCCCTGCAGCAGCCATGGATAGGTTATGAGGTCCATGCCGTGGTCGGCAGCGCCGAACAGACTGAAAACCTGCAAGATGCCAATATCGCTCGCATCAACAAGCTGGAAGACATCCATGCCTACGTCAGCGCCAACCAGATCGATGAAATCTGGATCACCTTGCCGATGAGCGCGGCGGCGCAGCTGCGGCCCTTGCAGATCCACCTGCGCAATACGCTGGTGGACATCCGCTGGGTGCCGGATACGATGGCGATCCAGATGATCAGCCGGCGCATGACCAACTTCCTCGGCACTCCGACCGTCGAGCTGAACCGCCCTGCTCCCAGCGGTGCGCGCGGCATCTGCAAACACCTGCTGGACAAGCTTTTTGCATTGGTAGCGCTAACGGCCCTGACTCCGCTGTTCGTGGCGATCGGCGTCGCCATCAAGATCTCCTCGCCGGGACCGGTATTTTTCAAGCAGGTGCGGCTGGGCCTGAACGGCAAGAAATTCATGATCTACAAATTCCGTTCGATGAAACTGCACCAGGAGCACAACAAGGTCACTCAGGCTACCCAGGGCGATCCGCGCATCACCAGGATCGGCCAGTTCCTGCGCCGCACCAGCCTCGACGAGCTGCCGCAGTTCATCAACGTCCTGCTGGGCGACATGTCGGTCATCGGCCCGCGCCCGCATGCCATGCAGCATAACCAGATGTATGAAGAGCTGCTGGACCTGTACATGGTGCGTCATCGCGTCAAGCCGGGAATCACGGGCTGGGCCCAGATCCATGGCCACCGCGGCGAAACCGACACCCTGGAAAAAATGGAAACGCGGGTGCAGTTCGACCTGCACTACATACAGAACTGGTCGTTCCTGATGGATTTCCGGATCCTGCTGTGGACCGCGTTCAAGGGATGGAGCGGCAAGACCGCCTATTGATCAAAGTTTGCCTGGGCGCTACTTGTTTGCAGCGCCTTTTTTTACAAACCTATCTTCAAGAGTCATCAGCATGCATAAAAAAATCACCAAAGCCGTATTTCCCGTCGCCGGCCTCGGCACTCGGTTCTTGCCGGCCACCAAGGCCAGTCCCAAGGAAATGCTGCCCGTGGTAGACAAGCCCTTGATCCAGTATGCGGTGGAAGAAGCCGCCGCCGCCGGCATCACCGAGATGATTTTTGTCACCGGCCGCAACAAGCGCGCCATCGAAGACCATTTCGACAAAGCCTACGAACTGGAAGCCGAATTGCTGGCCAAGAACAAGCAGGCGCTGCTGGAAGTGCTGCGCCAGATCAAGCCGAAGAATGTCGAATGTTTTTATGTGCGGCAGGCGGAAGCACTGGGCCTGGGCCATGCTGTCCTGTGCGCCGAGCGGCTGGTGCACGGCGAGCCGTTTGCGGTGATCCTGGCGGACGACCTGCTGGATGGGACCACCCCTGTCATGCGCCAGATGACCGATCTGTATGCGGACTATGGCAGCAGCATCATCGGCGTCGAGGCGATCGCGCCGGTGCAGAGCCGTTCCTACGGCGTGGTGGCAGGCACGCCGACCGGCGACCGCCTGCACAAGCTGCATGGCATCGTGGAGAAGCCGGCGCCGGAAGACGCGCCGTCCAATTTGGGCGTGGTCGGACGCTATATCCTGAATTCGTCGATTTTCGACCACCTGCATACGCTGCAGCCAGGTTCCGGCGGCGAACTGCAGCTGACCGACGGCATTGCCTCATTGCTGGCGCAGGAAGAGGTGATGGCCTACCAGTTCGAAGGCACACGTTACGACTGCGGCAGCAAGCTCGGTTACCTGCAAGCCTCGGTAAAGTTCGCGCTGAAGCATCCCGAAGTCAAAGAGGAATTCCGTGAATTCCTCAATAACTTCATCGCCGACAAGATCTAGTGCAGTGCGCGTGAAGTTATAGACTTATCTGACCCGGTATGCTCCGACCTCCCCAGGAGGTTGGAGCGAAAGTGCCGGCCATGGCCAGACCCGTCTCAGGGGTAGTAGTAGCCGGCGGTCAGTCCGACCGACGAGTACGCACTGCGCCCGTGGATCCCGATGTAGGCATCGCCGGGCGGGGGATTGCTGATCCCGATGGATTCGTTGCTGCCGTTGACGTAGGGGCGCTGGTCCCAGGCCGTCAACGACGGGAGCCCGCCGAAGCGGAGGTACATGTCGCCATCGCCAACACCGGCGGGGCCGGTCATGTCGATGTTCAACTGCTTGACGCCGGAGGGCACCGTGACCCTGTAATAGCTCCAGCTGTCGGTGTCGCCCGCCAAGCCTTGGACAGTCCGCTTGTTCACGAGTTGGGTAATGGGTGGCCGGGTGTCCATCTTGAAGGTGCGCACCATGGCGTCCCATCCGGCCCCAGGGCCGTCGCTAGGTGAGCCGCTGGTCCATGCCACTGCAAAATTTCCCACCGGATCCATTGCCAGACGCGGGTT
>NZ_JAQGLV010000079.1 GCF_028292705.1 Collimonas fungivorans | reverse complement strand
GCGTTCAGCATGACGTCGTTCGACATGGAAACAGCCAACCGTTTCGGTGTGCCGTACATCGCGGTGATCGGCAACAACTCGGCGATGAACCAGATCCGTTACGGCCAGCTGGCGAAATACGGCGAAGAACGCGGCAATGTGGGCAATTTGCTGAGCGATATCCCTTACGGCAAGTTTGCCGAGATGCTGGGCGGGCATGGCGAAGAAGTGCGCGATCCGGCGCAGATCGCTGGCGCGTTGCAGCGGGCGCGGGAAGCGGTGCGCAAGACACGGCGTTGTGCAGTGGTCAATATCTGGGTCGATCCTGCGGTGTATGCCCCGGGAACCATGGCCCAGACCATGTACAAATAAGTCGCTTAGCCAGCACATAAAATTCGATCAAGTTGAACAGGAGATTTGAAATGAGCACAGAAAAAAGCAAGGCAAAACCGCTGGAAGGCATCCGCATCATCGACTTCACGCACGTGCAAGCCGGTCCTGCATGCACGCAACTGCTGGCATGGTTTGGCGCCGACGTGATCAAGGTAGAACGTCCGGGTTCCGGCGACGTGACGCGTTCGCAGCTGCGCGATATCCCTGGTGTCGACGCGCTGTATTTCACCATGTTGAACAGCAACAAGCGTTCACTCACACTCGACACCAAAAAGCCTGAAGGCAAGCTGGTGCTGGAAAAACTGATCAAGGAATCCGACGTGCTGGTCGAGAACTTCGGACCAGGCGCGCTGGACCGCATGGGCTTTTCCTGGGAACGCATCAACGAACTGAATCCGAAGATGATCGTGGCTTCGGTCAAGGGTTTCAGCGACGGCCACCATTACGATGACCTGAAAGTCTACGAAAACGTCGCCCAGTGCGCCGGCGGCGCGGCTTCCACTACAGGTTTCTGGGACGGCCCGCCGACTGTCAGCGCTGCCGCCCTGGGCGACAGCAACACCGGCATGCACCTGGCGATCGGCATCCTGACCGCCTTGATCGGCCGCGACAAGACCGGCAAGGGACAGCGTGTCGCGGTGTCGATGCAGGACAGCGTGCTGAACCTGTGCCGCGTCAAGCTGCGCGACCAGCAGCGCCTGGACAAGCTGGGCTTCCTGGAAGAGTATCCGCAATACCCGCACGGCACATTCAGCGATGTGGTGCCGCGCGGCGGCAATGCCGGCGGCGGCGGCCAGCCAGGCTGGGTGCTCAAGTGCAAGGGCTGGGAAAACGATCCGAACGCATATATCTACTTCACCATCCAGGGCCATGCCTGGGCGCCTATCTGCAAGGCGATCGGCAAGGATGAATGGATCGAAGATCCGGCCTACAGCACGCCGAAGGCGCGCCAGCCGCATATCACCGAGATTTTCGACACCATAGAAGTGTGGCTGAAGGACAAGACCAAGTTCGAAGCGGTCGACATCCTGCGCAAATTCGACATTCCTTGCGCACCGGTGCTGACCATGAAAGAACTGGCCAACGATCCGTCGCTGCGCGCCAGCGGCACCATCACCGAAGTCGACCACAAGGAACGCGGCAAATACCTGACCGTCGGCAGCCCGATCAAGTTCTCCGACCTGACGCCGGAAATCACCGGATCGCCTTTGCTGGGCGAGCACACCGACGAGGTGCTGGCGGACGTGCTGGGCTACAGCGCCGGACAGATTGCCGAACTGCATAAAGCAGAAGCAGTCTGAGGATGACGATAGGCGAGTAATGGCCACATGAGTCGTCCCAAGGACGATTGACGGCGTCCGCCCAGGACGCCGTTTTTACATGCGGGCCTGTCAGCAGGTTCTTAGCAAGGAGCAGCGATATGTCAACCGAACTCGATCTCAGGCAGCTGGTGGAAGCAGTCGGCGACGCCATCGTGATTTCCGACGCCAAAGGCGCCATCACCTTGTGGAATCCGGCGGCAGAACGCATGTTCGGTTTTACCCAGGGCGAAGCGCTAGGGCAGTCGCTCGACCTGATCATCCCCGAACGCCAGCGCCAGCGGCACTGGGATGGTTATCAAAAGACCATGGATACCGGCATTACCCGCTACGGCAACGACGTGCTGCGGGTGCCGGCGGTACACAAGGACGGCCATACCTTGTCGATCGCGTTTACGGTGGCGCTGCTGCAGACGGCGGATAACAAGGTGGCGGCGATCGTTGCCGTCATCCGCGACGAAAGCAGCCGCTTTGCCGAGGACCGCGCCTTGCGCAAACGTCTGGCGGAAATGGAAGCCAGACTGACAGCGCTGACGACCGAATCCAGTTAAGATCGCAATGGAACCGGGCACACGGTACCTATGATAAATATAAACAGGAGATTTTCATGAGCAAAGCACTGGATGGCGTGCGCATTCTAGATTTCACCCATGTCCAGTCAGGGCCGACCTGCACCCAGCTGCTGGCCTGGTTCGGCGCCGATGTGATCAAGGTCGAACGCGCCGGCGAAGGCGACGCCACGCGCGGGCAGCTGCGCGACATTCCCGGGGTCGACAGCCTGTATTTCACGATGCTGAACCATAACAAGCGCTCCATCACGCTCGACACCAAGAACCCCAAGGGCAAGGAAGTGCTGGAAACGCTGATCAAGGATTGCGACGTGCTGGTGGAAAATTTCGCACCGGGCGCGCTGGACCGCATGGGATTTACCTGGGAACGCATCCAGGAACTGAATCCGAAAATGATCGTGGCCTCGGTCAAGGGTTTCGGTCCGGGCAAATACGAAGATTGCAAGGTCTATGAAAACGTCGCCCAGTGCGCTGGCGGTGCGGCGTCCACCACCGGCTTCGACGACGGTCCGCCGATGGTGACCGGAGCCCAGATCGGCGACAGCGGCACCGGCTTGCACCTGGCGCTGGGCATCGTCAGCGCGCTGTTCCAGCGCCACACTTCCGGCCGCGGCCAGAAGGTGCTGGCGCCGATGCAGGACGCCGTATTGAACCTGTGCCGCGTCAAGCTGCGCGACCAGCAGCGGCTGGAACGCACCGGCACCATGCACGAATATCCGCAATACCCGGACAGCAAGTTCGGCGAAGCCGTGCCGCGCGCCGGCAACGCTTCCGGCGGCGGCCAGCCGGGCTCGATCCTGAAGTGCAAGGGCTGGGA
Organism: Collimonas fungivorans; assembly: GCF_028292705.1. GTDB lineage: Bacteria > Pseudomonadota > Gammaproteobacteria > Burkholderiales > Burkholderiaceae_D > Collimonas > Collimonas fungivorans_B. The sequence continues at coordinate 3,135 of NZ_JAQGLV010000079.1, read as the reverse complement.
AACCGATCCTAACGCCTATATCTATTTCATCACCCAGGGCGCGGTCTGGCCGGCGGTCTGCAAGGTGATAGGCGAGGAGGGCTGGATCACCGACGAGGCTTACGCCACGCCGGCGGCGCGCCTGCTGCACCTGAAGCCGATCTTTGCCCGCATCGAGCAATGGACCATGAGCAAGACCAAGTTCGAAGCCATGGATATCCTGAACCAGTACGATATTCCGTGCGGACCGATCCTGTCGATGAAGGAAATCGCCGAAGACGAGTCGCTGCGCCAGAGCGGCACTATCGTCGAAATTGACCATCCGACGCGCGGCAAGTACCTGACGGTAGGTAATCCGATCAAGATGTCGGACAGCCCGACCGAGGTCACGCGTTCTCCCTTGCTGGGGGAACATACCGAAGAAGTGCTGGCGCAGCTCGGCTACGGCAAGGATTACATCGCCGCGCTGCGTGAAGAGAAGGTGATCTGAAAAAAAAACGGGCCGACGACATGACAGCAGAATTAGATTATCAGGCATTGCATTCCGCCGGTGCCTCGGTTGTGACGTCGGCAACGGACTATCCGGATGGCCACGTCATCCCGCTGCACCGCCATTCCTGCGCCCAGCTGCTGTATGCGACCAGGGGCGTGATGACGGTCGATGCGGCGGCCGGGCGCTGGATGGTGCCGCCGGGCCGCGCGGTCTGGCTGCAGGCGCATGTCGACCACCAGATCCGCATGCACGGCGAGGTCGGCTTGCGCACGCTGCTGCTGGACGTCGCCATGTCGCCGCACCTGCCTGCGCGCAGCTGCGTGCTGGATATCTCGCCCTTGCTGCGCGAACTGATCGCGGCCGCCCATGGCAACCCGGCCGCCCATGACGCTGACGCGCGCAACTGGCACATGCTGCAATTGTTGCTGCACGAGCTGGCGTCGGTGACCGTGCTTCCCCTGTATTTACCGTTGCCGCTGGCGGCGCGCCTGCGCAGCCTGTGCGAATTGCTGATGGCGACTCCCGGCAAGCAGGTAACAATCGAAACCTGGGCCGGCCAGCTCGGCATATCCACCAGCACCTTGCATCGCCTGTTCCTGCGCCAGACCGGCATGCGTTTCGGCCACTGGCGCCAGCAAGCCAGGCTGCTGCAGGCCATGGAACAGCTGGCGCGCGGCGGCAAGGTCGCCGCCGCTGCGCAAGACCAGGGCTACAGCAGCCAGAGCGCCTTCAGCGCCATGTTCAAGAAACACTTCGGCAGCACGCCCACCGCGTTTTACCGCTAGCCGGCTGTTGCAGCCGGCCGGCTTCCCGGCGCTTTTTCTCCTGCCATCGATAATTCCCGAAGAATCAAGGCCTTAGCTCGTCCTGGCCAATTCCCCTCCATGCCCCGCTGTCGAATCGAACTGGTTGGCGGTATCATGCAGGGCGTTTCGGTCGTAAAATTCGGATAAGTCATTTGAATATCATGGTTTTTTATAAAGGAGATGGGCATGGGTCAGGAAAAATATACGGTTGAACATGAGTGGTTGCGTGTCGAGGATGGCGGCCTGGTGACGGTCGGCATTACCGCTTACGCGCAAGACCATCTGGGCGACCTGGTTTTTGTGCAGCTGCCTGAAGTCGGCGCCGTTATCGCCAAGGGCGAAGAAGCCGCGGTAATCGAGTCGGTCAAGGCTGCAAGTGAAATCAATATGCCGGTTGCCGGCACGGTGGTCGAAATCAACGAAGCGCTGGCGAACGCGCCTGAAAAGGTGAACGAGGATCCGCTGGGCGAAGGCTGGTTCTTCAAGATCAAAATAGACGATGCGGCCGAGTTGAACGGTCTGATGGACAAAGCAGCTTATGACGAGCTGATCAAGGGCCTGGCTTAAAGGTCTGGCTTAAAGGTCTAACTTAAGTAAGCGCAACTCTATTGTTCATTAAATGAAGGAAGCACCCATGACACAATCACGGCCTGCTCTTGAAGATCTGGCACAACATGCCGATTTCATTGAACGCCATATCGGCCCGGACCAAGCCCAACAAAAGGCCATGCTGACCGCCCTCGGTTTCGATTCGATCGAGGCTCTGATACAGAAAATCGTACCAAGCGCCATCCTCGAGCGCCATCCGCTGAAGCTCGGCGCCCCGCGCAGCGAAGCGGAAACGCTGGCAGCCTTGCGCGAAATCGCCGGCAAGAACCAGCTGTTCAAATCGCATATCGGCATGGGCTATTACAACTGCCATACGCCGACCGTCATCCTGCGCAACCTGCTGGAAAACCCGGCCTGGTATACCGCCTATACGCCGTACCAGCCTGAAATTTCGCAGGGGCGGCTGGAAGCGCTGCTGAATTTCCAGACCATGGTGACTGACCTCACCGGCATGGAAATCGCCAACGCTTCCTTGCTGGACGAAGCCACCGCGGCGGCCGAAGCGATGACTTTCTGCCAGCGCCTGTCGAAAAGCAAGAGCAATACCTTTTTCGTTTCGCAAGACTGCTTCCCGCAAACCATCGACGTGCTGCGCACCCGCGCCGCGCCGATCGGGGTCGAGATAGTAGTCGGCGACCATCTCAAGGACCTGGAGCGGCTCGACTGCTTCGGCGTGCTGCTGCAATATCCGACCCTGAACGGCGAGATCAACGACTATGCAGCCACCGCGCGCCTGGCGCACGACAAGCAGGCGCTGGTAGTAGTAGCCGCCGACCTGCTGGCGCTGACCCTGCTGACGCCGCCGGGCGAATTCGGCGCCGACGTGGTGATCGGTACTGCCCAGCGCTTCGGCGTGCCGCTCGGCTACGGCGGCCCGCACGCAGCGTATTTCGCCACGCTGGATGCGCACAAGCGCGTCATGCCCGGACGCCTGGTCGGCGTCTCGATCGACAGCCGCGGCGAACCGGCTTACCGGCTGGCGATGCAGACCCGCGAACAGCATATCCGCCGCGAAAAAGCCACCAGCAACGTCTGCACCGCGCAGGTGCTACTGGCCAATATCGCCAGCATGTATGCGGTGTACCACGGCCCAAGCGGGCTGAAAACGATCGCGCAACGGGTGCACCGGCTGACCGCGATCCTGGCCGAGGGCCTGCGCCAGCTGCACCATGCGGTGCCGACCGCCAGCTTCTTCGACACCATCACCGTGCATACCGGCGGCCATACCCAGGATATCCACGCCGCGGC